>JALEGJ010000152.1 GCA_022763115.1 Aquisalinus sp.
ACTGGCGCACTTCCGGGTCCGCGCCCAGATTGCCCACCAGAATTACCTTGTTTACACTACCCGCCATCACATACCTCCAAATTTCCGATACCCAAGTAAAGAACAGCACCTTAATGCGGCTTGCCCGCGTCGGGATGCATAATTTTCCACAAAACGGTCTTCTCCGGCCACTTCCTATATGTTCGCATTATGTTCTTTTTGTCAAGGGCGACTCGCTGCTTTATTTAACCACGTACCAACGAAAGAGTTTTCATGTCCCTCAAAACCATTCACATCGCCGGTGCGCGCGAGCATAACCTCAAAGATATCACGGTTGATATTCCGCGCGACAAGCTGGTGGTGATTACCGGCCTGTCAGGCTCGGGCAAATCATCGCTCGCCTTTGACACGATCTATGCCGAGGGACAGCGGCGTTACGTAGAGAGCCTGTCTGCTTATGCGCGTCAGTTTCTGGAGCTGATGCAGAAGCCGGATGTCGACCAGATTGAGGGTTTGTCGCCCGCCATTTCCATTGAGCAGAAAACCACCTCGCGCAATCCGCGCTCCACCGTGGGCACGGTGACCGAGATTTACGATTATATGCGCCTCCTCTGGGCACGTATTGGGGTGCCTTACTCACCGGCCACCGGCTTGCCGATCACGTCGCAGACTGTTTCCGAAATGGTTGACCGGCTGATGAATGAACCGGAGAAAAGCCGGTTCTATCTGCTGGCCCCGATCATCCGGGGGCGGAAAGGTGAGTATAAAAAAGAATTCGCCGAGTTGATGAAAAAGGGCTTTCAGCGTGTGAAAGTGGATGGTGAGTTTCACGATATTGCTGATGTGCCGGCCCTGAACAAGAAGCTGAAGCACGATATTGATGTTGTCGTGGACAGAATTGTCATCAAGGAAGGCATTGAAAGCAGACTGGCCGAGAGTTTTGAAACGGCGCTTGATCTAGCCGATGGTATTGCCGTAGCAGAAAGCGCCGACAAGAAGGACGATGACGGCAACGCGGTGCGAACAATTTTTTCCGCCAAGTTTGCCTGTCCGGTTTCCGGCTTCACGATTGACGAGATTGAGCCAAGGCTGTTCTCCTTCAATAATCCTTTTGGCGCCTGCCCGACCTGTGATGGTTTGGGTACACAGATGTTTTTTGATGAAGATCTCGTTGTGCCTGACCGGGACAAGACCCTGCGCGAAGGTGCCATTGCCGCCTGGTCGAAAACACAAAGCCCCTATTACACGCAGACACTGGCGGCACTGGGTGACCATTATGGTTTCACGGTCGAGAATACCTGGCGTGACCTGACCAAGAAGCAGCAGGACAAGGTGTTGTGGGGCACCAAGGGCGAGGATATCCAGTTTGTCTATGATGACGGGTTGCGCCGTTACGAGACCGTCAAGCCGTTTGAGGGTGTCATTCCTAATCTGGAGCGGCGGTGGCGCGAAACGGATTCGCAATGGGTGCGTGAGGAAATGGAGAAGTTTCAATCCATAGCCCATTGCGATGTTTGTGATGGCTACAGATTGAAGCCGGAAGCCCTGGCCGTGAAGATTGACGGCCTGCACGTATCCGAAGCGACCGAGAAATCCATCAGGGAAGCGAGCGCCTGGTTTACCGAGGTTGAGAAGAAACTCACGCGCAAGGAAAAGTCCATTGCGGCGCGTATCCTGAAGGAAATCCGGGATCGGCTGCATTTTCTCAATAATGTCGGGCTGGATTATCTTTCCTTGTCACGCGCGTCAGGCACACTCTCTGGCGGGGAAAGCCAGCGCATTCGCCTGGCCTCACAGATAGGCTCCGGTCTGACAGGAGTTCTTTACGTGCTGGATGAGCCTTCCATTGGCCTTCACCAGCGCGACAATCAGCGACTGCTTGAGACACTGACGAATTTGCGGGATATGGGCAACTCGGTCATTGTGGTGGAGCATGACGAGGATGCCATCCGCACGGCGGACTATGTCATCGACATTGGCCCCGGTGCAGGGGTGCATGGCGGCCGCATTGTCGCGGACGGTACGCCGAAACAGATCATGGCGAACAAGGATAGCCTGACAGGCGATTATCTCGCCGGGCGGCGCGGAGTGCCTGTGCCGGATGAACGCCGCACTGTGGACCCAAAGCGGATGGTCAAGATTATCGGTGCCTCCTCCAATAATTTGCAGGATGTAACAGCAGAGTTCCCGCTTGGTGTGCTGACCTGCGTCACCGGTGTTTCCGGTGGAGGCAAGTCTACACTGACGATTGAAACCCTGTTCAAGGCAGCCTCACGCAAGCTGATGAAATCCAAACAGGTGCCCGGCAAACATGAAGATATTCAGGGTCTGGAACATCTCGACAAGGTGATCGACATTGACCAGTCGCCAATCGGGCGCACGCCGCGCTCCAACCCGGCAACCTACACGGGCGCCTTTACGCCAATCCGTGAATGGTTCGCCGGTTTGCCGGAAGCCAAGGCCCGTGGCTACAAGCCGGGGCGCTTCTCGTTCAACGTGAAAGGCGGACGCTGCGAGGCCTGTCAGGGCGATGGTGTCATCAAGATCGAGATGCACTTCCTGCCCGATGTCTATGTCACGTGTGATGTCTGCAAGGGCAAACGATATAACCGTGAGACGCTGGAAGTGGAGTTCAAGGGCAAGTCTATTGCCGATGTTCTGGACATGACGGTTGAAGAAGGCGCGAAATTCTTCTCCGCCGTCCCGGCCATCCGCGACAAGATGGATACGCTGAACCAGGTTGGCCTCTCCTATATCAAGATTGGCCAGCAGGCGACGACCCTCTCCGGCGGTGAAGCCCAGCGCGTCAAATTGTCCAAGGAATTGTCGAAACGCGCAACCGGGCGGACGCTGTACATTCTGGATGAACCGACCACGGGCCTGCATTTCGAGGATGTGCGCCGCCTGATGGAGGTGATCCAGGAACTGGTCAATCAGGGTAATACGGTTGTGATTATCGAGCATAATCTGGAAGTCATCAAACAGGCCGACTGGATTATTGATCTTGGACCGGAAGGCGGCGATGGCGGCGGTGAAATTGTGGCGGCAGGTACACCTGAAGAGGTGGCAGATGTTGCGCGCAGCTATACAGGCCAGTTCCTGAAAGAGGTGCTTGAGAAAAAACCGGCAGCGCGCCCTGCCCGCAAGGCCCCGGCCAAGAAAGCCACCCGAAAGAAGCGCAAGGCAGCCTGAAGGCATTTACGGCTTTACAGGAACCTGTTTACCAAATTCGGATATCGTGCTGCACTAAATGTAAACGATTTGTGCAATGCGTGACCTGCTACTCATATTATTCATCCTGAGCTGCCTCGGGATTACCCTTCGATACCCGTTCGTGGGTATCCTGTTATGGGCATGGTTTACGCTGGCAACACCGCAACAGGCGGCCTATGCGGCAGCCAACCTGCCCCTCAATACCCTGATTGCCGGGGTGACCTTCATCGCTTTCTTCCTGCATCAGGAATATGAGCGGGTGCGGCTCAACCCGTTGATGGTGCTGCTCGGCCTGTTCGGTTTCTGGCTATGGGTTGCGCAGACACAATCTCTCGACCCCGGTTATTCGGGGGAGTATTACAGCCGCTTCGTCAAGATCCTGATCTTCATCATGCTGTGCATGATTATGGTGACAACACGCCTGCGCTTTCACGCCCTGCTGTGGATGTTTGCGATCGTGATGGGCTTTTATGGCGCCAAGGGCGGCGTCTATACGCTGCTCACATTTGGGCAGCGCATCTATTTTGGCCTCGAAGACACGGTACTTTATGACAACAACCACATGGGTATTGCCCTGGCGGTCACCCTGCCCTTGTTCCTGTATCTACAGGGACAGGCCAGTAGCATGCTACTTAAACGGGGCATACAGGTTGTGCTGCTGCTGTCGATCATCGCAATTCTGGGCACACATTCACGCGGCGCATTTGTGGCGCTGGGTGTGTTCGCGGCGATGATACTCATCCGCAGCTGGCGCAACATGATTATCGGGGCGGCAGCACTCGTCGTCATCGTTCCGGTCGGGCTCAACCTGCTGCCTGACATCTGGAAAGATCGTATGGCAACCATTCAAAACGCGGATGAGGATGCCTCATTCCTCGAGCGTGTAGATGCCTGGGTCATCAATTATGAACTGGCCCAGGAGCACCCGTTTACCGGGGCTGGCCTGCGCAATTCCTATCAGCAGGCAATCGCCAATCAGGTGGAGCCTTACCGGGAGGCACGGGCGGCGCACAGTATCTATTTCGAGATCATGGGCGGCACCGGTTTTGCCGGGCTTGGTATCTACCTTCTCTTCCTCGGTACGGCTGGTATTATGGCATTCATGGCGAGCAGAAAGTATCGGCATGCCCAGACAGGCAAATGGCGCGCTGATTTTGCTCTGAATGCCGTTGCGTCACTGGCAATTTTCGGTGTCGCAGCCGCATCTGTTTCACTGGAAATGTGGGAAGGATACCTCATAATCATCGCATTGATCGGCGCGCTGGGTACCGTTGGGGGCAAAGTTGTCGCCCCAGAAAAGCCCGGTCGTTTCGCCGTACAGGTTGCTCCCGAACGCGCCTATATTCTGCGGCCATTGGCCAAGGGGTATCAGCACCGCGTCTGACGAACATACTCAAGGGATGCGCTCAGGCGGATACTTCCTGCGTCTTGCGAAAATGGCCTGTTGCGGGCTGACTATCTTTTTCTGATGCCTCGTGATGGTCCGGATCATCATGAAAAATGTTTTTGTCAGGACAATTCGGGCATTCCACCTGAATTGTAGAATGATGAATATCGTACTGTTTCGCCAGAAGAGCTTTGACGTCCTGCAAAACTGGCTGCGCCCTGGACGGATCATCAACCTGAATATGCATGACGAGGCGCGGCTCCTGTGGCGTCAACATCCATATCTGCACTTCATGAATGTCAGAGATATGTGGCACCTCGTTTGTAAGGGTGCGTTTCATTTCATCCGAGTCAAAGTCGGACGGCGCTCCCTGTAAGAGAACACGCGCTGCTTCATTGAGCAGAGGAAAGGCTGACCTGAGAATTAATGCCGACACGATCAGCGTCAGCAGAATATCTACCGTTACCCAGCCCGTTGCCATGATGACGAGAGCGGACACAATGGCCGCTGCCGAACCGAATATATCGGCAACCACATGCAGCATGGCACCGCGCATGTTCAGGTCCTGCATGTTCCCACGATGCAGAATGTAGAATGCTGCAATGTTAGCGCCGAGACCGACGATGGCGACTGACATCATCAGACCGGCAGAGATTTCCTGCGGGTTGAATAGACGGTGTGCGGATTCCCAGAAGAGCCAGGCAACGAGAACAATCAGACCGATACCATTGAGGAAGCCCGCCAGCACCTGCGCGCGCTTGAGACCATATGGAAAACGGTCCGCATCAGTATCTTTTGCCGACAGCCACTTTGCCATCAGCGCAAGGAAAAGTGCACCAGCATCTGTCGCCATGTGACCGGCATCAGCCATCAATGCGAGCGAGCCGGATAGCAGACCACCGAAAAACTCCACCACCATGAAAACAAAGATGATGATGAACGCCAGCAGAAGCCTGCGGCGATCTGCAGTTTCGTCCGCACAAGGACCATGGTGATGATGATGAGACGAGCTCATGAAATCAGAAATTCTCTCTCGGCAGGCACTGGATGATCTATAGAGCAGATTGGATGAGGCGAGCAAGACTAATGAGAAATTTTACAACAAAAACATTATGTTAGGTTATAATATCGCGTTTCGCACAAGTGTAATAATTTGCTGATACACTTATAAGATGTTGTCAATTTCGGCAGCCGGTTAAGCCTGCTACCGGCAACAATCGCTCCCAGCCCTGATTATTCGTCAATGTGATAACGCCATTTTCCACGTAAACGCCATTTTCGAAGGCAAGACCAAAAGACGTATCCACATTGATTGAGCTGATATCTGCCGCCGAATCAAAGGTCGTATACTGTTGAGTGGATGTTATACCATAACGACTTTCACCAGACTGACTGACCAGAGCAAGCTGTGTGCTTCGCCCTTCAATAATCATCTCAGCGCCCTGCCCTTCGATAGCGCGGAAAACCAGCACAGGCTCTCTGGCATCGAGGGTCCAGAGTAACATGCCGCATTTCCCGGAGGGCAAAGATGTTACTGGCAATGCCTGAACATCGGGCGCTTCCGTTGCATTGACGTTGCGTGATTGAGCCGGCTGTGCCGAGTTGTCCCGGGCAGGTAGCCTGTTACTTATACCCTGACTTACAGAACTACAGCCGGCAGTTAGCAGAACAACGGCAAGTGACAGGCAGATAGACTTCTTGAACATCCTGGTGCCTTCCAGCTTCATCACGGGTCAATCAGAAGATTGCCACGCTGCACCATTACCAATCGATCCCCCTGCCTGTCAAAACCATAGAGGCTGAGGGCTGATACAATATCAGGCGTCGCAGACCTGACGCTTACTTCCGCCAGGTAATCGAGGTTAGGGGCCAGTTGAATATCAAGGCTGACCTGTTCTGTTGGCCCCTGCCCTGACACCGGCAAGTATATGGTGCCGTCCTCACAAAAGCCTTTCCCCTCAAGCGGGAAGCCTTGCCCGCCATATCGCCGGGCTGTTGCTCTCAGAGTATCTGTCCAGAGAGCAAACTGACCGTCCTGACAGGAAAGGTCCCTGAACGACAATCTGTCTACATCAAGTCTGAGTGAACCAGACATCGGCGCGTCAAATGCGTCACGGATGCTGTATTGTGCGAGATCAAGCATCAATATCGTGTCGCTGATGTTTACAGTTTGCGTGAGAGATGTGCTGACCGAGCCAACTGCAGCAAGCGATGGTCCCTTAACGGTAAACTTTGTGAATACACGTCCGGTCAGCAAAGGCAGGAAATCTGTCTGCTGCTGGATATTGCCGAGAGGATAGTTCAGGTACTGCGCATCGTCGATCTCGCCATACCAGACAGTGCCCCTTATCGCGCTCCAGGAAAGTCCCCTGTCAACGACCCCAGACCATTCTAATGCAAGCTGCAGCGGCAGCGCAGATACAATATGCAGGATAAAGAGGAACGCGCCTGCAAGGCCATAAAGTGTGCGTTTCCTCATATTGACTAACTGCCCTGAGCAAATGTCACGCTGGCATCGATTGTACCGTCATTATTGCGGGTGTCGCTGAGGCGGGCCTGCCGGACAATTATGCCATGCTGTGCCTGCAATTCCTGCAACCAGACAAAGAAATCGCTGGCTGGTGCCACGGAAAAGGAAATCGTCAGCGACTGCTCTTCCTGATTGGTTCGGATATTTATCCAACGGAGTCCCGCCTGCTGGGCTGAACGCGTGATAACACCACGTAGGCTTTCTGGCGTGACGCTGGCACGATCCTGCATAGACGCAGCAATAGCTGCCTGGTCAACCATACGTGATAAATTCTGTGCTGCGATCAGATTTTGGCTCGCCTGTTGGGTGTAGTTATTCATTGGACGGATAACCAGTAAAGAGACAGCCAGAACAGCAATCAGCCCACCCATGACCGACAGGAGGAGCTTCTCTCTTTTTGACAGACCCGACCACCAGGACATCATGCTGCACTCCTGACAGTTAAACGACCTGAATAGCCATTGCCGGATGGGGTCAGGCTGCGCCCTTCATCTACACTCAGCCCGCTTCCGGTCAGGGCGTCTTTCAGGCGATCAAGATCATCAATGGTGGCAAACTGCAACTCGACTTCTAGGCTGCCATCCTCGCTGTAGCTGAGCAGGGATAATTCAGCACCGCCAACTGACTCCAGAGAAGTGGTCAAAAGAGACGAAAGCGTCAGAAATTGTGACGACCCGCCCTCACCAGTCCCGGCAAGTTGGCGCGCCTGACTGCGCAGATTGCGGATCGGCATATCCGGATAAGCAGCCCTGAACCTGTCTTCTGCCTGCGCGGTAATTCTGTCAGCAGCAGCATTGAACCTGATGGCTTCGCCCAGCAACATGCCAAAATACAAGACAATGCACGCAGCCAGAAGAGCCCCGGCCAGACGCCACGGTTTCGTGTACGCCATCCAGTCAATGCCGGGCTCAAACTCACCTTGAAGCAAGTTCGCAGGTTTTTGCTTCTGAAGGCTGGCCGCATAGAAAGCCGTCAATGCATGTTCGTCTTTTATATGAAAATGTTCAATCTCAACGCCAGATAGATTAAAGAGACTTGCTGATGTTCTTGATAATAGAATAACTCTGGGAATATCTTTCCGGGCAATGAGTTGTTCAACCAGACCGCCTGCGAGAGCTTGCTCAGTCACAAACCCCTCACCATTCGCGTTGAACATAAGCCTGTCATTGTCGAGAAGAATTGAGGCTGTTTCCTCTTCCTGTGGCAACAGCATGAAATCTGCTGTCACCATTTTGAAACTGATACCCAGCGCCGCTGCTTCGTCCAGCCACAACTGCAGCCAGGCTTTCTGTATACCGACAACAACCCGGCTTGTATTATCGCCTTCATCAGCGCTACACACATGCAAGCCGTCAATGCCCCCGCCCAGTTCGTCTTCCAGAATAAACCTGACGGATTGCAGGAATTGCTGTCTTGACTTTGCAGGAGACGAAATATGCCGCGCAACAAAGCGTTCTCCCGGCAGAACGAGTACCGTCTCGACATCCGGGTTGTGTGCATTTTCAGAGAAGGCACTCAGGCTCTCTGCCACGGCGCTTTTGACAACATTGCCGTCCTTGACCAGCGCCCAGCGTAACTGATCCTCTGGCGTATCGCCTGACAAAATGAGCTGCACCTCTGTCAATTTATCAATCCATATCTGCGCCGCACGGCGGTTGCTGTTCCATCCCTGCTTACCTCAATCAGGCTTGTCATGGCCAGTCTGGCGTCAAGATGGTTAACCTCGGCTTCCAATGAAATATACTGACTCCACAGGTTCGGTCGATTACGAGCAGTCTCGTCAATCGTTTCAGTGCCGGTATCAGGTAGCAGCGCCCAAAATTGCTCGACAGTCTCGAAGCCGCTTTCTGGCCGCGCTTCCAGCATTCTGAGTGTATCTGACAACGACACATTTCCGCCGAGCATGGCGTAAAGGACCGGCGCGTTTTCTTCGGTCACCATGTTCAGGTTCAGTGCGGATTTGCGTGTCGAGGGGTGCGCGCAGACGTAAGGCCGAAGACGCTCGTAAATCTCGCGGGAGTACCAGTATATGGCGCGCAATTCACTGACATCAGACAACAGCGTATTGCCCGCACGATACGGCACATCAAGGGCAGCATAGCTGGCGTCTTCCGCCCCATCTGGCCTGGGAAGGCCGTCCGTATCCAGCCAGTCCACCAGTGAGTCAGTCAAGGCTATCTGTAATGAGCCAGAAATTTCCAAAGCCTCCAGAAGACGCTGATACTCGGCAATTGCAGCAGGGTCAGCACGTCGCTCCTGCTCGCTGGCGCTGACAAGACTGTTGAGATTGAAACAGACTGTCTTGTCCTTGAGGGCAGCGCGCATCAAGCCGCTTTCCAAAGGAAAGGTAGCTGGTTCCTGCGCCCAGATATCCTGTAGCGTATCCCGTGCCGGCTGCTGTTTCCATTGCGCTTCCAGCAGCAGCACGCTGAATGTTTCAGCCCCTTGAATATACCAGCGCGCCTGCGTCAATGATTCCATCGCAAAAGAACGCGCTGTTGTGAGCTGGACATTGCGGACCATAACAATGGCAATGGCAGACAAAGTTGCCATCAGCAGAAGTACAACGAGCAACGCGACCCCCGCCTGATGAGGACGCCTGTGCCGGCCCTTGTGAATGGATGATCGCCGCATCATGCCGATGTTCCCGTGACAAGAAACAACTGCCGCATGGGCCCCAGAGAAGAATGCTCGAACTCCAGCGAGATGGCTCGCGGGGCCACCGAGCCGGGACGGCTCTGCCACTGATTTACCCAGCGCGGGCCATCCAGAAAGGTCATCGACACGTCAGATACACTATCAAAGAGAATTTGCTCGCTGTGCGGTGTTTCTTCGAGCCGGTCGAGAAATGGCCACACACGCCTCACCACCCTATCATCGACGAGCATATACTCAATATACTGAAGGGAGGATTGAGGGTATTGATTATCCGGATTGAAGCGCCCGTTACTGACCAGTGACAAGAGAAGGGTCTCTCCCTGATCGTTGACAAGCGGTTCCCCAAATTGAAAATTCCCACCGCGCATGGCCACGAAGCTGCGCTGTCCCAATTCATCCCGGGTAAGCCGGGCCGATAACTGCGCCATATCAGACTTAATCAGCGACCGTGCTAATTGAAAGTCTGCGGCAAGCTGCGTTGCTTCCTGCAGTTGTTCGTCGCTATCAAGTCCCAGTCGCATAATCACAAGGCAGCTAACAGCAATGACACTGAACACGGATAACGCAACCAGCATCTCGACTAGGGTTAAACCGCTTTGGTGCCGACGCGCCATCATAGCCCCCCTTCGCGGAACGCTGTCAGGGAGCTGATGACCTGGTCACTTTGTTCAGGGCGTACTGTGATCGTCACCCGGAACATGCCCGCAGCACTTGTTTCGGTCAGGTCGCGTTGCCAGCGCCAGACCTGCCCTCCAAGTTCGGCCTGCCCCTGTTGCGACAGGTTCGGGGACAAGGTGAATGGCGCGAGTGTCTCTGTCATGACATTATCTGCAACAATGCTGGCCAGTAACCGCTGTTCCACATCTGCTGTTGTGCGCACGGACTGGGCAAATAAAGCCAATAGAGCGACGATGGCCGTTGACAGAATGAACATCGCAATGAGCGTTTCCGTCAGGGTAAAGCCCTTTTGTCGACCTCCCCGGTACTGCCTATTCATCGATCTGCCTGACATTGATCTCGCGGGTAGCACTTTGGACAACGAGCCATGTTTCTTCAGGTCCGGTGAGCCTTATCTCCGCCGGCATCACTTCGCCGGTTGGCTGCCAGATAATGTCAGGCGTCATAACCGTGCTCTCTCGCTCAGGCTCGTCCGTGAAAAGGGATGCGGAACGACTGTTATCACCGGCCGTACCCGGCTTGATAAGGTCTGCGCCCGACAGGTCGAAAAGAGTCTCACGATCAGACAAGAGATCTTCAGGGCGACTGCCCGGGACAGTCAGCGCCTGCCAGCCCTCGCGCCCGTAAATCCGGAAATTGTAACCTGTTTCAGTGATCTCCAACGCAACCAATTGCCCCTTCGTTACAGATAATTCGTATGCAGCCTTCATCTGGCGCCCAAGCTCAAAAGCCTGCTGACGGGTTTCGCTTTTCTCCGCAGGCAAGGTGAGAACAACGACACTGGCGAGGAGCCCCACAATCGCCAGCGCCACGAGAATTTCGACCAGTGTTAGGCCTGATTGCTGCGCCCTATTGCCAGTTACCGATATCGGCATTGTTGCCTTCGCCGCCTTCACGGCCATCCGCCCCGTAGGAAAAGATATCAATCTGACCATTCTCGCCGGGTATTTGATAGACATAAGGATTACCCCAAGGATCGAGTGGCAGCTTACGGATATATCCACCCGGGCGATAGGACTGAGCCCGGTTGGCACCGTCCGGCACACTGACGAGTGCCTGCAAGCCTTGCGCCATCGTCGGATAAGTTTTCATGTCCAGGCGATACTGATCCAGTGCCACTTCAAGCGTGGAAATATCTGCGCGCGCTTTCTGCATGTCTGCCTGATCGGCAGCAGGCAGGACGTTGATGACAACGATTGTGGTCAGCAATCCCAGAATGACAAGCACAACCATCATCTCCACAAGTGTCAGACCGCGCTGGCTGTTTCGCCTTGTTTTCCGGAGTGTCGAACGAATGATATTCATTATCTCAGCCTTACTTCTAACTGACTGTCAGCGTGTTGATTTGTAACACAGGCACAAGGATTGCCAGCATGACAGTCATGATAACCAGCCCCATGCCTACAACAATTACCGGCTCAATCAACCTCAAGGCAAGCGTCGTCGCCGTGTCAAACTCTGTTTCCATCTGCGCTGCAGTTTTGTCGAGCATCACGGGCAATTCGCCAGCACGCTCCCCTGCGGCCACCATGTAACCCAGCATGGGCGAGAACGCTGCTGCTTTCTGTAAACCGCCCGCCAGCGATGCTCCTTCGCGCACAGCTGTCAACGTATCACCAAGTTGATGGCGGATCCGGGTGTTCATGACAGTGCGGCGGGAAGCCTGCAGACAGTCCAGCAACGGAACGCCAGAGGCAAAAAGTGTGGAAAGCGTGCGGGCAAAACGGGCGCCATCCATACCCCGTGCAAATCGCCCGAAGACCGGCAATTTCAACAAGAGCGTATCGACCCTCAGCCGCACTGAAGGTACGCTCATTGCGCGCCAGAAACCGACAGATGCAGCGACGACGAGCAGAAGCAGCCAGAGACCCCACGCCTGCAGAAAGTTGGAAAAACCGATCACCATGCGCGTAATCAGCGGAAGCTGTGCGCCCATTGTATCGAACTGTTCAACGATCTTGGGCACTATGAAAATCATCATGCCCGATATCACCAGTGTCGCAATGACAGCAAGCGCAGCCGGATAAATCAACGAGGTCAACGCTTTCATCAGGGTTGCCCGGTTTTTTTCCAGCATGTCGGCAAGGCGGATCATGACAGCGCCCAGATCACCGGATGTTTCGCCCGCAGCGATGATGCCACGATACAGGTCAGAGAAAATGGCCGGGTGTTCGGCAAGCGCATCTGACAAGCGCCAGCCTTCGATAACCCGCGACCTGATAGAAAGCAGCGTGCCGCGCACACCGGGCTTGTTCATCTGGTTGGCAACAGCGCTCAGCGCTTCTTCCACGGGTGTCGCCGAGTTGACCAGGATAGCGACCTGCCGTGTCACGAGCACCAGATCGCTTTTGGAGAAGGAGGCTTTGCGAGCCCGTTGTCCGTCAACTTCTGCGCCGACATTCTCCAGGCTGAGGGGTGTCAGCCCCTTGTCCAGCAATTCGCGACGCGCAAGTCTTGCATTATCAGCGGACAGAATGCCTTTGCGGGTTTTTCCTGACGGGTCCAGCGCCTGATACTGAAACGCGCTCATGATGACGCGTCCTCAGTCTGGTCTTTTTGCAGAACCCGCAGGACTTCCTCAATAGAGGTGACGCCATTACGCGCATGGGCGAAACCATTTTCAAGCAGGGTTTCTGCATTGCGAAAGGCGTGGGCTGCCAACTCCTGCTCGCTGGCATCCTGATGGATCATCTTTTTGAGCGTTTCATCAGCAACGACCAGCTCATAAACGCCGACACGCCCCTCATATCCTGTATGGTTACACCGCCCACAACCGGCAGGCTTGTACAGCGTGATAGCCTCATCGGGCTCAGCCCCCAGCAACTGGCGTTGTGCAGCATCGGCGCTGTATGGCACCTTGCAGGCAGGGCACAGTTGACGCAGCAACCGTTGCGCCATGACACCGGCCAGCGTTGACGATAAAAGGAAGGCCTCTACGCCCATGTCATGCAGGCGCGTCATGGCCCCAACCGCAGAATTTGTGTGGACCGTGGACAAAACCAGGTGACCGGTCAGACTGGCCTGAACGGCAATTTGCGCAGTTTCCACATCCCGGATTTCACCCACCATCACGATATCCGGATCCTGACGGAGAATGGCCCGCAGACCGGCAGCGAATGTCATGCCGACCTTGGTGTTGACTTGCGTCTGCCCTACACCATCCAGCGCATATTCTACAGGGTCCTCGACCGTCAGAATGTTCCGTGAGGGATCATTGAGGAGTGACAAGGCACCATATAGCGTGGTTGTTTTACCCGAACCTGTGGGGCCCGTGACGAGAATGATCCCGTTCGGGCGCTGAAGAATGGATTTGAACCGCGCCAGCAGAGCTGACGACATACCCAGTGTGTCGAGGTCTAGTTTTGCCTGTTCCTTGTCGAGAAGGCGCATCACCACACGCTCCCCAAATCTCGAAGGTAATGTCGAGATACGCACATCCACTGCGCGCGCGCCGAGAGAAATGGAAATCCGGCCGTCTTGAGGGATGCGCTTCTCGGCAATATCCAGCCGCGCCATAACCTTGACGCGTGACGTCAAGACAGGCGTCATGCGTGCCGGGAGATTAAGCACTTCCCGCAAAACACCATCAATCCGCAGGCGGACTGATACTTCCTTCTCGTAAGGCTCAATATGAATATCCGATGCCTTGGTTTTGACCGCCTCCGCAATCAATGCATTTATCAACCGGATGACAGGCGCATCATCCTCGCTATCGAGCAGGTCAGCCGTTTTGGGAAGCCCCTCTGCGAGGCTGGACAGGTCTTCGTCCCCTGTCGTGCCGAGATCATCCGTTGAAATACCCTCAACGGAATAGATTTCCGACAAGCGGCGCTCGAAAACATCATTCGGCAGCTTTTCAAGTCTCACAGGCTGGCCCAGAAAACGCCGCGCTTCCAACCGCGCCCAGATTGCCTCTTCCGTCTGCTCCCCGATAGTTTTTTCGCCAACAACGTAACCCGCTTCATCACGAGACAGAACAATCAGTCCCTTGTCTCTGGCAAAAGCATAAGTGAAGCGCGGCAGCATCTCTGCCGGGGCGTCACTTGCCTTTTGCTCTGTGTTTGTCTCTGACATGGCACTGTCCATCCCGGTCAGTACGGTTCCTGATAAACCGGTGCGGGAAGAACATCAGGATCGACACTCAGATATTCCTCAACGAGACGATCGATTGATGGTTTCTCGTTCCGGCTCTTGAGAAGCTGTTGTTCTCTTACGTAATCATACTTTCTGGCCGTCACACGCTGTGCTGTAGCTTCATCCCGCAAGATCGTCGGCTTGATGAATATCATCAGTGTGCTCTTGGTTGTCGCACGCGAGCTGCTTTTGAACAGGTTACCCGCAATGGGAATATCACCGAGAAACGGCACCTTGTTTTCCGTTAACTGTCGATTATCGTCAATCAGACCGCCCAGCACGAGAATGGAACCATTATCAGCATTTGCCGTGGTTGAAACGCTTGCCTTGTTGGTCACAAACTCCTGATTGACGCTTGTGAGCGCGCCATTGATGCTTGAGACTTCCTGGGTAATCTCAAGGCGGATCGTATCTCCGTCACTGATTTGCGGGGTGACTTCCAGAATGATCCCGACTTCCTGCCGCTCCACAGTTCTAAAGGTGTTAGTAAAATCCGTGCCGGTCTGCTCGCCGGTTGTAATGGGAATCTCCTGGCCAACCTGCAAACGCGCGGGCTGATTATCAAGCGTGACCGTAAATGGCGTGGAGAGAATGTTTGAGTCTGTATCGGCTTCGATCGCCGTCAGGATCGCACCAAAGATCGTGCCGTCGGCAGTTTTGCCACCTGTGCCAATGGAAAATCCGTCAAGGCCGAGGAATGAGCCAATCGCCGCTTCCAGAAGGCGCTCCGTCCCCGGTATCAACTGGCCTTCATTGGTAGTTGTCGTGCGCGTGCCACTTGGATCAATGACTGTAACTTCCTCGTCGCCGATGCGCTCATCAGCAAAAAAGGCCGCCCCGACGCCTGCCAGAACATTGGGCTGTGTATTGCTGAAGTTCTGCGACGTGAACGGAATTTCTTCGCCAGCGATAACATATTGCAGCCCCAGGTCACGCGCGACATTATCCGAGATGTTGACGACAATCGCCTCAATCAGCACTTGCGGGCGACGAATATCCAGCTGCCGAACGACAGAGGAGATTATGCGCTGCGTATCAGCGTCGGCATTGACGACCAGAGAATTAGTTTGTGCGTGAAAAACGATCGAGGGTTTGCGGTTCGTCGAATCTTCACCGTAACTTTTTTCGATCATTTCCGTCAGCAGAGGGACGATCTCTTCACCATCCGCATGAGCAAGGCGAATGACTGACAAATCGACTTTCGACGTGCCGGCGAGGTCCAGATCCTGAATAACCGGAAGCAACTTGCTGACCTCGCGCGGATTGCCGCGCAGGATGATCGTATTACTGGCATCGACGGCCACAACACTGATCCCACTGCTGCCAACAGCAGATTCCCCTGCGCTTCTGGCACCAAGATCACGCAACACAGCAGCCACTTCACCGGCAATGGCATTCTGCAACTGAACTGTGCGCACGACAGATGTGTCCTTGTCAACGCTGTCGATCACCCCTAACAGGCGACTGACATTAGCCGCTGTATCAACAATAATAATGGAGTTGCTTTCGAGTACAGGGGTGACGATTCCCCGCTCGCCGACAAGGCCGCGCAGATTAGTTGCCGCTGTACGCGCATCAACGAGATTCAGCCTTACGATGCGGGTCACATATTCGCCGCCAGCAGCTGTTGCCACACCCACATTAGGTTGACGCGTTGCCGTATCATTAGGAACGATCTTGTATTCGCCATCACTGATCGGCAGCACGGCGTAATTATTCACCTGCATGGTCGCCAGAAACAGCTCCCAGATTTCATCAGATGTGAGTGTTGCCTCAGGCGGCGCGATGATCGTCACCTTGTTATTGGCAAGACGCGGATCAATCACGAATTTGTACCCGGTCAAGACAGAGACTGTTCTGATAAAATCCCGAATATCGGCACCTTCATAATTATTCAGAATGGAGCCGCCATTGCTCTGAGCCAGCACAAGGTCAGTTTGAGTGAACATCAATCCGGAAGACGCAGCCAGCACGAGGGCTATTTTTCGTAAACTGACCATTACTGCAACTCCGATAAAACAATTGATAGCTGAACGTCTTCGCCGCCCCGGTTGACCATTAAAGCAATTGTATCTTGTGACTTTAACTCATCCAGCATTTCAAAAAGGCTTTCAGGATCTTGTGGGGCAGAACGACCATTGACCTGACTGATGACATCCCCTTCAGTCAATCCGGTGCGATTAAAGGCAGCCTGATCGGGCCCTGCCGAAACAACGTACTGTCCGGTCGCGATACCGTTGGCGCTGCGGACCGGGCGCATCACGAAAATTTCGGATAATCGCTCCAGCGACATAGCTGTATTGCCAGATCTCACAGGGCTAGCTGTCCCTTGCTGCGTAGCTGCAGATGCCGCAGGTGCAGTGAGACCGGAGGTATTTCTTTCAAGCGTAACAGATTCCAGAATACCATTACGGGAGATGATAGCACGCCCTGGTTCGAGCCGCTCAAGAGTGACGCCGCTTTCAATTTCATCCCCCACAAGGAAAGTCTGCTCGCCAGCTGACCCAACCTTGATAATTGCACTTCCTCGTCCGCCCTCAAGGATCATCGCCCCTGAGATGGTGATATTGAGTGTTGTTTCTACAGCATCAAGGTAGTCAGGGTCTCGTTCCGAGACACTGGCCGGCGCGGCACTAAAAGGGTTGTACCTTGAAAACACAGCATATTCACGCTGGTCCGGTGAGCTAAGTCCGGATGGCAGCGCGAGTGACTCCGGATTGCCGCCGTCGTCTACCGGTGTAATCAAAACCAGCACGAAACGCGCAGCAAGGAAGGCAACCAGAGCCAAAGAGCCAACTTCCACCAGAGTGACGACAACGCTCTTGCCGGCCTTTCGCCCGTGTGGGGTGAAACGCAAAGCGGCTGGATATTTCAAACTCAACGTATTCAAGCCTTACCTCTAACATCTGGCTGTGCTTCAACGCACCGGTTGGGGCGTAGCTGTTTCTATCTGGCATATCAATTTACATAATCTACAGCAAAAACAGTGCCTTACCATATAATATTTGCCACGAAAAAAGGCGGCACATGGCCGCCCTTTTCCCCGTGTTCGTGACTTGATCGCCTAGAATTCGCGTTTCAGGCTGACAGAGAATGTACGACCGAGATCGTATTGTTCAAAGTCAACATCGCTAACACCTGAAGAAGGGTTCAGTGTCTCGCGCAGAGCATTGTAATCGTCGTTGAAGATGTTCTGCACCTTCACACCAAGATTATAGTCAGAGCCGAACAGGGCCAGATCCTGATTGATCACGAGATCAATCGTAATTGGCGGCTCTTCAGTGATCTCAGGCAAACTACCTTCACCCCGGTAAAGAATACGATCACTGGAGTAGTTCGCCAGCACAGTAGCTTTTGAACCTGTATCGTTGTTTTCTACGCCAAGCTGAAGGTTGAAAAGATGATCAGACTGACCAACCAGACGGCTGCCATCTGAGATAAAGGCGTTCGCAGGGTCCTCACTGGCAATGATGCCATTTGGCGAAGATACCGAGCGAATGATTGTGCCCGTATTATCAACTTCTGAGTCAGAGTAAGTGTAGTTGGTTTTGAAAACCAGATCCTTACCGACTGCCCAAGGGGTGTCGAGGATCTCAGCAAGGTCAAAGTTCTTCTCAAGTTCAAATTCCACACCCCACAATTCAGCGGATGGGGCGTTGAAGAAAGACTGAACACTGACGTCACCCTGTGTACTGAAGAAGTCTTCAATCGGCTTGTCAAATTCCTTGTAGAAGAAACCAAGTGTCGCAAACTCACCGCGTGCAAAGTACATCTCAAGACGTGCATCGTAGTTCTTGATCTCAGTATTCACAAGGAACTGGTTACCAAGATAGGGGATGTCTGTCTCAGGATCGTCAAAGCGTACAGTCGTCAATTCGCGGAACTGCGGACGAGTAATCGTTTCGGAGTAACCGACACGAAGCTGGACATCAGCATTACCAAAAAGATCCGTTGTTTCGGTAAATGGCGGGATCCAGGTCAAGGTGACGGCTGGCAGGAAGTAATCGGTCTCCAGAAGTGGATTAAGCGTACGCGTTCCGGTTGGATCAATCGTCGCAAAAGTCTCGGTCTTCTGCTTGGATTCTTCGTAACGACCACCGATAGCTGCGCGCAGATACTCGCCCAGTTCGATATCCGCACCAGCGTATACAGAAGTTACCTGCAACAAGCCTTCAAAATTGTCTGGCTGCTGAGCTGTCGATTGTAACCGGACAACTGGGCCTGTTGTGCCAAGAATCTCATCTGAAAAAATAAGATCTGCACGACTGCTCAAAACCTCTGACGGGAAGCTACCAATGAATGTGAAATCACGACGCTGGGCATCACGTTCAGTCAGGTCATAAGCAGCACCGAAGATCACGTCCAAAGCACGACCATCAAGATCGAACGGGATAAGGAAATCAGCACCGAAACTCAATGACGTATCATCAATTGTACCGAAGTTGATGAAGTTGTCGGAGTCATTGTTGGAGAAAGTAAAGTCTGTGTTTTGACCAACAATCTCAAAGCTTGTCTGACGCTCGTAAGGTGCCTCGCGACGACCTTCACCGTATGCGGCACGCCAGTCGAACTCAATGCCGGAACCGTCATTGAAATCACTCTCGGAGAGCAAGACGTGAGAACCGTTAGTCTGGAACTGCAGGATTTCACGCTCAGTGAAGCTGGTATTCTCTTCAAGGAAACGGTCCTGCCCCTGGTCACGAACACCTGAACTGATCTGGGATTCTTTGGTCGTTTTGCGTACCACGAGACCTGTGAAATTGAGTTCGTTGTTTAGACCCCATTCCAGGCCTGTTGAACTCAGCGCGGAAACCGTTATGTCCTGTGCTGTAGAAACATACTCGGTCACATCTTCCGCGAGATCAAGGAAACCGGAAGTCTGGTTGAATGTCTCTGGGCGAACACGCGTACCATTGCGCGTAGTCCACTCATTGCCGTAGCCGAGATAGAATACTGTACCAAGCTCGTAATCACCATCCGTGTCGAACACCTTGCCAAAAGCTACACTACCGCTGCCATTCAACGGGGCGGAGTCTTCACTAATCAGCAATGTATCAAATTGATCGAAGCTTTGACGCGCAGGGATGGAAAGATCCCGCTCACCAGGGTTTTGCGCAAGGAATGTCCTTACTTCAGCAGGAATATCGCGCAAGCCGTCATCGTAGCCAAGGAAGTCTGAATCACTGCCGTCATGGAAGAGGCCAGACGCAAATGTTGTTTCCGTATTGGCGCTGAACGATACGCCTACTTCCAGGAAGTCCTCATTTGGAATTGACTTTGTGCGAAGCTCAACAACACCACCACCAAATTCACCGGAATATTGTGGTGAGAAAGTTTTCTGAACCAGAGAGCCTTCCAGAACGGATGTCGGGAAAAGATCCAGTGGTGCAGTCCGTTTCAATGGCTCCGGGCTTGGAAGCTTTGAGCCGTTCAGCGTGGCGCTGGAATAACGTGAGTTCAGACCGCGAACGATAACAAATTTACCGCCCTCAATTGAAAGACCAGTAACTCGACGCAGCGCATCAGCGATATCCGAATCCCCGGTCCGGACAAAATCTTCAGCGTCGAGGACGCTTGAAATTTCTGATGTAGCTTTTTTCTCGTCAGGAATATTCTGGCCGCGAACGATGATGACATCCTCCTGAGCGACCGCTGCGCCTGAAGCAGCAAGCATCGCGGTAGCGAGCAGTGCTGATGGCGCTAATGTATTAAACTTTTTCATGGTTAACCTCTGTTGCCCCCTGGGCGTTAAATTACCTCGTACTCGGATTGGTATAACCGGCGGACATTGTCCGCCGGTTAAGAGCTTAATTAGTTACAGAGACCAATGGTCCAGTTAACGTACCAGTCATCGCTCGCATCCTCGACGGCACCGATGTAAGTCACGCTGTCGAAGAAGTCGTTACCAGATGGCAGGCTTGCTGTGACCGCATTCTCATTCGCACCAGGGACAACAGTTGCCGTACAACCGGAGGCCGCTGTCAATGTGCTGTCGATGTTGTCAGTGAAACCGTCAACGTTTCCGTTCGCAGCCGCGAATACAGGGCTTGAAACTGTGCCGCTTGTGGTCACGCCACCAGCATTGTTGGAAGCGATGAAGGAGCTGAAGAACTCAGTGAAGACTGATGTATCAGCTGACGCCTGTGTGAAGTCGATGGCACCAGCACCAGCGCCCGCGATCACCATGTTATAGACTTCACCGTCTGTACCTGCACGAAGCTGAGCACCGAAGTCTGTGTTTGGATCACCGAGGAATGTGATGTTGGCAATCGTTGGGTTCGAACGTGGCAGAATGTCAGTGTCATTACTGCGGTTATCACCTTCAAAGCCGTTGTCGCCATCATCAGAAGCGTGCTGGATGATCACGTACTGCACATTACCTGTCCAGCCGTCTGTCCAGTCAAGTGAGTCGTCGCCATTCGCAGTCAGAACGATATGCTTGGCGTTAACAGTACCACCGAAGAACTCGACGCCATCATCAACGTTGTTGTCAACCTGAATGAAGTCAACTTCTGTACCGGAACCAACGCCCTGGAAGGCGATACCATTCAACTCGTTACCTGAGGAGAAGCGGAAGCCACCGTTCCGAACCTGAACGAAGTTCAGAACACCGGAGTTATCAGTAGCGAGGTTACCACCAAAGAGGCCAGAACCACCCTCACCTGTTTTCTCACAAAGCTCAGGGTTAGCGACCGGATCAACTGTTGTGACGTCACAATCGTTGATTGGCGCACGACCGTTGATGACGAGACCACCAAACTGACCGCGAGCTGTTGTTTGACCAAGCACATCCTGCTCGGAAGTGAAGATGATCGGGCTTGAGTCTGTACCAAGAGCCTGAATTTGAGAGCCGCGAGAAACAACCACAGCGTCTTCACCAGAGCGACCGTAAATTGTTACACCCGGGTCAATGGACAGAGTTGCTGAAGAAGCACCTGTATCCGGGTTATTTGCGTCAGGACCAGCATCTTCACCAACAAAGACTGTACCGATGAAGCTGTAGATATTGCCACTGGTCAAACGCAGATCTGAGGTGATCAGGTTAGGCAGGATACAAATGAAGTCTTCGGAAC
>JALEGJ010000153.1 GCA_022763115.1 Aquisalinus sp.
AACCCGCCGACGAGTAATCTGCGGATCAATAAACCGATATCACGCTTTTTGGGCGCAGGTGTTGTTTGGCCGTCCATGCTTCATGGCTCCACTTTTTTAGTCATCGACAGCCGCCACACCCTGAAACGCTGTCATTTCATTCTGCTCCGCGTAAGAATAAATGGTTTTCAATCCATTAACTACGTTTGGCGGAGATATGCTAAACGCTGAAATTACGGCGTCTGCACAAATAAGCACTTGATCCTCTGTAAAAGGAAACACAAGCCCTCAACCCGAGTTTGTCCCGGATCGTGGGCAGAAAGCCACACAATCGCGATTAAATTTTGGCAATAACTGAAAGATTGGCGATCAAGCGACCATCTGGTCGCCAGTTTCCGCTTCCGGTTGCTCTGTCCGCACAGTCTCATCTGCAACTGTTTCCTGATGCATCCGATTCCACGCATCAAGCGCCGCAATCTTGTAGGCCTCTGCCAAGGTCGGATAGTTGAAGATACTATTGACGAAATAATCGACAGTGCCACCCAGTGTCATGGCCGCCTGGCCGATATGGATCAGCTCCGTCGCCCCTTCCCCAATGATGTGGACGCCCAGCAGGCGGCGATCCTCAAGGGAGAACAACATCTTCATCATGCCCCGGTTGATGCCGAGAATATGCCCGCGGGATGTTTCACGGAAACGCGCAACGCCGCATTCGTAAGGAATACCCTGTTCGCGTATTTGTTCTTCCGTCATGCCGATCATGGAAATTTCCGGTACGGCATAAATGCCATAGGGGAAGTGCTCCGGTACATCCTCAATGGCCACATCAAAAGCGTGACAGCAGGCAATGCGCCCCTGTTCCATTGAAGTGGACGCCAGGCTCGGGAAGCCAATGACATCACCTGCGGCATAAATGCCCGGCACTGCGGTTTCAAAACTATGCCGATCAACAGAAAGGCGGCCACGGTGATCTGTTTCCAGGCCACAGGCGTCCAGATTTAACTCACTTGTTGCACCAAGACGGCCAGCTGCAAACAGCACCATATCTGAATCCAGCACCCTGCCGTCATCCAGCGTCGTGCGACAGCCACTGCCACGTCGCTCAATCTTTTCGGCTTTGCTGCCAAGGCGAAGCTGGATGCCGCGATCGCGCAGATCGTACAGGAAGTCGGCAATCAACTCGCGATCTACAAAATCAAGAACAGTGTCACGCGGCTCAATAACACTCACACGGATATCCAGTGCACTGAAAATTGTCGCATACTCAACACCAATAACACCCGCACCAACAACCACGATAGATTTTGGCAGGATTTCAAGGTCCAGCACTTCATCACTGTCTATGATATGCGTCCCGTCAAAAGGGATATTCTCGGGACGGAATGGTTTCGTTCCGACACAGATCAGAATATTGTCAAATGAATACAGTGTTTTTTCGCCATTGGCGCCAAGCACTTCCACCTTGTGGCGGGAAAGAAAACGTGCCGTGCCCTGCACCCGCTCGACCCGGTTGCGACAGAACTGATGCTCAAGCACTTCAACTTCATGATCGAGTGTTGCCAACAGGCGTTTTTTCAAATCATCCGCAGAGATATTGGCTTTGACCTTATAATTCTGACCATAAAAACCGCGTTCGCGCCAGCCCGACAGATTGAGGACTGTTTCACGCAAGGTTTTGCTTGGAATTGTCCCGGTATGGACAGAAACGCCGCCTACACGACGACCTTTTTCGATAATCAGGACCGATTTCCCCAGCTTTGCCGCTTGAATAGCCGCTCTGCGACCAGCCGGGCCACTGCCGATAACAATCAGGTTGTAACGCTCTGCCATATCCATTCTCCAGTTAGGAGTATGGTTAATAACAGGCAAAAGTTGCGATATGATTGATCCGTAGTTAACCTTTTGTCATAGCATTGTTAGGTCAGTGTTAAGATCAAGCTTTATACGGCCTGTCTGTTCATATATAGCCGGACTGACCATAATGTGTTGGGTCATGGTATGTGCATCACGAAAACGTCTCTGTAGTTCATTGGACAGAAATACAGCGCTGCCACCTCCGAGGTCATAAGCTACCCTGCAAACATCCGCACACACCCGGGTGGCATGCGTGCAGGAAAGGCGCAAGTCAGACCGCGTATCAGCTGAAAGCGTATCGGTGGTCTGCGCCGCCTGCCAGGCCTGATCAACGCTTTCCGCCAGAAAGGCACGTGCTGACCGCAATGTCGCTTCAGCCTTGGCAATCTCTGTTTGAACAACGGGCCGGTCTGCAAGCGTTTTCCGCCCACCAGGCGCGACCTTCCCCTTGGCAATTTCTTTCACAGCATCGAGCGCAGCCCGTGCGTTACCAACGGCAACTGATGCTATGCCCAAAGCCAGCAGACCAAAAACCGGAAATACATAAAGAGGACTTTCAACGACAGGCTTGTCAATCAATAAAGACACAGATCGTTCAACAGGTACAGCTACGTTTGACACAGACATATCACCAGATCCTGTGCCTTTCAGGCCGGCGACGTGCCATGTGTCGATAAGTTCCACATCACTTCTTGAAAAAATCATCATACGGCTGTCAGGCATACCGTTTGGCAATAATCTGGGGTTACCATCTTCCATGATCAGTGCACCGCCAGAAAGCCAGTCACAGTTCATTGAGCCGGAAGCCCATTGCCAGGTCCCGTTGACTATATAATTCTTGCCATCCTGCACAGCTTTACCCATGGGTGCAAAGATTCCCGCCAGGATGACATCCGGATCAGAAAACACTTCCCGTGCTGTCTCTTCGGGAAGATATGCCCCAACAAGAGCCGCCGTATCGGCAATCATCGTACACCACCCGGCACTGGCATCGCCCTGACTGACCAGTTGCAAGATTTCACTGAATTGTGCGGGCGTGACCTCCAGGCCACCGAGATACTCAGGCGTCAATAATCGGAATAGTCCGGCACTTGCCATTTCTTTAGCTGTATCTGATGGCAGATAGCGCAAATCCTCAAAGCTTTGCGCTTTCTCACGAAAAGTCGGTATTTGCGCGCGTGCCCAGTTCGAAACTTCTGCGTAAGTCATCTTCTATTTCTCCTGAAGATAACCTACCTGAGATCAATCTATCAGGCCAGTCAGGACTTTTGATGACGTGCACGCAACACGGACATAACCTCGGACAGGGGTACATCATTTGCTTGCAACAGAACCGTCAGGTGAAACAGCAGGTCCGCAGCCTCCTCTTTTAATTCATCCGTATCACCTGTTACCCCGGCCAGTGCTGCCTCAACGCCTTCCTCACCAACCTTCTGGGCAATGCGCTTCTTGCCAGCTGCAAACAGTTTAGACGTATAACTGGTTTCGTCAGGCACGGTACGCCGCGCACTCACGACCTGTTCAAGCCTTGCAAGAAAACCGATCCCCGGCGCCAATCCATCATCGAAACAGCCGGGCGTGCCCAAATGGCAAACGGGACCAGCTGGTCTTGCCTGCACGAGCAGCGTGTCCCGATCACAATCAACCCGAACCGAGACGAGCTGTAACGTGTTTCCGGACGTTTCGCCTTTCTGCCAGATTTCATTCCTTGACCGACTGAAAAATGTGACCAAACCGGTTTCGTAAGTCTGCTCCAGCGCCTTGTCATTCATATAACCAAGCATGAGCACCTGCAGGGTATCAGCATCCTGAACAACTGCCGGTAACAAGCCATTGCCCTTTTGCCAGTCAAGGCTTGAAATATCTATTGCCTCATCGTCAGACCACATGATGATAGTTCCTGTTTGAGATCTTGTATATTGATGACGTTCTTGTGGAAGACGCTGGCCGCAAGCGCCCCACTCACATCAGACTTTTCGAACACATCCTGAAAATGTGAGACGGCTCCTGCGCCGCCAGAAGCAATCAACGGAATTGTCAACATGCTGCGCGCCAAAGACAGTTGATTGGTGTCATATCCTTTGCGTACACCATCCTGATTCATGCAATTAAGGACGACTTCACCAGCACCACGCTTTTCCGCCTCGACAATCCAGTCCGTCATCAGGCGGCGTGTGCGTATCATTGCATCAGGGTTACCTGTATATTGATGGACGTAATAGCGCCCACCGTCTTCGAGCGAGTCAACACCAATGACGATACACTGAGAGCCAAATTTACCAACCAGTTCATTGATGAAATCCGGGTTTTCGAGCGCCGGAGAGTTTATCGAGATCTTGTCTGCACCATTATCCAGGATAGCCCGTGCCTGCTCGCTGGTTCTGATACCGCCTGCGACTGAAAAGGGAATATCAATTACTTTCGCAACATTCCGCACCCAGCTTATATCTACGCTGCGGTTTTCAGGGCTGGCGGTAATATCGTACAAAACCAGTTCATCAGCTCCTTCATCCCGATAGCGCAACGCGCATTCAACAATATCGCCAACCACTTCATGATTCCGAAACTGGACGCCCTTGACAACCTTGCCGTCACGGACATCAAGGCACGGAATAATCCTACGCGCCAGCATTGACAGCCTCCGCAAGGGTGAACTTGCCCTCATATAAAGCCTTGCCAACAATTGCCGCTGCTGCGCCCGCTTGTTTCAGCTGCCGGATATCTCCAATCGTCCCCACACCGCCAGATGCCTGCAAGGCAATATTAGGGAAACGTGAGATTATCTCCTGCATCAGCGGCAAGTTTGGCCCTGTGAGCATACCGTCACGCGATACATCAGTGACCAGAACATGTTTCATACCAGCTTCTGCATGATATGACAGAATATCCCACAACAACTTGCCGGAAGACTTTTCCCAGCCATGGGTTGCAATGATTGGCTCACCCCCTTCAACCTTGATATCGAGCGAAATCGTGAAGCTTTCAGGTCCATAATCAGCTAACCAGCCAGTCACCTGGTCTGGTTCAAGTATGGCAAGGCTGCCAATGACAACACGACTGACCCCGTTATCCAGCAGGGCCTGCACGTGTTCTCTCGTCCGCACACCGCCTGCTGCCTGCACTGCGATACCGGCCGCCGTGGTGAGTTTGCCAATTAGATCGTGCTGCACGGGCTTACCTGCGCGCGCGCCATCGAGATCCACGATGTGGACTTGCTCGGCACCGTCCTGCACAAACGACTTTAGCTGGCGCAAAGGATCATCATTATACTGCGTCACAGCATCGAAAGCCCCTTGCGCAAGGCGCACGCACTTTCCATCAATCAGATCAATTGCAGGGTAAATCAACATGGCAAACTCACAAAATTACGCAATATCTGCGCACCGGTGACACTCGAGCGCTCCGGATGAAATTGACATCCAGAAACATTGCCCGCACTGACAATCGCGCCGCAGGGACGGCCATAATCTACAGAAGCGACGGTCTCAGGTGTCACGGGGCACGCGAAACTGTGTACGAAATATGCGAAGCTGTTATTTTCGATACCAGTCAGCACAGGCGTGTCATCCCTGATTATATCAAGCGTTGACCAGCCCATATGCGGCACAGGCAAATCAGTTGAGCCTTTCATCCTCTCGACACGACCTTTCAGCAAGCCGAGGCATTCCACGTCACCTTCTTCCGAGAACTCGTAGAGAAGCTGCATTCCGAGGCAGATGCCCATGAGCGGCTGTCTCGCGGCTCTTAATGGCTCAACAAGGTCAAGATGGTGCAACTGCTGCATGGCGAAACTGGCTGTCCCAACACCCGGCAGGATCAACCGCTCTGCTGACAGAATACCTTCGGCTGACTGCGTGCGCTGGTGCGTTACGCCCAGCCGGTCCAGTGCGAATTCGACCGAGGCGATATTCCCGCAATTCATATCCACAAGGGTAACGCTGATCACAACACACCCTTTGTGCTGGGAATATCATCACCTTCCTTGCGGATCGCCATGCGCAAGGCACGCCCCAGAGCCTTGAAGCAGGCCTCGGTTTTGTGATGATCGTTCTCACCATTGACAGAAACATGAATAGCAGCACCCAGACTATCCGCCAGCGAGCGGAACAGATGTGCCGTCATCTCCGTTGGATAGTCACCAATATGACTTGCAGAAAACGCACCCTTGAAAACACTGTACGGACGCCCGCCGAGATCAACACTGATCTGGGCCTCGGTTTCATCCATAGGCAGCAGAAAGCCGAAACGGCCAATGCCACGTTTATCGCCCAAAGCTGCTTTCAGGCACTCGCCGAATGTCAGCATACAGTCTTCAAGCGTATGGTGTGCGTCTATTTCCAAGTCACCTTCGCAGATCAGGCTCAACGAAAAACCGCCATGCCGCGCAATCTGCTCAAGCATATGGTCGAAAAACCCGACTCCGGTATTGATGTCTGTAACACCTGTTTTGTCGAGGTCTATCCTGCAGGAAATGCGAGTCTCTTTCGTCTCGCGTATCCTTTCCGCGCTGCGCCCTGACTGTACGCCCTGGTCAAGACCAAGAGCCGCCAGCAAGGTCGTGTTTTCAGCAGGTGTACCAACAGTTATTCGGAAGCCCCCCTGAAAGACGTTTTCTCGTCGCCGTACCTTGATGGCAGCCTGATCCATGATTTTCTGGAAACTATCAGCGTCGGCTACTTTGACGAATATCGCATTGGCATCACTCGGATAAACATCCAAAATTTGCTTGGCCAAGGGTAGCTGCTCCATCAACCGGTCTCGCTGTTGCAGGATTTCATCCACGCGCTTTTTGATTAGCGGCATACGGAAGGGGGCAAGGGCCTGCAATACCGCCTGCTCCGTCAACGTAGAAAGCGGATATGGTGGCATAATCCGCCGCAATACACTGATGATTTCAGGGTCTGCCAGCGCAACGCCGCAGCGCGCACCAGCCAGCCCATAGGCTTTGGACAATGTGCGCAGTACAACGAGATTTTCTAAACCGGCCAATTCAGTCGCTACACTGGGGTGTGTTGAAAACTCGATATAGGCTTCATCAACAACAATTAGCGTTTCCGGTAACGCCGTGCAGATATCAAGAATATCCTGCCGCGCAATGCTATTACCGGTCGGGTTCATGGGCGAACACAGAAAAACAATCTTCAGGTTTTCATCCGCAGAGCCGACCCGGACAATCTCATCCTTGTTTATATTGAAGTCATCCTGCAATGGCACCTTCAGGCATCGCGCACCCTGAATTTGCGCGACCGTCTCATAATAGCTGAATGTCGGCGGACAGGTGAGAACAGCATCCTGTCCGGGCGTACAAAAAGCACGCACCAGCAACTCGATTGCTTCATCTGCACCGCGCCCGACAAAGATAGTCTCTGGACCAACCTGATAGAGCGCAGCAAGACGCGCCAGCAATCTGGCAGGCTGAGGCTCCGGATAACGGTTTGCTGTCGCTGCCAGCGAGTCTGACAAAAGAGGCGCGTAAGGATTTTCGTTCGCATCCAGCTTGATGGCCTGATCGCGATCATTTTCATCATAAGCCGTCTGGTAAGGCTCCAATGCCAGAATTTCCGGACGGGCAAGGCGCTGGGCAAGAGCGGTCATGACGCAGCCCCTGCTTTCGACAAGCGAATATCAGCTGCTCTCGCATGAGCTTCCAACCCTTCAAGGCGTGCAAGCCGGGCCGAAATGGCAGCAATATCATTGACGCCAGACTGTGACACCCGTTGAACGGTCATGGAGCGCTGGAAAGTCGAGACGGAGACACCGCTCCATTTTGCCGCTGCCCCATCGGTAGGCAAAACATGGCTCGGACCGGCAGCATAGTCACCAAAAGTCTCCGCTGCCCAACTACCGACAAATACAGTACCGGCTGTTCTGACCTGCGGCACAAGCTGTTCCGCGTCTTGACTATTCAACGACAAATGTTCCGGCGCATAGGCATTTATCACCTCAATCGCTTCCAGTGTGCTCTGCACCAGGATTGCCTTGCCATGCGCCAGAGATTGCCTGGCAATCTTCTGACGGGGCAATGCCGACAGTTGTTCCTCAACAGCAAGTTCCACCGCCTCTATCAACCCGGCATCAGTGGTCACAAAAACAACCTGTGCGTCGGTATCATGCTCTGCCTGGCTGAGAAGGTCTGCGGCGATAACCGCCGGGTCTGCCGCTTCATCTGCCACCACCATCAGCTCGCTTGGGCCTGCAGGCATGTCGATAATCGGCCCGTTTGGCAAAGCAGCCGCATAGGCCTTGGCAGCCGTCACATAAGCATTGCCCGGCCCGGCAATGATATCTGCTTTTGGAATCATTTCTGTGCCGAGGGACAGCGCCGCAATAGCCTGCGCTCCCCCCACAAGGTAAATCGCATCAATCTCGCAGATGCTTGCTGCCAGAATGATGAAAGGGTTGATATTGCCGTCACGATCTGGCGGTGTGCAAACAATGACATTCTGCACACCGGCAATCCGGGCTGGAATGGCCAGCATCAGAAGTGTCGAGAACAATGGCGCGGTGCCACCCGGCACATAAAGACCCGCCGCACCCAGAGAGCGCATAACGCGAGCGCACTCTATACCCGGTGCGATCTGTGTCTCATACGCACCCGATACTTCAGCCTCGTGAAAGGCCCGGACATTCGTCGCGGCAGCCATGAGTGCCTGGTAATCTTCATCTTCTACACTGGTCCGCGCCTCCGCAATGACTTCATCAGTAAGCTCGAGCATGCGAGGGGCCAGCTTGTCGAACTCCTCAGCATAACGCGCAACGGCTGCGTCGCCTTCTGCGGCAACCGCTGCAAAAACATTTTCGACGAGGCCGGTTACACTTTCCGCCTGCCTGCTTTCGGGCCTCGCTAGCGCACGTTTACGCGCTTCAGCTGACAGACCTGACCATTCAATTACCTGCATTTTACTTACCTAGAGCATCATTTTTTCAATCGGCAGCACAAGGATCGCTGAACTGCCAGCGGCTTTCAGCCTTTCGAGTGTTTCCCAGAAAACAGATTCCTGACAGACTGCGTGGATAGCCACCTGCCCCGGCTCACCTGCCAGCGGTGTAACAGTGGGCGACCCGGCACCCGGCAGAATCTCGATAATATCATCAAGAGCTGATTCCGGGGCGTTCATCATGATATACTTCGTCTCGCGAGTTGCCAGCACCCCATCAATGCGGCGCAGCAGGCGCGCAATCAAGTCTTCAGGGTAAAGTGTTTTTTCTCCAGTGTGGCGGATCAGCACGGCTTCGCTGTTCATCACCGTGTCCACCGCGCGCAGGCCATTAGCGGCAAGTGTTTGCCCGGTGGATACAAGGTCACAAATGACATCTGCAACTTTTAAGCGCGGCGCGACTTCCACTGCGCCGGACATTTCCACCACGGAGGCAGCAACATTTCTCTCAGACAGATACTGCCTCAACAGAACCGGATATGATGTGGCTATGCTAAGGCCCGCAAGGTCTTGCACGCTGTCATAAGTCATCTCATTCGGTACAGCTATTTTAAGTGTGCACTGACCAAATCCGAGCGGTCTCGCCACATCAACAGTATCCGCCTGCAAATCCGGCAGATCTTCCTGCAGAACATTCTCTCCGACAATCCCCAGTGCACACGCGCCGCTAGCTACGAATTGAGGGATATCGTCATCGCGCACACGGAGAAAATCTGCCGGGAAGTTTTCTGCCCTGTAGAGAAGGTCGTTGGCACCCCGGGAGATTTTCAACCCTGCCTGCTCGAAAAGTTGCAGGCTCTTATCTGCAAGCTGGCCTTTCTTCTGGACAGCGATACGCAGGCGTTGTTCCTGATCGGTCATTTTTCACCTTTAAGTCGGTCCAGCATCAGGCGATAACCCTGATGTGGTTCATTATTTAGAAATCTTGCGACCCGGGCGATGGTCGTTGTACTGACGCCTGTCTCCTGATGAATCTCGCGGTATGAGAGGTTCGTCTCATCAAGCAGGCGCGCAACATGCCAGCGCTCTGACAAGGCTCTTATTTCGCCGGGCGTGCATAAATCTGCCAGAAACCGTCTGGCTTCGTCCGCGCTTTCCATGCCGGCGAGGCTGCGGTAAAGCACCTCTTCACTACCGGGCGGTGCCGAGCCTGTCGCTCTGATTTTCTTTGGTGCTGCCATGGTTTCAAAACTCAAGATGTTCCAATGTATTATCGTGCTAATACAGCAATGCAGCAGGAAGGCAAGCCCTAATGGACGACCTGGATCACTTTATCGAGATCGCTGAACAGGCGGCTGATGCAGCGGGGGAACTGATCCGCAGCTATTATCTTCAGCCGGTGACAGCCGAGCGCAAATTGGCAGCTTCGCCGATAGTGACAGAAGCCGACTTGAAAGCCGAGCAGCTGATCCGCCAGATCCTGCAGGAAAAACTGCCGACCCATGCCGTGTACGGCGAGGAAGAAGGCTACTCAGCCGGGCGCGAACCGTATGAATGGATCCTTGATCCGATTGACGGCACCATCGCCTTTTCCTGTGGCAAGCCGGTTTTCGCGACGCTAATTGCGCTCTGCAAAGAGGGTACACCTGTCCTCGGCCTTATTGACCAGCCGGTCACCGGACAACGCTGGCTTGGCGTTGCAGGTCGCCCGGCGACCCTGAACGGCAAGAACTGCTCGGCCTCCAGAACCACGGACCTGACAGATTGCCGTTTCAGCACCACAGCCCCCGGCATGTTTGACAATGGTCTTGAGCGGGTTCTGGCGGAATTGTCAGACCGCTGCTGGGTCACCTCCTATGGCGGTGATGCTTATGCTTACGGCCTGTTAGCGGCAGGCCATATAGACATCATCATTGAACGCGGTCTTGCCCGGCATGATGTCGCCGCCCTGCTGCCCGTGGTCACGCAATCGGGCGCCATCCTGTCAGACCTTGACGGCAAAACGCTCGACAGCATTAGCCCCCATACGGAGGATATGTTTTATGATGCTGTTGCCTGCGGCAACCCGCACCTGCACGCCGAAATTATTGAGATAATTCGACAGTACAGAACGGATTAGTCCCTTGGCTCCAGTGCACCATAGGCAGCGGCTCTCACGATACCTTGCGCCCTTGACTCTGGAGCATGGGGGCCCGGCTCTCTCTGGGCCATGACAATGATCGCCAGGTCATATTGCGGACTGATGAAAAATGTCGTGTCATAATATCCGCCCCAGCCGAATTCTCCTGCCGCCTGCACACGGCCCGCATAGCCCGGCTCAACGACGACGCGGCCGCCAAGGCCGAAATTTTCACCTTTTTGCATGAACGTGCCAACCAGCTTTTCTTCTGCAACATGAGGCGATGTCATCAGATCAATCGTTGCCGGGGAAACCAGTCTCACGCCATCCAGTTCGCCACCATTCAGCAGCAACTGCGCAAATCGCATGTAATCGCGCGCAGTCGATACAAGACCGCCGCCGCCAGATGGCCAGACGGGACTGTCTGCATTCGGATCAGGGTTGCCACGAATTCGTCCCGGCAGCACCATCTCACCGGCTTCGTTGAAGCTATAGACCATCGCCAGATCAGAAAAATCCGTTTCACCCAGATAAAAGCCGGTCTCGCTCATGCCGAGGGGCGTAAAGATTTCCTCCTCGAAAAACACATCCAGAGATTTCCCGGACGCAACTTCCACGATACGTCCGAGCACATCCGTCGCGTAGGAATACTGCCAGCGTGTACCTGGCTGGGTATAAAGGGGGAACTCTGCAAGCGCATCAATGCGGGCGGTAAGGTCACCTTCCAGTGTGTACAGACTACCGGCAATCATCTCCTTGCCAAGGTCAGTGGAGAAATCGAAAATATAACCGAGCCCGGATGTATGCGTGAGCAACTGATGCACCGTCATAGGCCGTTGCAACGGCTCGGTCGGGATCACGCCCTCTTCATTATAATCGGGAGAGGTCGCAACTCTGACATCCGCAAAGGCCGGGATATATTTCGCCACCGGGTCCGTAAGCAACACATCGCCGCGCTCGACCAGCATCATGATCGCAAGCGACGTGACCGGCTTGGTCATGCTGGCAATGCGAAACTCCGTTTCCTGCGTCATGGGTTTTGCCGCTTCAATATCAGCGAGCCCGAGCGCCGTTTCATAAACGGTTTCGCCGCCCTGATTGACCATGACCACAAAGCCCGAGCGAATGCCCGCCTCAACTTCAGCCTGAAGTTTTTCTTCAATCTGCGCGAGCTTACCTGTGGAAACCGTGTATTCAGCGCCTGCGCTTTTCTCAATAACGACTTCGCTGGTCTGCTGCGCACATGCAACGACAAGACAAGCGAGCAACGCACTTGTCACTACTGGCCAGATTTTTTTTGCCATGTCGGCTCCCTGTTTTGAATATTAGTTTTATTCAATATCACGACACAAGACACCACTCTCTGCAAGAATAATATCACCAGACTCACACCACATCCGTGTGTTGAGCTTTCAACACTTCTATCTCGGCGGAGAGTTCCTGTATTGCCTTGAGCAGAACAGGGATCAACTCGCCATAACGCATACCAAACACATCTGCCTGCGGGTCATGGATGAAGGCTGCAAAGTCCGACGTATCAATATCCTTATCAGTCAACAAAGCCTCAACCTCCTGCGCGATCAGCCCGAAATGCAGGCGACGACCTTCAATCTCTCGCGCCGGTGTCAACTCTATCTCATGGCGGGTTATGCGCCGCCGCGGTACGCGGTGCAGGACAGGTGCACCATTTTCTTTCAGCAATGGCGCACCATTCTCATCATGCAGCGGGAACATGTCGTAAACCGGCACCTCTCGGGTCTCGGTCACATCTTTCAGAACATAAATCCCGTCTTCCAGGACAGCACGCCTGACAGTGTGCGCCTCCGGTTGCGTCTCATAGTCTTCCTGTTCGATTATTTCTGTTTCTGCCGGCAGCTGACGGTCTCGCCAGCGAAACTGCACCGGTCGCAGCGCATTAACGAGAGCGAGACCATAAGGCAGGTCGGCCACATCTTTTTTCAGTCTTTCGTCTGATGTTTGAATGGTTGCGTTGGTGGCATAAATATCATCCCAGCGATGGGTTGCCGAACCAATATCGTAAATATCATCCGTCTGCGGCAGAGCTGCCCCTTTCACATAGATTCCTTCATCCTTCACCACCCGGCAGGTTGCCCCAAAACCGGGCGCAAGCCAGGCTTCCGTGAAGCCGCCACTTTCACCAATGCGCAAGACGCCGGAAGAGGTGCGCAAGACTGATGCACCGCCAATCCCGAAACCGGATGATGACGCATTGATCGCGTAAGAGGGCCCCGGATTGGCGCCACCAATGCCGATATGGCCGCTGAATTTTGCATCAGCACCATTTTGCAGATCAAGCGGGTATGATGGAGCCCCGCCGAAACCGGCATAGCCGGTCGCCTTGTCGATCACGAGCGCCTCAACAAAAGAAGTGCCATCCGCACTGACCTTGAGGTGAAAATCATCATCACCCGTCAGGCCAAATTCTGCCCTGCCGGAAAAGTCCGACTGGAACACAACGGAAGCCGTATTGCTCTCGCTGGCCTTGTTGATGACCTTACGCGCATCACCGGTGCCCGGTGTCACGTCATCATGGGAGAGCAACTCCGCATCTGCCTTGACACTGAGGCGATTGACCATGTCTGCCGTGGCATTGATGCCAAGTGTCGGAACCGTCTCTGGCGCAGATGAGACTTCAGACCACTGCCCCCCGTCATAAACAAGCAGCGTGTCCGCATCTTCGACCCAGGCAAGCATACCCTCGCGCGCTGGCAGTTCCTCCCAGAACGTATCGAACCAGGCCGCAAGATTGCCCTCCGCCATGTCGCCCCAGTTGCTGCCGGTCTTGCCAGCGGGCAGGATATAAACGTCCCCCGCCACGGGACTGGCTGGCTCTGCGCCGGTTGTTGCGGAGCGACAGCTGAGTTGCGCGAGCGCATCCACCAGCTGAAGGCTTTCATTAACGGTGATATGTTTCTGAGCCTGCCCGGCCATGACGTAGGGCAAGCCGAGACGGCTGGTCTTTTCTTCCATTGCGATCACTCCTGAATTTCGAGAGCACGCAGCATAAGGCCCCGCAAAGGGGGGCACATAAGTCAGGCCAAGCTATTGTAAATGCACAAGGATTGCGTCCGGGAGCGGATTGCCAGAAAGCCCTTCATCCGTGACCCGTCCCCGGTAGAAAAGGATTTCAGCTATTATCCAGTCCGGCAGATACGCGGTTGCGAACCTGCCGCACAAAAAATCCGAGCACCGGGATGCGGGCATAGATGCGCTCGCCTGAGTCCCAATAGTCAAGATGCGCAGTGACTTTCGCACCATCACTACGGATTTCGCTCAGGCCCGTGATGGTTTCCTTCTCGGCCCCCGGTTTCATACGGAAATAGAAATTCCATTTGATGACCGCCGCCTGCTCTGACCAGAATGTCTCCAGTACCTCGAAGCTAACCTCGGACAGGGTCTCGTAACTTTCTTCCATGATGGCAACGAAGTGCTCGACTGAATGGACCTCGTTGAACGGGTCGCGGAAATGCACATCTTCCGTACAATACTCTTTCAACTCGGAGATTGTTTCCGGCGTACTGCGCCCCAGAAAGTCGATATAGTTCCGGATCGCCTGACTCATCACGCCACCTCTTCCTTGCCTGACTCATCATCAGGGATCATATTTTTTGTCAGGGCAAAAGCCAGTGGCGCTGGCAACATACGGATCAGCTTGAAAATAATGCCCATCTGCCACGGAAACACAATTTCGAAACGACGCGAGACAAGCCCCTTGTAGAAAGCACGGGCCGCGTCTTCCGGCTCCATAATGAACGGCATGGGAAAGTCGTTCTTGTCGGTCAGGGGGGTACGGACAAAACCTGGCGAGACAATTTGAATGCGGATATTGGCCTCGTCAAATTCCGGCTTGAGCGCCTCTGCCATGTTGATGAGTCCGGCCTTGGTCATGCCATAGGCCGCCGACGTTGGCAGGCCACGATACCCGGCCACGGACGACACGACAGCGATTTGCCCGGATTGGCGTTTATAGAAACCGGGCAACAAAGCCTCAATGCAGTTGACCGTGCCCATCAGATTGATATCGGTCAGTTTGCGGAAAACATTTGCATCAAACTCATGCGCGCGCATCGGCTGGTGGGTGCCGGCATTCAGGACAGCAATTTCGATGGGGCCAATTTCTGCTTCAATGCGGGTAACGGCCTGCTTGAGATCATCAAGATTCGTGATGTCGCACGGATAGGCATGAACCTGACCACTCCAGCCTTCTGATTCTGAAGCAAAAGCCTTGAGGTCGTCTTCCGAGCGAGCAGAGACCGCAACCTGCCAGCCCTTGCGAGCCATATGCTCGGCAAGAGAACGGCCAAGGCCGTAGCTGGCGCCGGTAACCCAGGCGATGCGGTTCGGATAATGTTTCATCGGGCCTTTGCCTCTTTCATTTAACGCGTCGCACTTGGCATGATCGTCCCTTGCATCCGCGCGATACAGCAGGAAACGCTCAGATATATAGAGCGTTCACCGGATTTGTCCGGAATTTTGTCATTCCGGGTCTCCCCCATTGCCAAGGCAATTAAAACGATTATCAACGAGGCATGTCTGATTTGAAATCCTGCCTCGCCCCGCTTGACGCCGCAACAGACCGGATGGTCGCCCGGACAATGGACTGGTGCGCCATCAACAGCGGCACCGACAATCTGGAGGGTATCCGGCGCACAGCTGATCTCATCATCCCTGAGTTCGAGGCTATCGGCCTGACGAGCGAGGAACAGGCGCCGGCGCCGGTCACCCATGTCAGTGACGGCGGCGAGGTGATCGAAATACCACGCGCGGGCGCGTTTGTGCTGAGCAACAGGCCGCAGGCCAACCGCCGCATTCTGATGACCGGCCATCTCGATACGGTGTTCCCGAAAGATCACCACTTTCAGAAGATTGTTGATCGTGGCGACGGTACTTTGCACGGGCCGGGCTGTGCGGACATGAAAGGCGGCATCTGCGTCATGCTGGAAGCGATCACAGTCTTCGAGAAGACACCGTACGCTGAGCATGTGGGTATTGACGTGGTGCTGAATGCCGATGAGGAAACCGGCTCCCATGCTTCTGCGCATGTGCTTGCTGACAAGGCACGATCCGCCGATATCGGTATGGTCTTCGAGCCAGCGCTGCCGGACGGGACCCTTGCGGGTGCCCGCGCGGGCAGCGGTCATTATACATTCACGGTGAAAGGCCTTGCTGCCCATGCGGGCCGTGAGTTCGACAAGGGCCGCAATGCCATTGTCGGGGCAGCCCATGTGATTGCAGCGGTAAATGCCCTGAATGGTCAGCGCGAAAACACAACCATGAATATCGGCGTCATTACTGGCGGGGTTGCCACGAATGTCGTGCCGGACACGTGTGTTGTCCGCATGAATGCGCGTGGTCGCAGCCCGGCGGACCTGCAATGGGTTGATGAGCAGGTGCGCAACATTGTTGCTTCACAGAATTTTGGCCAGGATATTGAAGTCAGCCTGCATGGCGGCATTCACCGCCCGGTCAAAACCAATACCGGCGGCACACTGGCGTTATTCGAGTTGGTCAAAGCCGCAGGCGCTGACCTTGGCCTCGAGATCGGCTGGCAAGCAACCGGCGGCTGCTGTGATGGCAACAATCTCGCCGATGCCGGACTGCCCAATGTGGATACGCTGGGCGTGCGCGGCGGCAACATCCATTCCGACAAGGAGTTTGCCGTTATTGAAAGTTTCAGCGAGCGCGCGAAACTGGCCTGTCTTGTGATGCTTATGCTCGCGTCAGGGGCCTGCCCCTGGCCGGAACGACTGAAAGGAAACTAGATGATCCGGGTACGACCTGCTCAGCAAAACGACCTGCCGGGCCTGATGGACCTTGCTGCCAAGGCTGGCCTCGGCATGACCACAATGCCTCACAATGAGCAGGCCATGCTCAAAAGGATATATCTGTCACAGGAGGCTTTCGCTCGCGCCGAACCGCCAGAGCAAAAAGAGACGTTCTTTCTTGTCATGGAAGATGACAAGAAAATCATCGGCACAGGATCAATTTTCACGCGCCTCGGCCACGATCGCCCATTCTATTCCTATCGTATGTCGCATCTGGTCAACCAGTCACCGGACCTTGACCTGCGCCTTGAGACGGATCTTTTGTATCTGGTCAATGACTATCACG
>JALEGJ010000154.1 GCA_022763115.1 Aquisalinus sp.
AATACTTCCTGCGGCCTTGCGCCTTGTGAGCAGGCCATTTGACCTCGACCAAAAAGGTGAGATTAATGGGTCCTGACCCTAGTCCTCAAGGCGGTTCGCATGCTGGCGGGCATAATGGGTCATTACCGGCCCCATGGCGAGACCGGCAACAAAACCGCCGAGATGCGCCTGCCAGGCCAGACCACCCTGCATCCACAAGGCCAGAACGATATTCAGGATGATGAGGCCGATGATCGTTTGGAACACAGGCTTTAGAGACAGGCCACGGGCCTGGCGGATCACCCCATCCCAATATTGCCAGACAGCGAGAAAACCGAACACGGCACCCGAAGCGCCAATCGCAGGGATAGTCGTATCGGCCAGAAGCGCAAAGCCAATGCCGCCGCCGATGGCGCACACGACAAACAGCAACAGCATGGCGTTCACGCCAGCCTGTTCCGCCACCAGCTTGCCAATGGACAGGAGAATGACACTGTTCATGAGCAGGTGAAAAAGGTCCGCATGCAGAAATGCATGTGTCAGATACATGGTGTAAGGCTGCAGGGAGAAAACAGGCTCAGCGATGCCGTTTGTCAGCGGGTCCCAGAAGGCACCATAGAGAAATGCTATACCCCGCCATTCGGGGTTGCCCACAAGGCCGCGATCCGACCCAGTCAGGAAGAGTTCGATAACTGCCATCGCGCCAATAAGGACCCACAGCGCACGGGGCACCTGCCCGATGGTCGGTGGGCGGACGGTTGTATCAATTTTGTCGGGCGCGCTGCTCACACTTTTTCGCTCAGGCGAATGGCAAGATGGCAGCCGGCTTGGATCACACCTTTCAGAAGGCCATAGCCGGGCGCGTCTTCTGCGCCTTCCGCGATGGCTGTGTCTTTATGCTCCAGTTCATCCTCCCGAAATTCGAGGATGGTATCGCGCAATTCAGGCTCGGTGTCGCCAAGTTCTTCGGCCTGTTCAGCGTAGTGCTTCTCGATCACTTCCTCGACAGCCGACGTGCAGGCCATCGCCGCCTTCTCACCCATCAGGGCCGTGCCCGCGCCAAGTGCAAACCCGGCAATGTTCCAGACAGGCGCAAACGCCGTGGGCCGGGCCTTGTGTTCCGCGAGCAAGCCGTCAAACGCCTTGAGGTGTTTCTGCTCGCCTTCTTCCATCTCTTTCAGAAGGCCGGAAAGCCGGGCTTTTTGCGGCAGCCGGTCAAAGACAGCGCGTTGGCCTTTATAAATCTGGACCGCACCATATTCGCCCGCATGGTCCACCCGCAGCATTTCCTGCAGGCGCTTCGCGCGCGGGCCAGGTCGATTTGTATGTACAAAAGGCGTATTGCTCATGGGGTAGACTTAAGTGTTTGCGTGACTATCGGCAAGGGTGACAGCTGGCGGGCGGAAAGAGCGCCAGGCCCCGATACCCGCCAGCAGCATGAGCCCGAGCGAGGCCAGGAAATTATATCCCGCCATGGAAATGCCGAACAGGCGCCATGCCGCTTCCGTGCACGGCACAACAGCATCGTCAAGGGCGTCCAGCGGGTTGATCGGGCCACTCAGGTCAGTCGTGGCACTACAGGTCTCCGGGCCCGGCCACCATTTCCATTCAACACCCGCATGATAGCCGGAAAGCCAGGTTGAATAGCCAAAGACAAGTACCATCAGCACAAGGCCAACCGTCAGGGCCCGGGTCGAATTCGTCAGGACAATAATACCACGCACAAGAACGAAAACGGCTAATGCCACCCAGTGCACTTCACGTTGATCCAGGCATAAGGCACACGGCGCCAGTCCGCCGATACGCTCAAAAAGATGTGCCGCCGCCAGAAGCCCGGCACTGGCAAGCCCGCAAATCAGGAATGCGCGTACCGGGATGGTCACAGCGTAAAGAACATTGCCAATCATGATGACACCAGTCCCACTATCCAGTCCTTCGCCAGGCTGATTGCTTCGGCGCCAAAAAAGATCAGCGCTGCCACCCACAATAACCCGATCAACAGCCCCAGTATAATGAGCAATCCGTCACGCTCGATCAGGCCAACGGAGGCAATCGCCACGCCAATGCCCGGCGTGGAATTGGTGAGCGGCAATGGCACCAGAATGGAGGCGCAGGGGATCAGCAGCAGTGCGCCGGTAATCCGCATACCAACACCATCGGAAAGCGCCGTGAGGCGCGGATGCGTGATGCGTTCAACCCAGCCGAGATAGCGCTCGGCCCGGCTTACGGTGCCTTTCATCATCGAAACCTGAAATTCCCGTTTCGCAAGCCCCGCCGGCAGCCATGGTGCCTCCTTGCCAAGGGCCATCTGTGCCGCCAGCGCCAGCATCGGCAGGGCGACAATCTGGGGCAGCAGGTAGACAAAGGGCAGGCAGCAGGGCAGCGCCAGCAACAGCAGCATCATGCCATAGGCGCGCTCATCCAGCGCCTCCACCAGCGCCCCGAGGGACGCCTTGGGACCATCTTCCTTGCCAGCCTTGCCCTCGGCTTTTGCGTCGTTTGCACTAGCTTCCGGGCCAGCAGTCTCCTGCGCCTGAGAAGGGCGTGTCGTCTCACCATCTGCAACGGCCCGCGCCGCCAGCTCATCCAGCACCGCATGCAATTTCGCCGCTGCTGAGCGCGGCTGGCTATTGGTGGACGTTTCAACACTTTCTGACATATGCCGCTCTTACATGCTCATAATCATTTTCGAGATTAAACACGCTTACGCTAGCCCGTTCGAATTAACCAGCGTGTTATATCGTACAGCATATTGCCATGAAGGTGTGGCGTAGTATGTACGTTTCCCATGACGTGCTGTCTGCAGGAAACTGGCGACCAGCTTGCCAGAGGCGAGACGGGATACGGAGTATAGCATATGATGCAATATTTCTACGTACTGCTTCAGGCCGCCGCGCAGTTTTCTGCCAAAAATATCCACACTCATAAAAACCCTATACTCAGTGCACTACTGTTTTTATTTGTGGCCTATGGCTCGGTTGCGTTGGTGACATCACCAAACAGCTATCACGTGGATGGGCAATATCAGCTGTTGAGTACGGCCGTACTGGCGGGATCAGATGCCGTGTTAGGCCGTGATTATGTGCTTTACCTCGGGATCATTCCGGGAAAGTTCTTATCACTCTTCACCTGGCTGGAGGCGGGGTGGTTTGTACTTCTGTGTGCATTCATCTCCGGACTTGGGTGGATGATCGTGACCCGCTTGGCCGCTTCCGCATTGCAGGTCCCCCGGGAGCGGATTTGGCTCGTCAGCCTCCTGGCTCTTGTGGTTTTTTTCCTCTTTTGCGCCTTTTACATGACCGAGCGGAAATTATTCATCCCGGATAACAGCGCGCTCAGCTATCGCTTTGTGTTCTCTGCAGGGCTCTTCCTGCTTCTCAGCCTGTTGATAACCAGAAAACAACTCCCGTATCTAAGTCTTGGCTTGTGCATCGCGTTGATGCCGCTTCTGTCATTTGATTTTGGCGTGCCCATAGGTGCGTCAGCTGGCCTTTATGTTGCTATCAAACAATGGCGCGCGCCGCTCGATGTTGCGAAAACTGGCGTTACAGCGCTGATACTTTTCTTTGGTCTTCTAGGCTTATTCACGCAATTTCATTACGTGGATTTCTTTGAGCGTTATCAGGCTGTGTCAGATGGGCAGCTCTGGTATTTCGGCAGCTACACGGACAAGATTTTCGACCTGCAGTCTCTGCTGGCAAGTCTGGGGGATCGTATCAGCCAGACGCCACAATACTGGATTATGGCTTGCCTGGTTCTGCTAATAACCCGGCGACTTGTCTTTGCCCTGATTTCGGTGGCCCTGATCATGGCCGCGATCTTGCTGGAAACAGTCGGGCACAGGTCAGATCGTTATTACTATCCCTTCTATGCTTTCAACGCGCTTCTATTATTCATTGTAGCAATCAATTTCATCACAGCACATCTGTCAAAAATTCTCGAAAGCAGGAGGGGCGCGGCGCAGGTTTATCAGCCTGCCCTGGCGATCATGATCATGGCGCTGGCAATGACCATGAGCGCCGAAGATTTTAACAAAAAAAGAGTGCAACTGCAGCAGCAGGACCGCACATATGCGGGCTTCATCAGTGAGGATCTGAAGAACTATCTCGCCCCTCTTGAGGGGAAGGTTCGGCTTGTTGGGGATTACTACTCCCCGGCGGTACATGTTTATGGCGGGGAAGTGCACACAAGTTCTGCGCTGGCCATCCACGCGCTTGGGGAGCGTAATTACAGCGCATGGCTGAATTTTCTGACTGGCGCTGATGATGTCAGGGTGCTGACCACCAATCCCGAATATACATATTGGCAAATGTGGAGCGTCATGCAGCAATTCTGGTTTTTTGACGCTGTCTTGGTGCATTTCCGGCCCGTCATGGCTGATCAGCAACATATCGTCTGGCAGCCCCGTGATGAGATTGCATCCTGGAGTGGTGTCCGGGAAGAGTGTGTCATTGAGGATAGCCGGGGCACATCAAGGGTTTCGATCTCGTTTGACCTGCCCGTCACCAGCGAGGTTTATAAGGCAATTCTGGCCCCGACGTATTCCGGGCAGCATGCGCTCTGGTTATTGAGATGGCGCAATGGCAAGATGATGCGCGGCAGAAACTGGCAGGAGTTTGGCGCATCAGCGCAGGTGAGCGAGCTTTCTTTCCTGCTCACAGGCGGCAAAAGTGAGGTGCAGCTTGAAGCCGTGCGTGGCCGGGGCGGTACAGCACAAATAACCTCTTGTCGTATCGAAGTGCTGAAGGATAGCGATGCGGGGGCTGTGTTTCCGAAGCAGGTATTAGCTAATATGCAGCGCAGCGAATCTGATCAACCTGATGCGCATTCAGCGGCCACCAGCCCACTGGATTTTACGGATCAAAACTGGAAAAACGGTATCCTGACAATAAACAAACGCGCTGTCATTCTGGTTGGATCAGATGATATTCTTGCACCGTTCTATCAGCAGGGGGCTGTTCTGGAGTTCACCTCTGGAGAGACGCGCGTTATCGAGTCAGTTCGACAATCGACCAGATATATTGAGCTTTGGCTGGATGGCCCTAAGCTGGACCCTGCTACACATGGCGCGCCCAACAGGTTCCGACTGGTCAATCCGTAAACAGTCATTGCGGTGAAGGCGGATAGTCAATGCAGCTGCATCCAGCTTGCTGGTACTCTTAGTTACGGCCTGAGTTACGATCAAGAAGCTCAGCTTCGAAAGCTTTATAATTTTCTTCTCCAACTCTCTCCATCAGGATATCAATCATTTCTTGCTGGCATTGATATTCTGGAGAAGCAGGATTAATTCTGGCTCTTATTGTAGAGCGCAATATACGTTCTTCGTTTCTTCTGCGTTCGTTTCTTATGAAAGTCAGCGCCTTACAAAATTCATTACTCCCAGTTAGGCGAATAAAAATAGTAGAATTAAACCTTTCCTCTCCAGAGCTTGGACTAAGCAGATCCAAATGCAATCCATATTGCATTAATAAATCAAAATGAGTCCACGAGCCCGTTTCCTTCTTCAGAGATACTGATTCGCGCGCAGCCCCGAAGGCCATTGCGTAATTATAATTAGGGTCCGCTCCCTGTACCAATAAAGTCTCCAGAAAGGAAACATTGCGTAATGATATCGCAATCTTCAACGAATAGTTATCAGCGAATACAATCTGATTTGGATCAGCCCCGGCATCAAGCAGCGCTCTGACGCCCGACAGGTTGCGGCATACAAGGGCCCACCCAAGGGGCGTCATGTTCTCACGGCCCACAGCATTTGGGTTTACGCCTGCACGCACCTGTTCGCGCACGCCGGAGCGATCGCCACTGCAAGCTGCGTCGGCCAGCTGCGCCGCATTCCCATCGGTAAAAAAGTCCGATGCCTGTTTTTCAGAAAACCTGTATGTATAAATGCTCTGGGCACAGGCTGGTACGACAAGCAGCAGTGCCGCTAATATAATTTTCAGAACAGACTTCACAAAACTCTCCCTGTGCAGTTGCGTATGAAGGCTATCCCAAAAACCCACCCGCGTCATCCCGGAATGCGCTGCGGCATGAAATGCTGCTGCGCAGATACGGGACCCATTGCCGGAACGTGCCGCGCTCATGAGGTGACCTGATTTAGAGGATGTAAATTTAGGGGTACATTATAGCGGTTCATAAAAAAATCTGTACAGTAAGCAAGTTTACACGCTGGAGCGATATCGTTCCTCCCCCGTGAAAACGGGGGAGGTGTCGAGCGTTAGCGAGACGGAGGGGGGCGGTCAAATCTGTGCCGCGCGCCAGAACTTCCAACATCACCTTCCGACAGGTGTCACAGGGCAATTCCAATGTTCCGACACCACCGTAACAGCAAGGATTTCAAATGGCTTCTTCTGGCGGGTCACACGCCAAGCTGCGCGTATGTCCCCGCGTATCGTCCGCGAGACGTGAAGAGGACCGATCACGCAGATTGACCGTAACAAAATACGTCCCACCCGGCACAAATAATTTGCGATAATTCGGCCTCTCGTCTCTATAGCATGTGTGGAGGGTGATGCATTACGCCTGCGGCTTCATGCATCCTACTTGCTTATGGCCGGCGTCATGGGGAAATTGAAATTTTTGACAGACGAGGTAAGCATATATGTGTAATGGACGCGAGAACAGAGCAGATGAAGTCAAATAGCGCAACCACAGGGCGTAAATTGGACTTGTAAGATAAAGGTTAATATTTGACGATGTCAATTTTGAAAAAAGAGTTCAGTTTACTGTTTCGGTTTATCGAAGAAGATAAAGTAGCAATTAAGTATATACCATATCATAGGTCGATTTACATTAAAATCCCATCAAGTGGATCACTTCAAGAAATTCATTATTGTCCTTGGACGGGTAAAAAACTACCAAAATCTTTGTCAGATGAATATTTTGATCAATTAGATAAATTGGGAATTGATTCAGAGAATTTAGATGAGATTCCAGAAGAGATGAAGTCTGAAGAGTGGTGGATTAGATTGGGATTATAGCGAGGACGGTGCATTACGCCTCGGCTTCATGCACCGCAGTGTTATAAAAGGCCAGATATTTCTGGTGCACCCTCTCCTGAAATCAGGAAGTGAGCCCACTGTGAACGGCAGTGCCCTGACGTCAGATTCCAAAAATACCCTCTTGACATTATCGTCAATGTTCTATAAATGTTCTTTATTCCGGTTATCCGGATTACCCTATTAAACCTCAACAGCAGGAGAAATTTCCGCCGTGTCCTTTGCCACTTACACATATGCCACTGGCCATGATCGTACAGATCATCTCGTGCCGCGCGTGGCTGTGGCTGGCTTTTGCGGCACCCCCGGGGGAGAGGGCGTGAACTTTATCCCAAAACGTAGCAGGATCTGCTCAACGCCGGATCAGCGAAGTGACCCCCGCGCTTCCGGTAAGCACACCCTGGCAGCATCAACTGACATATCTTATGCGAAGGAGGTAAGCGCCAGGTCACACAGATCGCCAGGTGCTTCAGCTCCGCCAGTGCAGGGTCGCAGGCTCAACAGGGTTGACGAAACTTTCTCCGGAGCCTTGGGCGTCGTCCCAGGCTTTCTTGAGGCGATAATACCATTTGGCCTGCACATCTGCGTCATTTATCAGCATCAGGCGAGGATTATATTGCAGGCCTTCCTTCTGCATCATGACGATCCGGTGGTCCTGGCGCAGAAAGGCCCGGCCCATGGGGATCAGGATCAATTTCAGGAAGTTGAACATCGGGTTTGTCCAGAAAAAGGTCTGGGTCACTTCCGTGTGCTCCTCATCAATCGGCGTGACGGTCGTCAGTCCAAGGACCTTGTGCTTGCCGACGGTGATGAGCTCTGTGCGAATGCCGGGCAGGCGGAAGGCAATCTCCGTCACCGGCTTGCCGCCCAACAGTTTGTAGCCAGCCGAGTTGGAAGAAGGTTCATGGGCAACCATGGTGAAGCCCAGCTCTGATGGTGCAAATTCCTTTGCCTTCTGATGAATGGAGTCAGGTTTGCGCCACCACCAGGCCT
>JALEGJ010000155.1 GCA_022763115.1 Aquisalinus sp.
ATTCGAACGCACGACCCTCACCTTGGCAAGGTGATGCTCTACCCCTGAGCTACGCCCGCTCACGCCGTGAAGGCAGAACAGCTATAAAGCGCATCAGGCCATTGAGTGCAAGTGGAAAATTGTGCTTGATTAAAAATGCTGCTTTTGAGGCCCGGTATGACACTAGGACGCCCTGCGACCAGAACTGAATTGTTTGCTTTTCTTGATGATCTTGGCCTTCGCTATGAGACGCGTGATCATTATGCGGTATTTACAGTCGAGGAAAGCAAGGCAATCAAGCAGGATATGCCAGGCGGTCATTCCAAGAATCTTTTTCTGAAAGACAAGGCTGGAACCTTGAGCCTTGTGGTGGCCGTGGCAGATACGCAGGTTGACCTTAAGGCGCTCGGTAAGGTTATCGGCGCAAAACAACGGCTTTCTTTCGGAAAGCCTGATCTCATGATGGAGGTACTTGGGGTTATCCCGGGGGCGGTGACGCCTTTTGCGCTTATCAATGATGGTGAGAAACGCATCAGCAACGTTATTTTCGATGATTGTTTTGCATCGTTTGACCGGGCCTGGTTCCATCCGCTGGAAAACACGGCTTCGACAGCTATATCTTTTGAAGACGTGTTAAATTTTGTCCGCGCTTGCGGGCATGCCCCTGTCCAGATGAACCTTTCGGCTCCCGGTAGCGCCTGAGAGAAGGCTTGAACTATATCTTTCGCAGCGCCATGTAGCTGTCTTCAGGAGATAAACCATGACAGATATTATCGGCTCAGCCACCCCAGCGGACGGCGCGCCTCAAAGCGGCTTTATTAAAGATTCCACCATAGAGACTTTTGCAGAAGACGTTATGGTTGCTTCCCGAGAGGTGCCCATAGTTGTTGACTTCTGGGCTCCTTGGTGTGGGCCCTGTAAAACTCTCGGACCTCAACTGGAGAAAGCGGTTAACGAACTGAACGGCAAGGTGCGGATGGTAAAGGTTGATATTGACCAGAACCAGATGCTCGCTCAGCAACTTCGGATCCAGTCCGTGCCTACGGTAATGCTGTTTATAGCCGGGCAACCAGTGGATGGTTTTGCTGGCGCTGTGCCCGAGAGCCAGATCAAGCAATTTCTGGAGCGGGCGTTGCAGATTGCGGACCAAGCGGGACTTGGTGGTGGCGCCGGTACAGGTCCCTCGGTCACAGAAATACTGGATGCAGCAGATGCCGCTTTTGCGGAAAATGATATTTCTGCCGCTGCGCAGCTTTATGGGCAACTGGCACAGTCCCTTGAGGAAGAGAGCGAAGAGAAGGCGCGTGCTTTGGCTGGGCTTGCCCAATGTCATGTGGCGAGCGGTAATCTCGATGAAGCGCGGCAGATGCTTGATCTCATCCCCGAGAAACTGCAGACGCATTCCAGCGTCGCTGCCGTGAAGGCCATGATTGATCTCGCTGAAACCGGTGCAGGAGGCGTTGACCTCGCAAGCGCGCGGGTAGCAGCAGAAAACGCGCCGGAAGATATGGATGCTCAGTATGCTTACGCAGAAGCTCTGATTGGTAGCGGTCAACTGGAAGCAGCGGTGGACATTTTGCTACGATTGGTTGCGAAAGATCGGAGCTGGAACGAAGAGGCGGCGCGCACAAAACTGGTCACACTTTTCGATGCGTTGGGAGTCAAACATCCCGTGACGAAAGACGCGCGGCGACGCCTGTCTTCAATTCTCTTCTCGTAAACACGAACCCCAAAGGCGGCGGAGGCAAAATGGCAAGTGATACAGAGCGCATGGGACCCGGGCGCCAATTGCCGGAATTGTTGCCAATTTTTCCGTTGCGTAACGCCTTGCTGTTGCCGCGAGGGCGATTGCCGCTAAACATCTTTGAGCCGCGTTACCTGATGATGACGGACCATGCTCTTGCCAATGGCAGATTGATAGGGATGGTACGTCCGCAAAGGGATAATAGCCCTGATACACTCTATCAAACCGGTTGCGCTGGTAGGGTAACTTCTTTCATGGAAACGGATGATGGCAGGTATCTCATTACACTGACCGGTATCTCTCGTTTCCTCATTGGTGAAGAGTTGGAAGCTGATACTGCCTTCCGTCAGGTCAAGCCTGACTGGTCGCCTTATGGTATGGATCTGTGGGAACCGGAGCATGGTGATGACGATCCCTCAGATATCAGAAGCCGGTTACTCGATGTGCTTTTGGCGTATCTGAATGAAGCTGGCCTGAAAGCTGACTGGGATGCCATCAAGGATGCTTCTGTGGATTCAATTGTTAACTCGATTGCGATGAGTTGCCCGTTTGAGCCTGACGAACAACAGGCAATTCTGGAGGCCGCGTCCATTGAAGATCGAGCTCGCGCGCTGGTCTCCCTGATGGAAATTTCAGTGGCTGAAAGCCATGCTGATATGTCAGATCCCGACAAGAAGCCAAGCCGGCTGCAATGATATTTCGATACTTGCCTTACGCAGCCAAGTACAAAATGATCGTCACTGGCACATCAACCATTGCCAGCAAGAAAGCCCAGCGCAAAAGGGAAAATTTGCGCCGTAATATACGAGCGACAATGACATTGCTGCGCGCGACTGAAATGATCAGTTCAGAAACTTCACTGTTTCGCATATAGGCCGCATGTTCTTCTGGGCCGTATGTTTCACTGGTCAATGCTGGCCAGGAATAGCGATCCTGCAGAACCATCTGCTTACTGGCTTCCTTGCTGGCGAGGCGTGGTAGCACGACAAACAGGCAGATTGCCATGATGACGGCCTTGATCTGGATAAGGGCGACAAGCGCACCGGCATATTCAACAGACTCAATGTTCAGGATGGCATTGGCAGCTATAACGCCAATCAGCGCAAACAGGGCTACGGCCTTCATATCCGCAAACTGAATTTGCTGGCCCAGGGCTTCTGCCTGACCGAGTAGAAATTGTAGCCTGAGTGAGAGTATGGGATCAGAGGACGCGCTGGTTGTTGCTGTGTCGGTGTGTTCATTGTTCATTATTCAGACTACCTCAAAATCAGTATCAGAAACTGGCTTAAAATGATGTGCCCATCCATATTGCCGCCAGTAATCGACCAACCCTATGCGCTTGACGAAATCCCGGAATGCCGGATGGCGCCTGGCGTCCGCTGCTGAGGGCGACCAGAGTGCTGCCAGAAAGTAACTGTCGAAGGCAAATTTGTTCCGGGCAAAAATATCAAAGGCTTCTTCTATGCGTCCAAGTCGTAACAACATCACAGGCGCAAAACCTTCTGTTTCCGGTGCCGGGTCGCGCACATATTCATCCACGATATGCAGCGCCTCTTCTTTCCGGTCTTCGAAGTAGATACTGCGCGAGAGGATTGAAATCTGCTCTGCTGTAAACTCGTGTACGAGGCCAGCTTTCATGGCCCGGTCCTGCAATTCCGCAGCTTTTTCGAGATCTTGCCTCAGCCATGCGATGTCCGCAAGAGTCAGGAGTGCAGGGCCGAAGCCGAGGGCCGCAACGCGCAAGGCATAAGCTTCTGCCGCATCAAGATCACCCGTGAGAAGGCGTGATATAGCCATACCGCTGAGGGCAAAAGGCATCATCGGGTCTATATCGTGCAGGCGCTGATAAAGTTGCGCAGCTTCACTAAGCCGCCCCACACTGATCATTGCCATGCCTGCATGGTGCAGTGCAGTTGTGTCATCTGGATCAAGAGTTAATGCCGTGTTGAGAGATTCTTGCATCGCTGTGTAAGCCCGGTGCTGCATGAAAATACGCCCAAGAACGGCATGAGGAGCAGCAAAACTCTGATCAATGGCAATGGCCTGACGGCAGCAGCGCTCAGCTGCAGCTTGCGCTTCGGACAGACGTTTATTCAAATGGACGGTTGAAGCGACATGGGCTTCGGCGAGGGCAGCCCAAGCGCGCGCAAAATTATCATCAATTTTTAGCGCCTGCTCCAGTAGCGAGATGGCTTCTTCGAGTCCGGTATCAATCCGGTGGGTCATTAGATTGCGCGCGCGCATGTAAAGCGAATAAGCGCCCTCATTACCGGTTAATCTCTGGGGAGCGTCCTCTTTTTGCCTTATATTGGCAGAGACACCGAGTTCTCGTGCAATGGTGATGGCAATTTCTTCCTGTACGTCAAAAATATCTTTCAGACTACGATCATAAGATTTAGCCCAGAGTTGAAAGCCGCTATCCACTCTGATCAGCCTTGCCTCTATGGATAATTTGTCCGCAGCTCTACTGATACTACCGGCCAGAATATAATGTACGTGCAACAATTTACCGATTTCGCGGGGGTCTTCGCGCTTGCCGGCAAAGGCTTTGGATGAGCTGCGTCCAATGACGTGCAGGCCGGCTGTCGCAGAAAGCCGATTACGGACTTCTTCTGCAACACCATCTGCCAGGTGTCCCTGATCGTGTTGTGCGCTCATATCTGTAAAGGGCAGAACAGCGATTGATTTTTGCCCGCTTAGCAGGCTCTGCGCTGCAAAGCCGGTGGGTGAAGTGCCGAGATCAATCACAGACCTCGCCATTTCTGTATCCTGTGAATGCTGTACAGCCTGTTGTTCCAGAGTTTTGGTGAGTACGATCCCGTCAGGTGTTACATCAATGAGCCAGGAAGCCAGAACGACAAAAGGAAAACAGAAAATCAGGAACCAACCTGTTACGGTCAGCACGACCGGGGGCAATTCCATTGCCGGTACAAGAATCCCGGAGACCTGCAGCATCAACCAACTGAGCACGATATAAGCTGAACCTGTACGCAGAACGCCCCGTCTATTCAGTTCTGCAAAGATGCGATTCATTATCTGGTTCCTGATGATCTGCCAGAGTGGACATTATCATGATTGCATCAAGATAACTAATTGGGTTTCAACAGTTATTCCGCTAATTAGTAGCAACTGTGTTTCAGTTTATGGTTTTGGTTTCGTAGAAGCCATCTCTTTTGACAATTGCATTCAGTGTCACAAGTATCTTTCTGGCTGTCGCG
>JALEGJ010000156.1 GCA_022763115.1 Aquisalinus sp.
CCCTTGAAAGTAGCAATACTTCCTGCGACCTTGCGCCTTGTGAGCAGGCCATTTGACCTCGACCAAAAAGGTGAGATTAATGGGTCCTGACCCTAGCAAGTAATCAGCTGACGACGCTATAAGCGTTAGTGAGTATCAGGATGATAATGCTCAGAAGCGTTAGCACCATGCCACTTACGCGCAAGGGCAGGATATCAGGGTCACTGCTGAAGCCAATCGCGTGCAATATGCGCCCCGCCACAAGGGCGATACCCGCTGCATGGATAACCCAGTCACTGGCGCCATTCAATTCGGCAATCGCCAGCAGGATCAATGTGATCGGGACATATTCCGTGAAGTTCGCCTGAACACGGGTCCGCCGAAGCAGCGTGCGGTCTCCATTATCACCCAGAGCAATCTTGTTGCTTCGGCGGAAACCAATCACGCGCAATGAAAGCCAGAGGAATATAAAGGCGAGAAGGCAGGCATATATGGCAGTTGTTGTCAGCATGGAGTCCTCATCGTTAAGTCACTTTTATCTTGAAAGTGACTTATCTCGGCCCTTTTGGCAAATGATTGTTCCTCCCCACCTAACCAAAGGCGAAGGTGAATAAGGCCAGAAAGACAACGGCGAGGAGTGAGTAAACGATGAGGGCCCAGATGCCTGAAATCGCGACCAGAAAGAGCCGCCAGCCATAGGAAAGACTGTTCATGCGCATGGTCTGGAAATTAATCAGGGTAGCCACACCGCCAACAAGACCGCCAATCGCACCGCCAATGAGTAGCAGGTACATGGGCCACAGGCAGAAGAAATAAACCCATCCGCGCACCAGTTCCTGAACTTCTATCTGGCCAGGCGTCCACTCGACAGCCTCAAACCAGTCCGGCTCATGAGAAACGAACTTTGAAAGAATGAAATGGAGTACGGTTGTCTCCTCAATCAGCTCAGAATAGATGGCACGTCCCATCGCCTTGTCGAGGTAATCCAGACGGTAGCCAGTCTGGTCTATGAATGCCCGTACGCGTTCATTCTCGTCTTTATCGATAACGAAATAGAGGCAGTCATCCACATCCAGAGCGGATATGGCGCGCTTGACGTCCACCGTCGTGGGATTGTCGTAAGCGTCCCCGGTTTGCAGTGTGAGTTTCATGTGTCGCCCCGCCAAGATTTTCCCGACTAAAGCCTATAAGCAGGACACTTCTTATTCAAGTCATGCTGTGTGCAGTGACGCGCCATAAAGTCTGGCCGCTTTCTGCATACTTCCTCTCGAATAGCGTCAGGTACGTCCCATTCGGGGCATATAATTCCTGCTGCGCGTTTACTCCGGCAATTTGCAAAGCCGCATGAAACTCTTGTGCATAGATTTGCCAGTTGGTTCGCAATTCCAGCTTTCCACCCAGTTTCAGCATATCGGGAAAAACGGGCGAGCCATGCCAGCGCCGCTGAAGATGTGCTGATTTCGGCCATGGATTTGGATACAGAATATAATGCCGGGCCAGTTGCCAGCCCGCTTGTGTCGCGAGGCGATAAAAATCGTTCAGATCAGCGCGTATCAGATGCACATTGCTCGCAGTGCCTCCCGCCCGCTCCCGGCCAAGACGGTCAGCAGACTTATCAATGCCCATCACAAAATGATCCGGAAACAGGGTCGCGAGCTTGCGGCTGCTGTCACCGGTCCCGCAGCCGGAGTCCAGGATCAGTGGCCCGCCATGCTGTTGTGCCAGTGCCTCAGCCTGTTCAAATGCGTCGATATTGTGCGAGAGAATGGGCGCCTGATAGACAGAAGTCAGGTGCTTCTGAACAACCTCCGGCAGTCTTTCATGCGGACCAGTCTGGTTGCTGACAACACGCCGGGAATTATACGGAGCCGGATCAAGCATCTCGATATCCGTGCAGCCGCTTCAGCCTGAAACCGGGGCCGCGCACAAAATGTTGTGGGGCGTCTCAGTTGCCGCGACGCGGGCGCTCGGTCGGATCAGCGCCGTCACGCGGCGCACCAGTGCCGCTGGAGCCCATGAAAATCTTGTTGCCATCCGTAAAAGTGATGTCCCGGCCATTTGCCTTGCAGGCAGGCTCGCAAATTCGATCCTTGCTCTGATAGCCACGCACAATGATTTCAGTACCGATCTTCAACGTGTTCCTGTTGAGGCCATTCCGCAGCAGCGTGTTGGGTGTACCGCCTTCAACCATCCAGGCTGTGGTTGTTCCGTCCTCTTCTTCTGCAGCAAGATGCACCCAGGCGTGCGGGTTCACCCATTCAACACGGGTGATCTCACCGCGCAGCAACACAGGTGCGTTTGCATCAAATTCAGCTGAAAAAGCATGGTGCGCGTAGGCCGCGCCTAGAGCGGCGCAGGCGGCAGACGCCGCGACGGAACAGGCGAGTAGGGTGGTGCGAAGGCTCATATCAGGCTCCTGTTATCAGGCTGTCTCTAGGCTCCAGGCCCTAGTTTCCAGCGGCTTCTGCTTCCTGTCGGCGGGCACCTGCCAGAATGTTTGGCAGGGAATAATTCGCCTCATGACAGGCATATTCATAAATCGGCCCTTCGGCCCGGCGCAAGGGCATTTCACCCTTCCAGACCTGTGTATAGACGCTCGGGTCATCCACGTAAAACTCGTAGAAGATTTCATCATCAGACTTCAGGGTAAAGCGCTCTTCCACTTTAGCCTCGGGTGAGAGATAGAAACGGTGACGGATCGCACCGCGCACCCCGGCATCAGGGTGAAAATTCGTCGTGTTCACGACAAGCGTATCACCTTCCCAGCGCCCGATGGAATCGCCCAGCCAGCCCCGCAAGGCACCGGGGCGATGCTCGTCATTCATGCGTACCAGCCGTGTGTTGTGGTTCATTTCAACCAGTATCGCGACCGTCTCGGGGGACTGCACAATCTGATAGTGATTGTTATACAGAACATTTATCATGGGTGGCCCACCGGTCGAGCCAAAACCGATCGTGCAGCGCTCCGCCGCTGGGCGCACTTCCGGATCGTCGAAATTCTGGGTCATCCGGGCACCGATCTGCATGAAGGTCATAGCACCCTCGGAAGACCAGGGCAGTTTGCCGTTCTCAGGGTCCACAACCCAGGAGCTGCGTGCCTGCCCGTCAATGCGGCCAACCTTGTTGCCGAAATCGACCCAGAAGCTGTTATAGCCCCCGGCACCGCGAATGGAGGAGTCGCCTTTGGCAAGAGCGGGCGCGTCCGGGTCGGTTGGCTCCATATCTTCCAACACGCCGAAGCCTTCAAAGGTGCCTTGTTCCAGCGCCAGAGCCTCAATGTCTGACAGGATCAGCTTGTCGATACCATCAGGGCGCTCCAGCACGGTGATGGACGCATTGGTCCAGATGCCCTGCATGTCGGGCGTGCCGTCGGCCATGCGTGGTGGTTCATAATCAGGGTCCCATGGCTCTGAGGCATGAACAGGGGCCGACAAGGCGCAGGCAGCAAGGGCAGAAACAATCAGTTTTCTCATCTCAGTGGCTCCTTGCGCAGATGGCCATATAGCAGTTCTTCCACAAACTCGACGCAATTGAATTCCTGCAACTGGGCTTCCTTGCCGATCTTCCGGTAAAGGATCATTTCAATGGTCCACGGTTCGGTATAGGTCGCAGGGTCCTCAATGGTCGCCTCATACTGAATATGGTCAGGTCCGATCTTTGTGTAGCGTTCCGTAACCACCATCTGGGGCGAGCCGAAATTGCCGGAGCGGTCAAACCATGTCTGCCCGTTCTGGGCCGTCACTTCTATGACGAATGTATTCCCCTCCCAATAGCCATAGGATTGGCCCATCCATGAATCGAGGGGCGCTTCGCCGGGGTCTTCAAGATTGATATTGCGCACGGCATTGGCATACTCATACGACATGAGCATGGCCTTGTCGTTCTGGATAATCTGTAAGGGGAAGGGCATATAAGTCGCCCGGGGCAGGCCCGGCAGATAGCATTTGATTTCCGGGTCGCGGTCAATCCAGTTGGCGCGGTTCTCGTTTCGCTGCGCCAGTGCTTCTTCCGTGTACGGGATAGTGCCGCCCTTAATGACGCTGTCTCCGGCGGGTACGGCGCCAACAGCGCCAAGGTAGACGACACGCGGATCAGGTTGTGGCCCCCATGGCCCGTCGATTGTCTGCATGGCGTGCCGGGCATGATGGGCTTCCAGATCATAATTCGCTGTATTCATCACCTGCCAGACGCCGGTCAGATTACGGTCAAAGGCTGGCGCTTCGTCGCGCGCCGCCTCCGGCTCGTCTGCTGTGCCGCTACATGCCGTGATCGCGAAATACGCCATCAGAAGCACGACGCTCTTAAGTCGGCTTGTCATTATCTATCTCCCTGTCCCCGTCATATTTGCGGAGTTGTCAAGATTGTTATCCCAGCCGTGGGGTTAGTCAATGCGTGTGCTCAGTCTAGGTCGTGTTGACATTCACTTGCACCATTTGAGAGCGCAGACAAGCTTTATGAAGCCGAGATAGTTTCGCGCGAGTTTGTCATAGCGGGTTGCG
>JALEGJ010000157.1 GCA_022763115.1 Aquisalinus sp.
CAAGCGGTATTCATATGAGTGACTTTGCCATCGTCGTGCCTGTGGGCCATTATGACCCGAGACTGGCCACGGCTCTCAATTCCCTGCAAATGCAGGACGTGGCAATGAATGTTGTTTTAATGGATGCCTCTGCTGATCCACGCACCACGGAGGTTGCTGATAAGTTTGATGAGCTTTTTTGGAAGCGTTGCCACGAACCTGACGAAGGGCAGGCTGATGCTATCGGCAAAGGCTGGGAGACTGCGCCGGGAAAATATGTTGGCTGGCTGAATGCTGATGATGCCCTTTTGCCGGGGGCTTTGAACAAGGTGCAGGCTGCTTTTGAGACAGAGCAATCGACTCAGGTTGTCACCGGGCAAAGTACGATTGTCGATTCAGGCGAGCGCTTCACTGGTTTCCATCGGTCAGTCAAACCAGTGTCTCCGGATTTATTGCGCGGTAACACAATCTCGCAACCATCCTGTTTCGTGAGAAGAGAGGCTTTGCAAGTGGTAGGTGGTATTGACCGCACGCTGCATTACACCATGGATTGGGATTTATGGATCAGGCTTTACGAAGCAGGAGTTTCTTTCCATCATATTGACGCACCTCTGTCCCGTGTTCTGATGGGGGCTGAGACCAAAACCGCTGAGTTCACACGAAAACGGCGCAACGAAATATGGAAGCTTGCTCGACGCAACCATTCACGTTTTACTGCCCTCAAGACAACGACAGGGTTTCTGCTTGAACATCTCAAGGCGGCTTCCCCTGTGATAAAGCCTCTCATATCCGGGCTGTTTCCAGTTGCAGATGATCGGTTGTATTTTGAAGCCAGTCATTGTGAAACAGTGCCATTGCTTAACCTTGCTCAGGACAAGCCCGAAAGCATAATTATACAGTGGCAGTCATTAACACCGGGTGCGAAACTGGAATACACCGTAAACGGAGTTACGTGTCCGGTCCAGCAGGCTCAAAATGAGCATAGAATCAGTTTGCGTCAGGAAATATCCATGAAAGCGGTATTAGAACTGGAAATCCGTTGTGCGTTCGGGAGGGCTCAATTGGCCTGGTTAAAACTCCAATAAAGGCATTTGCAGCAGGACGACGTCAGCGCTCAGCCCAATTACCTTCATTTGCAACGAACCACTCATAGGCATTTTGCAAGCCATCAATCAGCGATATGGAGGGAGTCCAGCCAAGGCCTCTGATTTTGTCGGCGCTCATCAGTTTTCGAGGCGTGCCGTCAGGTTTTGTGGTATCTTTCGTTAGAGTCCCCTCAAAGCCGACGACACGCATGACGCTCCTTGCCAGTTCTTCAATTGTCAGGTCTTCGCCTGATCCGACATTGACATGCTCTGCATCAGAATAAGTTTTCATCAGATGTACAAGCGCGTCTGCCAGATCGTCAACATGCAGAAATTCGCGGCGTGGGGTGCCGGTACCCCAAATTTCCATTGAGGCAGCACTGTTCATCTTCGCTTCATGGGCCTTGCGGATCAGCGCGGGGATGACATGACTGTTCTGCGGGTGAAAATTATCTCCCGGACCAAAGAGGTTCGTCGGCATGGCCGAGATAAAATCTGCGCCGTACTGACGGCGATAAGCCTGACACAGTTTGATGCCGGAGATTTTGGCAATGGCGTACCATTCATTTGTCGGCTCCAGAGAGCTGGTGAGCAACTGGTCTTCGGTGATTGGTTGCGGTGCAAACTTCGGGTAGATGCAACTTGATCCCAAAAACATCAGTTTTTGGACACCAGACCTGTAACTGGCTTCAATGATGTTGCTGGTAATCATCAGGTTATCATACAGAAATTCTGCTGGGTACGTATCATTAGCCATAATACCACCGACTTTAGCCGCTGATATGAACACCGCATCAGGCTTATTGGCCGTAATCCATTCCTCCACTGCCTGCTGACGGCGCAGGTCAACTTCTGCTCGTGAGGTCGTGAGAATATCTGCACACTCTTCCGAGGCCAGACGCCTGACAAGCGCCCCGCCAACCATGCCTCGATGACCTGTGACCCAGACTTTTTTGCCGCTAAGCGAGTAGATGTCCTGCATCGAAACTGCCCTTTAGTCGTCAATACGCCGTGTGCGCCATGTTTCCTGTGCAACAACTTCGAGATCGGATTCTACCATCTCGTGGACAAGCTGCTCGAAACTAACCTTGTGGGTCCAGCCCAGTTTCTTTTTCGCTTTCGCAGGGTTCCCCAAAAGCTGTTCAACTTCCGCCGGGCGGAAATAGCGTGGATCAATCACGATAAGTTCCTTGCCCGTGGCGGCATCGAAGCCTTTTTCGTTGACGCCTTCGCCTTGCCAGTCGATTGTCTTGTCTACTTTTGCAAAAGCCAGTTCGACAAATTTACGGACCGAGTGCATTTCTCCTGTTGCCAGAACGTAATCATCTGGCTGGTCCTGTTGCATCATCAGCCACATGCCTTCGACATAATCCTTCGCATGCCCCCAGTCGCGTTGGGCATCAAGGTTACCAAGATAAATCTTGTCCTGAAAACCCAGTTCAATCGCTGCCACAGCCCGGGTGATTTTGCGAGTCACAAAAGTTTCGCCGCGCAACGGGCTTTCATGGTTGAACAAGATGCCGTTGGAGGCATGCATATTATATGCTTCACGATAGTTTACCGTGATCCAGTAGGAATAGAGTTTTGCCGCCGCGTAAGGACTACGCGGATAAAAAGGTGTTGTCTCGCTTTGGGGGACTTCCTGTACCTTGCCGTAAAGTTCAGATGTAGACGCTTGATAAAATCGAACAGCATCTTCCATGCCCAGGATGCGGATAGCTTCTAACAGGCGCAGGGTGCCGACAGCGTCTGCGTTAGCTGTGTATTCTGGCGTGTCAAACGACACCTGCACATGACTTTGTGCGCCGAGATTGTAAATCTCGTCAGGCTGCACACTTTGTACGATGCGAATCAGGTTGGTCGAGTCTGTCAGATCACCATAATGCAGAAAAAAGTTTGCATCATCGACGTGCGGATCCTTGTAAATCGGATCAATCCTGCTGGTGTTAAAAGAGGAGGAGCGGCGCTTGATGCCATGAACCTCATAGCCTTTCTCCAGGAGCAGTCTGGAGAGATAAGCGCCGTCCTGTCCGGTAACGCCGGTGATAAGTGCTTTTTTTTGTGACATCTTATGTTCCCAAGTAATTATGAGCGTCTGGGGGCACTAGGCCTGTCGTGACTGCCCGTCTAACGAATGAGGCATGAGCTGGCAAATGCTAATGCGGCAGATATGTCTTCGCCATGCAGCGCAAGGGACTCTGGATCACAAAAGCCTGATACCGCCTACCAGTCAGGACGAGTTCCTGTACATCCTGGAGAGCAGCCGTTAAATGGTTGTAAGATCCCAACATCACAAAGGCTCTTCGTGACCAAACCCGACATCAGCATCGTTTTCCGGGCCTTGAATGAGGAGAAATGGTTCGATCAGGCTCTGTCAGCCTGTCGCGACCAGAAGCTGGATGGGTTGAGCCATGAGATCGTGCTGATTGATTCCGGTTCGACCGACAGAACCATTGAAATCGCCGAAAAACATGGCTGCCGGATTACACATATTGCCAAAAGTGAGTTCTCTTTCGGGCGGTCTTTGAACCGCGGCTGCGCGTTCGCGCGTGGTAAGTATCTGGTGTTCATTTCAGCGCACTGCATCCCGACACATGATCGCTGGCTTCAGGATCTGGTGCAGCCACTTGTAGATGGCCAGGCGACATACAGTTACGGTCGTCAGGTGGGCCACGAGGTGTCGAAGTTTTCCGAGCGCCGGTTATTCAATAAGTACTTTCCCGAAGGCGATGCGATCCCGCAGGAAGGATTTTTCTGCAACAATGCCAACGCTGCCATTCTCCGTGAGGTCTGGGAACAACATCCCTTTGATGAAGAGGTCACAGGCCTTGAAGATATGGTACTGGCAAAAAAGCTGCACCAATTAGGGCACAAGATTGCTTATGTCGGCTCAGCGCCGGTAACCCATGTCCATGAGGAAACTCACAAGCAGACCCAGAACCGCTATTATCGTGAGGCGCTGGTGCTCAGGGATATCATGCCGGAAGTGCATTTCTCACTGCTGGACTTTGTGCGCTTTTTTGCCCTCGGCACTGCCCTTGACCTGCGCGCAGCCCTGAAGGAAGAAAAGTTGTTCTCCCATGCAGGCGAAATTGTTGCGTTTCGCTTCGCACAGTACTGGGGCACGTATAAAGGCCATAATGAGCATCGCAAACTCTCCCGCGAGCAGAAAGAGCGATATTACTATCCGGCACAGGACAAGGCATTGCAGAAGCCGGGCCCGACAGATAAAGACGCTTCGAGGCTTGAGCGTAAAGCCTATAACCGTCCCTGAACCAGCCTCCGGCACTGACCCTGGACCCTGAAACACCGATGACCTTCCATGACAAAACCCTGACGGCCCTGTTGCCCATGAAAGCACACAGCGCGCGTGTGACCTCCAAGAACTTTCGTGATATTGCCGGAAAGCCCCTGTTTCGCTGGATTTTGGACACCATGCTGTCGGTCGAGTCTATTGATCGGATTGTGATCAATACCGACGCCCGGGACATTCTGGCAGATCATGGTTTGCGCAACGGGGATGGCGAGGGGCGTGTCATCATTCGTGACAGGAAGCCTGAAATCTGTGGTGACTTTGTTTCCATGAATCTCGTGCTGGAAGATGATGTCAAAAATCAGCCATCTGACTATTACTTTATGACCCATACGACAAACCCCTTACTTTCTGCAGAAACGATTGGAGAGATGCTAGAGGCGTATGTCGCGGCGCTGGAAGCGGGGGTAGCTGACAGCCTGTTCACAGTAAACCGGCATCAAACAAGATTTTATACGCCAAAGGGTCAGCCGATAAACCATGACCCGGCGAACCTCATTCGTACACAGGATCTACCGCCTTATCTTGAGGAAAATTCTGTTGGGTATCTGTTCACGGCAGAGAGTTTCGCCAGAACAGGCGCTAGGATAGGTGAAAAGCCAATCATGC
>JALEGJ010000158.1 GCA_022763115.1 Aquisalinus sp.
CAAGGTCCAATCTTTCAGCGCCGGGCGCGCGCTTCAGTTTTGATAACAGGCAGAAAGGGCTGGATGGACGCATCGTGTATCAGGCGGCCTATCTGGCCGAGGCAGAAGACCGCTTTATTGTCGGACGATTGCAGGACCCATCCGGCGCTTCCGGCAAGTTCCTCGGGCATACGCTGGATGCACGTGTAAGAAAGTGGCTGGTGCCGGATAATCTGCGGCTGGAGGTTGGGGCATCGGCCCTCTTTTTCGGGGAATATCTCAAAAATGTGCCGGATGGACCTGATGGCAGCCGAACTCTTTTCGGTTATACGCAACTGACGGCCAGTTTTTGATCCAGCTTAGGTCAAATAGGGAAGATTATCACGGCATTGCAGCCGCGCTGTCATAAAAGCTTCACGTAGCGCCTGTACCGAGACTATCGGGGAGTTTTGTTACAGGATCAGGGTTATGGAATTCGATATTACGTTTTGGGCTGCGCTCGGCTTTATTTTTGCCGCTTATGCGGTGGTCGGCAACGACGCTCTGCAAACCCTGGGGACATTCATCAACTCCAACAGCCGCTTGCCGTGGCAGGTCCTGTTTCTTTTTGCCGCTGTGATCGTTGTCGTAACATTCACGATGGGCTGGTTCATCTACGATGGTGACCCATCCTGGGGGCGCCTTGCCAATACCTCCAAATACCCCCCCGTTGAAGTGCAGTGGTATCACACACTGCCGCCGCTGGTGCTGTTGGTGATCACGCGGTTCGGGGTACCAGTGTCCACATCTTTCATGGTGCTGACAGTCTTTGCCACGGTTGGCGGTCTGGCTTCCATGCTGGAGAAATCGCTGATTGGCTATGGTCTCGCATTTCTTGTCGGGTTGCTGGTGTATGTGCTGATTACCAATACGCTGGAGAAGTTCTTTCGTGAGCATGAGCCTGGCCGCAAGGCGCCATGGGGGCTTGCGACAGTCATGGGTATCATCATCGGGACGGCGATTTATTACATCCCGCCGATGATCAATGAGGAGATTTCATACAGCGCCGCAACCTGTATCGGTATCGCCATTGGCGGTCTGATGATTGATGTCGTGGCTATTACTTCAGTGGTGAAATTCCAGAATTCGACAATGGCAGTGGCCATGTCTGCGGTTGTTGCTGCTATCACTGCCTTTGCCATTCTCACTTTCATGCCTGCCGGAGCGAGCCTCGACCTCGGGCTGTTCAGTATCAGCCGCGAAGTCTCGTCGGTCCTGTTCTCGGTTCTGGCATTCCTCACACTCTATGTCCTGGCAACGCGCGTATCTTCAGGCCGCGTTGTCTACTGGATCATTCTGCAGTGGGTGACGACGGCTTATCTCTGGGGTGTCTGGCTGATACAGGACTTCGCAAACATCTTCGTTTTTCTGCCACGTGAATTGTCACCACTGGAAAGCTTCGGCGCCATGTTCGTGATCGTCGGTCTTCTCGGATACACGTTTGCCAACAAGGGTGGTCCGGTTCAGAAAATTCTTCGTTCCAAGACCGCCGTGACAGATATTCGCTCTGCCACAGTCATCGACTTCATTTATGCGACGCTGCTCTTCTTCTTCAAGGAAGTGAGCGACATTCCGATGAGTACGACATTTGTGTTCCTTGGATTGATTGCAGGCCGGGAATATGGCTTCACTCTGATGACAAAAGCCATGAGTCTGGTGAAAACCAGCCAGTTGGTGCTGTCAGATGCCTCCAAAGCGGTGATCGGTCTGGTGCTGTCCATCAATATGGCGGTGGGTCTGCCGTTTCTGGCAAAAAGCCTCTCAGAGGGGACGTTCGATACAGCAGCCGTGGTTCCAAACGCTGCATATGGTTACTTCCTGATCATCGTCAATCTGTTGATCATTCCGATTACGCTGTATTTGCTGAATAACTCAAAGGCGCGCATGGTTATTGTCGGATCATCCCTGATCGCTGCCGTCGTCCTGTTCTTCTCTACCAGCCAGTATCTGGTCAGCTAGCGGAGCGACCGTTCAAGGTTGTGCGGCGATAGCTTCCAGTTTTGGTGGCAGTTCACCGCGTAACTCTCGTAAGCGGACGATGAGGGCGCGCTCGGCGGAGCAATAGGTGCCATCGCGTCCAATGCGATCAGCCAGCCAGTCTGCCTCGCAGGATGTGACTTTTTCAGCTTCTGCGGCCTGTGCCTCGCGCGCCTCATTGTGGTCGCGCCGCGTGGTGTCCTTGCGGAAGGCGGAAGCAAATCCACTCAAGCCGCCGCTGGCCATACGGCCCATAAAGCCGCCGACATTGACGGAATGATCCGCCATGTTGCGCTCCACCCGCAGATACTCCTCGCGGGACAGCGGCTGATAGCCGATATGCGCCATCAGGTGATTGCTGATCGCCAGAGCAAAAAACGCAATCCAGGTCGGGTCATTGTCGCCTTCACGGCTGAGGTCATTGAGGTCAAGCAACAGTTCTGCCTCGGCCTGGCTGACCGCCACATTGCCGTCACCGCCCGCCGCAAAAACAAAAGTGCGCAGTCGCTCGACCTCGCAGGCGTCCACCCGGCCATCGGCCAGTACATGCGCCTTGACGGTAGCAAGGCCGAAGTCGATCAGCCGTGCGGGAACCTGCCGCGCTTCACGCAGCATATGGCACAGCGTTTCGATCTTGAGTGTGCTGGTCTGCTCTGCCGGACCAAAACAGGCGAGCAGGAAATCCGCATCTTCTTCCGTCATGTAACCGGCGGGTGTTTTCTGCCGCACAAAAATATCTGTCGTCACTTCGGCCAGAAACTGCGCCCATTCCCTGTCCCCTGCCGGGGCCTGCTCGGCGAGCCGGAACAGGAGGGTGATCTCGTCCCGGTCAACCACATGGTCGCCAAAGACCTCGCGGCGCAGGCGCAGCACGTCCTCCGTGCCCACATGGGCTTTTTCAGAAATGGCTTTCAGCATGGCGTGCATGGGTGTTTCTCCGGCAATTTTGCTATGGATCATACAGCTCGCCGGTTAAGATCGCGCAAACGGCCTGATCAGCTCGTTTTTCGGCTTGATTCCCGAATTCGCCCCGCTATAACCCACATTCCCAAAAG
>JALEGJ010000159.1 GCA_022763115.1 Aquisalinus sp.
CAGAAAGCGTACCAGCCGTTCTCAAGGCAGCATTCGTCTCATCAATCTCGGCACTTGCCGTGTCAGTACCTTCAACCGCAATCACCGGCGCATCATTCGTGCCCGTAACTTCAATGGAGACTGTCGCTTCTTGGGACAGGGCATCTGCTTGGCCGCTGTCGTCCTGCGCGGTGTAGGTGAAAGTGACAATACGAGTTTCACCAAGAGCCAGGTCCTGGAAGTCCATGCCGGGATCAAAGGTGAAGGTGCCGTCATCATTATTCATGACACTGCCTTCACCGGCACCCAGATTATTGACGATCTGGTAAGTCAGGGTGTCGTTTGTATCTGCGTCTGTCCCCTGGAAGTTGACGGGATCAACCGCACCACCGTCTTCCGTGGCAGAGACCATAATGTCGGCGACAGTTGGTCGATCATTCTCGCCAGTCACCGTAATGGTCACAGTCGCTGTCGCAGAGGTCGCGTTGGCAGCACCGCTGTCGTCAGTTGCCTGATAAGTGAACGTAACGTCGCGTGTTTCCCCATGACGCAGATCCTGGAAGTCCGTGCCAGGATCGTAAGTGAAGGTGCCGTCACCATTATTGGTAACAGAACCTTCGCCCGTTTCCGCCAGGTCTGTGACTATTGTATAGGTCAAGGCGTCGCCGCGATCCGCATCTGCCCCAACGAAGTTAACGGGATCAACCGCACCACCATCTTCATTCGCCGCGACGGTGATGGCCTGGACCACCGGCTGGTCATTCGTGCCGGCAATCGTGATCGTCACGTCCTGAGACTCTGAGTCCTCGACGCCGTCATTTACCACCACACTGTAGGTGATACTGAGGGTTTCACCTTCCGGAATGAAGTCGATATCGACATCCGTTGCGGTGAAAGTGAAATTGATGTCCTGTTCTGTTCCGTCCGCAATTTGCGTATTCGTGAATACGAGATTACCGGCAGCAATCAGGGCCGCCTGAACCTCACCCGAAACGTCGATCGCAGGATCCAGCCCATTACTCAGCAGAACTGTAGTGGCGGACGTTCCGACAACAGAGGCCGTCAGTGTATCACCATCAGCGACCGTGCCGCCAGCATCACCGGTATCTGAATCAGTGACCTGAATAGAGCCCGAGGCGGTCAGGGTTTGCGGTGTACCCGTTGTGTCCGCTGCTTCCCCTGCATCTGTCGCAACTATATAGGAATTTGATGCGATGACTGGCTGATCATTTGTGCCGGTGATGGTGACGGTCACGCGGACAGTAAATGACTGTGACGGCGTTCCATTGTCGGAAACAGTGATGTCGTAGTCTTGCACCAACTCCTGACCAGCGCGCAGGCCGTCAATATCTGCGTCATTGACCTGGAATGTCCAGGTGACAGCACCAGCGCCATCACCGGTTGCAGGATCGCTGATGCCCGCCTGGAAGAGACCAACGAAACCGGCACCGCCATTAGCCGGGCCGGTCTGGATGGAGTGCACATCGTTCAGTTCGCTGTCTGTAAACTCAATCACGCCTGAATCAGTCAGCGTATCACCCTCTGCCGGGTTTGGCGGGGTACTGCCTTCTGCTGCTTCCGTGATATCGCCAGCAAAATCCGGGTCTGCGAAACCTGCAAGGTTTGCGTTCACCACGAGCGGCGGCAAAGTATCAATGTCAAACAGAACGCCCGCGAAGCTGATCTGCTCAATATTGGTCAGCGTGTCAGTGCCTTCGTCGCCGTCAGCCATATTGATGTCCGTGACGGTGTAGCTGCCATCCATATTCTGCGTAACAGCGAAACCATCAAAGCCGACAGTCGTGCCGAGGTCGAGTGCACCGGTATAAACAGCGGTGTCCGTACCAGCACCGCCTTCGAGCGTGTCGTCACCTTCGCCGCCTTCGATGACATTAGCGCCATCATTGCCGGTGATTGTGTTCGCATCACTGCTGCCGACAACATCCGCATCCATGTCGCCTGCGTAGGTGAAGGTGGTGACGCCAGTGTCCAGCGTCACAGAAACGCCCGTGATGGCCGGGTTTGCTGCCGTGCCGGTGATGGTCAGGTTGTCCGTGCCGATTGTCACTGTCTGCCCGGAGAAATCAGCCGCGTTATCACCTACTGCCGGGTCATCATCTTCGAGCAACGCTATCACATCGCCCGCCGCAGCCATGTCAACAGCCGCCTGTATCGACATGCCCTCGAATACCGTGAAGGTAGACGAACCGGTATTGGTGATCTCGATGACCTCGATCCCGCTCAGTGTTTCGGTGTCACCATCGTTCCCGACTGTTCCGGTAAACGCGCCGTCGGTGATGCTGGTTATGACAAAAGTGAAGTCATCACTATCGAATGGCACCGGGTCACCATCGCCGTCCGCATTGTCCGCAATGCGCGCGAGGTCTGTGCCAGCGCCGCCGTTGAACGTATCGCTGCCCGCACCACCCTCTAGGATGTCAGCACCGTCACCGCCACCAAGCACATCGTCGCCATCGCCACCCTGAATAACAGTTCCGGTGTCGCCGCCCGTGACGGAAGTGCTCATATCACCGTCGAAACTGAACCCGGTCACGCCGTCAGCAAGGGTGGCGGATACACCCGTGATGGCAGGGTTAGCTGCAGTACCGCTGATGGTCAGGTTGTTGACCGTCACCTCAGCTGTATCACCGGTATAATCAGCATCTTGACCATCACCACCGAGACGAATGGTCTGACCTTCTGCTGCAGCGGTGATTGCCGATGCCAGCAGGTTGTAGCCGGCAAGCAAGGTTACACCGTCCGTGTCAAAGAGCTGTACCGGGCCTGTGAGGACTTCGTAATTATCAGTGCTGGCAGCCGGACCTGTGTTACCGTTAGCGTCAGCATAGCTGTCGGCTGTCAACGTGATGACATTGGTGAGGTCTTCCACACCGGCATCGGGCGTGAATGTGGCCGTGAAAGTGATATTGTCGCTTGTGGCGAGGTCAGAAAGAACACCATTGCCAGCTTCAAAGTCATCCAGTTCCAATGTGGCCGGATCAATCTCTTGAGAGAAAGTGATTGTGACTTGCGCAGTTTCGCCTGTAATGATTTTGCTGTCGTCAATGGCGACTGTTGCCGTCGGGGCCAGTGTGTCCACCACCTGAACAGACTCGTCCGCTGCCACATTGCCGTTGCCGGCAGCGTCTGTTGCAGCATCGGCTGCTACGTTGACGGTGAGATTGCCTTCAAAGTTGGCATCTGGAGAAACTGTCAGTGTATAGACAGAACCCCCATCCACACCTATGAAAGCGCCTTTTTCGCCACCGCTTACGTTTATGTCATCGGCGGTAAAGCCAAATACAGGTTCGGAGAATGTGAATGTGTAGACAACATCACCGCCGGAGATTGTGGCAACCCCTGATTCATCGTCAGTGATCGTGACAGTCGGGAAGTCTGTATCCAGCGTGGAGGTATCTGACGCGGAATCCGTGTTGCCCGCATCGTCCGTGATATCCAATGTTGCGGTCAGTGTTCCGTCACCAAGAGATGAGACATCAATATCTGTGACCTCCCCATTTTCGGTAACACTAATGGGCGCCAAAGAGCCGCCACCGTCTGAGGAAATTATGATTGTACCGGCGGCGTCAGCATCTAGGCCTGCAACCGTCAATGAAACCGTCGTTTTCTCACCATCATTGATGAAGCTATCACCATCGTTGAAGGTGACAGACAGGTCATCACCAGCATCCGCTGTCGTGTCCAGATCGAACGTGGCACTAGCCGGGGCGGCAGCATTGCCTGCCTGGTCAGATATATTAGCCGTTAGAGTGAACGCGCCGTCTCCCGGAAACTCGTTCTGAGCGAGACTAATGGACCAATCGCCATTGCCATCAATCGTGGTGGTATATGAAGCCGCAGCTGAACCAGGGAAGGTCAGCGTAACTGTCTGGCCTGCTTCGGCATTTGTGCTGGAGCCGGCGACAACAATGCCATCAGACGCTTCAGTCGCGTTGATGACAGCCGGATCAGACACCGCCTCACCATCAATCGTATCGATGGAAATGGTTGGCGCAAGAGTATCGATGGACGTGCCTGATGGCTGAGCAACAAACGGTTCCATGGTGTTGCCAGCGACGTCCTGCGCGCCGGAGACACTGACCAGTATCTCCGCGCGTTCAAAGTCTACATCCGCAACGTCATAAGTGACTGTATAAACAGTGCTGGAGGTCCAGGCACCTTCGCCATTGGTCAGCGTTGTCTCGGCATTCGTGGCAATAGTCGGATCAACATCCGTGTCCATTGCTTCACCGAACGTGATACTCAGGGTGACTGCATCCGTGCCTGTATCGGTTTCGGAGATAACAGTGTCACTGAAAGCGATAGTGTCAATTGTTGGCCGGGTCGTATCCAGCGTATAGCTGTCAGTCCCTGCGGGGCCGGTATTGCCATTCTGATCAGTTATTGTGGCAGAGATTGTGTGCTCAGCCCCTTCAGCCGGAAGGGTCAGGAAGAAGTCGCGGAAACCGGCAGCTGCGTTCGCGGAGTTAATTGCAGCTGACGGGCTATCCGTACTACTCGTAAGTGTAATTGTATCGCCCTCAACGGCGCCTGTGCCTGAGAAATCAACACGCACCGTAACAGCGTTGCCCGGCGTTGGCTCACCGCTATTGATGAAGCCATCATTATTTGCGTCTTCAAGAACTGTTACGGTCGGTGCGTCTGGTGCGCTTGTATCCACCTCGAAGCGATCTTCAGGTTCTGAAACAGCAGTTCCCTGAACATTACCGGCGACATCTCTTGCTCCGTTAATGCTGAACCCGATATTACCAACATTGATATCCTCGTCTGCAAAATCGTAGACGGCAGTATATGTCCGGCCGTCAACGGACCACCCGCTCGCAGCCGTATCGAGATTAAGGCCGTAGTTATTGAGAGGGGAAAAGGCGATGACGGGTGAGGACGAGGTGTCCATGTCTTCGCTATAAGTAATGGCAATGGTGAAGGCATCATCGCCCAGATCAGCTTCCGTCAGGAGTGTGTCATTCACAACGATGTCAGTTACAGTGGGGGCGGCAGTATCAATGGTAAAGGTGATGGGGGCAGCCGAAACACTTGGATTGGTGTGACTCATGGCATCCGACGCACTGTCATAGGCAATAGCCGTAAAAGTGTGTGTACCGTCTACAATAGGATTCCCGAGCGGGACTGTATAAACCCAATCGCCATTCGTATTAACCTCAACCGGCGCGCCGGCATTCAATGCAGATCCATTCTGAGTCAGGAAAATGACAATGAACTGACCGGGAGTGCCGGTGCCCGAAAATGTCGGCGTGTTGTCATTGGTGATGCCGTCGTCAGATGCAAAACCTGTATCATCAGCAAAGCTAGTAATAATCGGTTGATCAGCCATTGTCTTCTTCCTTTTTCAATGCCCGGCACCCCACCGGGCCCGAATTCGTTGGGTTGCTGCAGCGTAAAATTAAAAAAGAGACGTCAGGCTTTGGCCGAATATCACAACACTCCACTGGCACAGACACCGATACGTCGCACCGGCATCAAGCCTGGTGAGACGCATACGGATATACTGGCCAATCAGAAGATTTAGCGATTATTTTCAATCAGTTACCTGAGAGACCCCCTTACCATTCCACGACACAGCGACTTGCGGGAGACACCACTCTCCCTCACTGCTGCTTTATTGGTAACACGAGATCAAATCACTGACAATACTGTGATTTTATATACTTGATTATTATTGTTTTTTTACAAGTATATAATTTTATCTGAAGTCACAAGCCAATCAGGCCTCCCGACAGAAGCCTGATACGTGCCTGTTTCAATCGAAGGTAAATTCGAGTCCGGGGAAGTCACCACCCAATTGGGTGGATGGTTAAAAATAGATGAAGAAAACATGTGCCAGCTGATGATCTGCACACGCTTCACGCGAAATAAATGAGCAAATACCGAATGTTATATTATCTCAACACGAATTAGTGTTTGATATCTTCATGAAACTGTCATAATCCCGTGGCACACAACACTCTATTGTGTTCATAATAATGTTACAAAAGAACACTTCGCCGGGGGCAGTGTGGACAAGTACAGTGAAGTGAATGCCGCTATTGCGCTCGTGTACAAGGCTGTTATGTCGCCCGAACACTGGCCCGATGTGCTGTCCGCCCTTTCTGACATCCTTGATGCAGACAAGGCCGTTTTTATTTCCGGCACCAAAGACGCCGTACTTGCCACTGGCGTGCAGCACAATCACGATCCTGAACGCCTCGAAGCCTATAACACCTATTACAATCGACACGATCCGTGGTGGGGGCCATTGCAAAAACTGGCGCCAGGGCTGGCTGTTCGCGCGCAGGAGTTGAAACCTGTTTCTGAAATCACGCATACCGAGTATTATCATGACCACCTCAAGAAAGCGGATATCGGTGGCCCGCTCGTTGCGACCCTTGATACGATGGCCAACAGGCAGTCAGCCATCAGCTTCCAGCGCACGCTGGCGCGTGATGACTTCTCCTCTGAGGATGCTGCCCTGTTACAAATGCTTGTGCCGCATCTCGTGAATGCGGTGCAGATGAACTGGCAGATGACGCAGCATCTGGTCCGCGAGAGTTTCCTGTCTACCGGCACTGCGTCCGGTTTTGTGCTGATTGTCGATGACAGGGGCTGTGTGCTCGGACCGGATACGGTAGCCGACAGCCTTGCCGCCCGCACCTCTGTCCTCACCATCACCCATGACCGGTTGCGCGCGATCCATACAAATGACCAGCAGCAGCTTGATGAAGCACTGGACAGTGTTGTGAAACACGGCATCGGCAAGGCTTTTCCGCTGAAAGATTCCGGGCTTAACGCCCCGATTATTGTGCGCAGCTGCCCCATCCCGGCGGTGGCAGAGGCGCGCGTCGCCATGACCACAGGCAATCTGGCCGTTATCTGCATTGACATACCGGTCACACCGACGCTTTCGGGCGTTTACGTTATGTCTGAAACCTACGGCCTTTCAGCCAAGGAAAGCGACCTGCTGTCTTCATTCTCCAACTCCTATAATTTGCGGGCGACGGCCGATGCACTGGACATCACCTATGAAACGGCCCGCTGGCACCTGAAGCAGATCCTCGCCAAGACCGGCACCCATAATCAAGCTGAGCTTCTGGTGAAAACGGCAGAAGCAGCACGCTGATTTTTTTCAGCGGTTAAGCGGGCGCGCGGCGCATCTTTCGCCTGGCTCTATCTGGCCATGAACTCTTTTACCGGGACGGTATCGTCGGCGAGTTTTGTTTTGTCGAGAACTGTGCCCATGGGGATGAGGCGGCGGGCGAGCATGAATTCCTGCGGGCGATTAACAGCATCAACAGCCAGCAGCCTGTCGCCCGCAAAGTAAAAGGCAGCGAACGAGCGCCCTCTGTCCGTGTCGCCGCGCAGGACAATATCGTCATACCCTTCCGACAGGCCGGCAATCTGGAGTTTCAGGTCAAACTGATCGGACCAGAACCAGGGCAGGCTGTTATATGCTTTCGGCTTGCCGCAGATCGCAGCCGCGACAATCTTGGATTGCTCCGTGGCGTTGGGCACGGACTCCAGTCGCAAGTGCCGATCATAAATCGGATTGTAATGCCAGGTCACATCCCCGGCCGCATATATGCCCGGCACGGAAGTCGCACCATGCTCATTGACGATGATGCCGTTATTGCAGTCGATGCCGGCTGTCGCGGCAAGTTCGGTACACGGCTCAACGCCAATGCCGACAATCACGATCTCGGCCTCTATGGCGCTGCCTTCGGCGGTATTGACTGTCAGCACGCCCCCTTCTTCGCCAATGGCGCTGACCGCCTCGCCTTCAATGATCGTGACGCCTTCTTCGCGGTGCACGCGGGCGTAGAATTCTGACATCACCGGTGCGGTCACACGTTGCAGAATGCGCGGCATGGCCTCGATCACGGTGACGGACATGCCTTTCTTTGTCAGGCTCGCAGCGGTTTCAAGGCCGATATAGCCACCGCCAATGATGACCGCGCGCTTACCCGCCGCGACCCGGGCCTGAATGGCTTCGACATCGGCAAAGTTGCGTAAATACTGAACGCCCGGCAAATCCGCCCCCGGCACTGTAAGGCGACGCACTTTTGCGCCCGTGGCTATCACCAGTGTCGAGTAATCATAAGCATCGCCATTTTCCGTATAAACCAATTTTTCTTCAGGCACGATGCGGGTCGCGCGGGTGCCAAGGGCAAAGCGGATGTCTGCGTCGGCATAGGCTTCAGCAGGCCGGATCAGGAGATCGTCCAGAGTTTTGTCGCCCGCAAGGAAGTCCTTAGATAAAGGCGGGCGATGATACGGGAGCGCTTCTTCTTCGCCGATTACCGCAATCTCTCCCTGCCAGCCTTCCTGTCGCAAGGACAGGACAAGCTGGGCCGCCGCGTGGCTCGCGCCGATGATCAGGCATTTGTCAGACATCTTCACCGCTCCGTTTGCTTATGACACAGATGCGTCTGTATCATTTGCGCTGGTTCCGGAGAGATGTGAACCGGTCGTAGCAGCATCTGCTACAGTTTCGGTAAAAGTTTTCGCCCTTTCCTCGCCGGTCGACGCTTCGCCCCGGGAAAAACTGAACCCGGCCAGCATGGTATTCAGGCGCTTGCGCATGGCGAGGAATGCGCCTGTGCGCGGATCCTGCACCGGCAGCTCTTCAAGACCTGTCAGACGCTCGACCGTACGCGCGATGGTGCCCAGCGCTCTTACGCAGCGCGTCATGGCAAGCTCGGGATTATCGGCCGTGCGCAGGTTCTCTCCCCAGGAGTCCCCGGCAGCCTGCATCACGCGGTGCACCAGCCAGCGCAACTCGGCAACGAGCTCTTCATCACTCGGGGGTGTCATCTGCGTTTTCATCATCTTCTGTTCCTTTCGAATGCCATGTCCGGGGGCACCGGAGCCATGTCGTTCTCTCAACGAGGTCTCACAATACGACATCGGCAAGGGGGGCCCATAGATTCTTCACTTTCGCAATGAAAACAGAGACTTGGCCAATTTTCAGCGACGTTTTCGGAAGAAAATCGTAAAAAACCCGCTGCTACTGACAGCCCCCAACATTAACCTATGTGTAGCGGCGGCTAAGTCGTTGTTTTATTTTGGCAACATGCCCACACAAAGGGGCCCGATTAACGGAAATTAAGGTTAAGTTTACCCGGGCACCGACCATGGTGCGGCCACGCAACCGGAGCCATTATTTTATGTCATTACGCCTGTTCGCCTCATCCCTCTTGCTGAGCACTTCTGCCATCATTCTGACTTCGTGCGGCAAGCCCGTCGATGACCCTGCCGCAACAAAAACAGCTGCCATCGCTGAGCAGGCAAATACCGCGCCTGAGACAAACGGGACTGAAGCAGAGACAGATGAGAATGAGCGCCTCACGGCATTCTTTGAAGAGGTGTTCGAGCGGGACGTGGCCAACAGCCCGATGTTCCAGGCGCAGCTTGGTCGCAAAACTGAAGACTATGGAAAATGGGACGACTTTTCAGAAGCCGAGGAGCGCCGTCAGGTAGAACAGGCTCAGGCTGACCTGAACCGCTTGCGCACGGAATTTGACTTCGAGGCGCTGAATGAGCAGTCCCGGATCAGTTATCGCATTTTTGAATATAATCAGGAAAACGCCATCAAGAATTATGACTGGCGTTATAATCAGTACCCGGTCACCCAAATGTCGAGTGTGGTCACGTACCTGCCGACATTCATGCAGAACATTCACCGCATCGAGACTGTCAGCGACGCGGAGGATTATATCTCGCGCCTGAATGGCATCGAAGAGGTCATTGGGGAAGTTATCAACGATCTGAAAATACGCGAGGCACGCGGCGTGATTGCGCCGGAACTTGTCTATCCGGGCGTGATTGGCTCGGCACAGGCAGTCATCACGGGCGCACCGTTCGATGAGAGCGACAAGGATAGCGCCATCATGGCGGACTTCCGTGCAAAGATCGAGGCACTGGAAATTTCAGATGAAGAAAAGCAGACGCTGCTTGAAGGTGGCATTGTAGCCCTGACGGGCCCATTCCAGTCCAGCTATCAGGCCTTCATTACAGAAATGACCCGCTTGCAGGGGCTGGCAGATGGTGACAAGGGCGCCTGGAGCCTGCCCAATGGTGTTGAGTATTACGCGCGGCGTATTGAACACTGGACAACTGTTTCGATGGACCCGGAAGAAATTCATCAGCTGGGGCTTGAAGAAGTCGCGCGCATCCGGGCTGAAATGGAAGCCATCAAGGAAGATGTCGGCTTTGAGGGGACGCTGGCCGAATTCTTTGAGTTTGTCCGTACAGACCCGAACAACTATTACCCCGATACACAGGAAGGGCGCGACCAGTATCTTGCTGACGCCACCGCGCTGATTGATGAGGTCTATGAGAAAACTGATGACTATTTCAACATCCTGCCCAAAGCGCCGCTTGAGGTACGCCCCGTAGAGAAATGGCGCGAAAATGCAGCGGGCACAGCGTTTTACAACCGCCCTGCCCCGGATGGCAGCCGCCCCGGCATCTATTACATCAACATGAAAGACATGAATGACGTGCAAAAGCACATCATGAATTCTCTTGCCTATCATGAAGGGGCCCCGGGGCACCACTTCCAGCTGGCGATCATGCAGGAACTTGAAGGCATCCCGGAATTCCGCAAATTTGGCGGCTACAGCGCCTACACAGAAGGTTGGGCGCTGTATACGGAGCGTCTGGCATTCGAAATGGGCCTTTATGAAGGGCGACCCATGCGCGACTTTGGCCGACTTGCCGAAGAAATGAAACGCGCCGTGCGGCTTGTGGTCGATACCGGGATGCACGCCAAGGAATGGACCCTGCAGGAAGCCATTGACTACATGACCGAGAACACACCGATGGCGCCGGGTGATATTGACCGCCAGAACAAGCGCTACATGGTCTGGCCGGGCCAGGCGCTTTCCTACAAGATCGGGATGATTAAGCTGCTCGAGTTACGCGAAAAGGCGCGTACGGAGCTTGGAGAAGATTTTGATATTAGAGACTACCATGATGTGGTTCTCAAAAACGGTGCCATGCCACTCGCCGTGCTCGAAGATGTGGTGAATGCCTATATAGATGAGCGCAAGGCTCAGTAATCAACCTAAAGAGGGAAGAGGAAAATCTCTATGAAAAAACTAGCACTTCTGACCACCAGCCTGACCATGCTTATGACGGGTTGCGCCACGACAGACACGGGGTCCATTCCTGACAGCTTCACCAAGGTTGATCAGGTGAACAAACAGTCAGCAGATGAGATCGTTATCCCATTTCAGAAATTTGTTCTCGACAATGGCCTGACAGTTGTTCTGCACGAAGACAAGTCTGATCCATTGGTGCATGTGGACGTGACTTATCATGTCGGTTCTGGCCGTGAGGAAGTCGGCAAATCCGGTTTTGCGCACTTCTTCGAGCACATGATGTTCCAGGGCTCCGAGAATGTTGCTGACGAAGAGCACTTCAAGATTATTACGGAAGCCGGCGGCACCCTGAACGGGACGACAAACAGTGACCGCACCAACTATTTCCAGACGGTACCTTCCAATCAGCTGGAGAAAATGATCTGGCTGGAAGCTGACCGGATGGGCTTCCTTCTGGACGCTGTGACACAGGAAAAATTCGAGGTACAGCGCGAAACCGTGAAGAACGAGCGCGGCCAGCGCGTGGACAACGCGCCATACGGCCTGCTGTTTGAGCGCGTCAGTGAAGCTATGTACCCGGAAGGTCACCCATATTCCTGGAGCACCATCGGGTATATCGAAGACCTTAACCGTGTGAACGTGAATGACCTGAAAGCCTTCTTCCTGCGCTGGTACGGACCAAACAACGCGACGCTGACCATTGGTGGTGACATCGACAAGGAGCAGACGCTTGCCTGGGTTGAGAAGTATTTCGGCTCCATTCCGCGTGGTCCTGAAGTTGACAAGCCGGAAAAATGGGAAGTGACGCTCGACGAGGATCGCTATATCTCCCTGGAAGACAATGTCTCGCTGCCACTGATTTATATGGCGTGGCCGACAGTTTACGCGAGCCATCCGGATGAGGCGCCGCTGGACGTGCTGATGTCCATCATGGGCACAGGTGACACATCCCTTCTGTACAAGAACCTTGTGAAGAACGGACGCGCCGTGCAGGCACAGGCAAGCCACAGCTGCCGCGAGTTGCACTGTATGTTCGCCCTGCTCGCTCTGCCGAACCCCGGCGTTGATCCAAATCTCGCCGGTATGGAAGAGACCATCCGTGCATCGCTCGCAGAGTTTGAAGAGCGCGGTGTAACCGATGATGACCTTGAGCGCACAAAGTCCAGCATCATCTCCGGCATGATCTACGGCCTTGAAAGCGTCAGCGGCAAGGTTTCTCAACTCGCCTTCTACGAAACATTCCGTGAGGATCCTGATTACATCAAGCAGGACATCGAGCGCTATGAAAGCGTGACCAAGGAAGATGTGATGCGGGTGTATGAGAAGTACATCAAGGGCCAGTCTGCCGTCATCATGAGCATCGTGCCCAAAGGCCAGACTGCCTGGATTGCGCGCGAAGACACGTGGGACCGTTATGAGCGTACCCTGCCGGATTACGGCACGACAACTGCGGATGATCTCGACTTGCGTGTGGCGGTCGATGATTTCGACCGCTCTGTCGTACCGCCAGCCTCCGGCGAGAATCCAAGCCTGACACTGCCGCCAGTGTGGCGCTCAGAACTGGACAATGGAGTGAAGGTACTTGGGGCCGTCAATGACGAGGTGCCAACCACAGCAATCCAGTTGCGGATGAAAGCGGGCCAGCGGAACGAAACTGTCGGCAAGCTGGGCCTTGCCGCCCTGACCGCTGCGATGATGGATGAGACAACGCAAAAGAGCAGCAAGGAAGATATCAGTAACGCCTTGCAGAAACTCGGCTCTTCGATCTCGTTCTCTTCCGGCGACACTTACAGCAGCATGAACATCCGCTCTCTGACAGATAATCTGGACGAGACACTGGCGATTGCTGCCGAGAAACTGTTGATGCCGGCCTTCACGGAAGAGGATTTCAACCGGGTAAAAGACCAGGTGATCCAGGGCATTGAGTTCTCCAAGAAGCAGCCAAGCACGGTTGCAACCAACGTGTTCAATGGCCTGATTTATGGCGATGAAAACTCTTTTGCCTATCCGGACAGCGGTACGGTGGAAAGTGTTGCCTCCCTGACGCTGGATGATGTGAAAGCATTCTATGCAGAGCATTATTCGCCAATGGTCGGCAGCATCGTTGCGGTGAGCAATCTTGGCGAGCGCGCCATGGAAGCCAAACTGAACGATGCGTTCGGTGACTGGACTGGTGGCGATGTTGCAGAGACAACGCTCAAGCCTTTCCCTGCTCTCGCAGAGAACACGCTTTACCTGATCGACAAGCCGGGTGCCGCCCAGTCTGAAATCCGGATTGGGAACCGCGCCCTGCCGTATGATGCGACAGGTGAATACTATCGCGTCGGTTTGATGAACTACGCTCTTGGCGGGGCCTTCAACAGCCGCATCAATATCAACCTTCGGGAAGACAAGGGCTATACCTACGGGGCGCGCTCCTTCTTCTTTGGTGACGAGAAGAACGGTTTCTACCGCGCACAAGCCGGTGTTCGGACCAACGTAACAGACGCCTCGATCATCGAGTTCATCAAGGAGATCAAGGCCTATCACGAGGATGGTATCACGCAGGACGAGCTGACATTCACCAAGAATGCGATCGGCCAGCGCGATGCTCGCAGCTATGAAACGCCGCAACAGAAGCTGGGCTTCTTGCGCAACATTCTCGTTTATGATCTCGACGATAATTTCGTTGAAGAGCAGAACGAGATCCTCGCCAATATCACGGAAGAGGAACTGGACGCACTGGCTGCCAAGTATCTTGACGTCAATGACATGATTATCGTCGTCGTCGGGGACAAGGCGGAGATTCTGCCTGGCCTTGAAGAACTCGGCTATGACATCGTCATGATGGATGAGGACGGCAACGAGCTGTAAGCACTGAGCCTTCCGCGTCCTTTGACGACTGAGATTGAACGCCGCTACAGGTTATCTGTGGCGGCGTTTTTTATGCCTCGTCAGGCCTGCATGATAATTGGTGACGGCCGGGGCGAGACTTGCTAAGCCCGGCCCTTATGCAAGTAATTACCACGACGCCGGACCTTGAGTCCTTCTGCGCTGCCCTCGTCGACGCACCGTTCATTACAGTTGATACCGAGTTCATGCGTGAGCGGACATACTGGTCCCAGCTGTGTCTCGTACAGGTCGCTTCTGCCGAACGCGAAGCGATTATTGATCCGCTGGCAGATGGCCTTGACCTGACCCCTCTGCTGACGCTGCTGGCGAATGAACAGGTCATCAAGGTCTTTCACGCGGCGCGTCAGGATGTCGAGATTTTCTACAAGCTGATGGACGTGGTGCCGGCACCCCTGTTCGATACGCAAGTCGCAGCGATGGCCTGCGGTTATGGCGACCAGATTGGCTACGAACCTCTCGTCAAAGCTGTGACAGGAGAAGCGATCGACAAGGGCTCGCGCTTTACGGACTGGTCAAAGCGGCCTCTCAGTGACAAGCAACTGACCTATGCTCTGGGTGATGTAACCCATCTGCGCGATGTCTATCTGGCGCTCAAGGGGCAGCTTGAAAAAACAGGTCGCCTTAGCTGGGTTGAGGAGGAAATGAATGCGCTTCTTTCCGAAGACCTCTACTTCATAAAACCGGAGAATGCCTGGAAGCGTCTGAAGCTGCGAAATGTAAAGCGTCGCGAGATTGGCCCCCTGATGAAAGTCGCCGAATGGCGTGAAGCAGAAGCGCAGAAGCGTGACGTGCCACGTGGTCGGATCATCAAGGACGATACAATTTATGAATTGTCGCGGCAGCGACCAACAACGATAAAAGCTCTCGGTAATTGCCGCAGCATATCCAAAGGCTATGAAGCTTCCGCACAAGGCAAGGCCCTTCTGGAGGCGGTACAGGCCGGGATTGACTTGCCTGAGGAGGCCTTACCGCGCCTTGAGCGTCAGGGGAACCTGCCACAAGTTCCGGCAGACGTGCTTGATATGCTGCGGGTTTTGCTGAAACGTCAGTGTGAGCATCACCAGGTAGCTCCCAAGCTGGTCGCCAGTGCCAGCGATCTGGAGACTATTGCACGATACGATGCGCCGGATGTGCCAGCCATGAAGGGGTGGCGACAAGAAATCTTTGGAAATGCCGCACTGGACCTCAAAGCCGGTCGGCTTGGCCTGAAATTGCAGGACGGGAACATCGAGTTCATCAGGCTTGATAGCTGAAACAAAGACTATCCGAAAAAGTTGAACTTTCCGTGCGCGATAATCTCCTGACTATCAGGATCATTTATATCTTTTTGCAGCTGCACCGCCAGCGCATTCAGTCTTTTTCCTGGTGTATACCCTTCCAGCGCCGACAAGCCGGAAGGTGCCCGGCAGATGAGATCATGCCCCTGTATCTGGAACCTGCAGGAATTAATAATCTGCGTAGAGCCGGATGAGAAGTCAGCGGCGAACCTGAGAGCCATACCAAGCCTGACGGCAAGGTTTTTCAGTCTTGGGGTGCGTGACAAAAGGCTTTCAGGGATGTGATTTGGCCATGCACTCGCCTTGCCGCGGTATCGAAAGTAAAGCGTGGCTGCCAGCGCGACACGTGCCTGATGATCAATACCGGTCAGGGGTGAGTGAAGAATGATATCGCTGGCGTGGCGCGCCCGCATATCCGGATGATGCAAGGCAGCCAGATCGCACATGATACAAGCCGCCTGCCTGATCCTTCTCTCCTGCTCCGTTTCCTCCGTGAACAGCTCATGCGTCAGCTCAAATACGGCCTCGCCAAATGCCGGATCAGGCGCGTAGCGGCGCGCATATTCACGCGCCATGGTCAATAGCGGATCCTGCCTTCTGGTCTCGGCCGAGAGGCTGTTAAAGAGGATGCCTTCCCGAACGCCACCTGAGGAGACAACCAGTTTCCCGGCCTGCGTTTTCTCCAGAACCTTGCGCATCACCATTGCGGCATGAGGCAATGTATTGAGGCGCTTCTTTTGTACACCGGGCATTTTCTCCAGCGAAAGTGGCCCCTGACGCTCAATCAGAGCACACAAACCCAGAATGTCTGACTGACCGATCTCATATTGGTGCAAAATGGGTAACGCGTAATCCATCTTTGCCATATGGATTTTGGCTATGGCCCGCCACGCCCCGCCAACGGCATAAAGCGTTGCCGCCGTACCGGATGACAACCAGTCCAGTGAATTGAGAATATCCGTAACGTGATGTTCCGCTTGTGCCGGACTATCTCCAAACATGGATATGAGTCGCAAAGGCCCAAGAGAGAGGCTGACACGGTCCAGCAAAGGTTTGTCCATATCATCAGAGAAGCGCGTCAACTCCAATGAGCCACCGCCCATATCCCCACACAGATTATAGTGTCCACTGTCTTGACGCGATACAGCTTCCGGTGTGCCGCCAATGACACCAAGCGCAGCATATTTGGCCTCTTCTTCACCACTCAGAATGATGGGAGATAGACCAAGATCACAGATTTCCTGAATAAAGTCATGGCCATTGGTGGCTTCACGGATGGCCGCCGTCGCAAAAGTACTGACCGGCAGATCACCATATTCTTTCAGTAAACGGTTAAAGCGCTCCAGGACGTATAAGGCGTTGTCCATAGCTTCACGCCGGAGCGCCCCATCCTCATCCAGCGTACCGAGGCCACAGAGGTCCTTTTCATTGAAGAAAGAGAGAGGCGTTCTTTGTGGACCACCGTACATGACCAGCCGAACCGAGTTCGATCCTATGTCAATGACCGCCCGCCTGTTCTGTAACAGGTCCTGGGCAATACCCGGGTAAGTTATCTCTGTATTCACTATATGCCGGCGCCGCTACTCAATACTAAAATCCGTTCTGCCTCTTTAGACAACGGCAAGGTCTAGTGCGATTCTTTTTTACGCGGCTGCAGGGACATAGGTGCATTATACTGGATCGCGCCGCCCCTGCCCGACAGGCTGGGGTTCGTCATGCAGTAATCATGCACGTTGAACGGCATGATGCCTTCAGGAACCCTGACGCGATCATAGGAGCCATCAGGATTCATCTGCCAGCTCTGTGCCTCATCATTGAGATTAGCGACCATGATTTGATCCAGTACCTGACGGTGCACTGTCGGGTTCTCGATCGGACAAAACACTTCAACGCGGCGATAGAGATTGCGCGGCATCCAGTCCGCTGAGGAAATATAGACAATGGCTTCCGGATTCGGCATTGGCTGCCCATTCCCGAAGCAAACGATACGGGAATGTTCCAGGTACCGACCGACAATACTCTTGACACGTATATTTTCAGAGAGTCCTGGCACGCCCGGACGCAAGCAACAGATGCCACGGATGACAAGATCAATCTGAACACCTGCACAACTCGCTTCATAAAGCTTGTCGATCATCGCGCCGTCCACAAGGGAATTCAACTTGATCCAGATAGATGCAGGTCGCCCAGCCTTGGCATGAGCAATTTCCGCATCGATATGCTCAATCATCTTCTGCTGGGCCATATGAGGTGAGATGGTGAACTTGTCGAGCTTCTCCGGCCTGGCATAGCCAGTGATGTAGTTGAACACACGGGCTGCATCACGCGCGATCTCTTCATCACAAGTGAATAACGACAGGTCAGTATAAATTTTGGCCGTAAACGGATGATAGTTACCAGTCCCGACGTGAACATAAGTGCGGGTTGTGCCAGACTCTGACCGGACAACAACAGAGAGCTTGGCATGCGTCTTATAGTCTACAAACCCGTATACAACATTGATGCCGGCACGCTCCATCTGGCGGGCGAGCCTGATATTGGCCTCTTCATCAAATCGCGCTTTCAATTCGACCAGCGCGGTAACATTCTTGCCATCCTCTGCTGCCTGAATGAGGGCTTTGACAATCGAGGACTGATGCGATGTTCGGTAGATTGTTTGCTTGATCGCCACAACATCCGGGTCCTGCGCAGCCTGTTTAAGAAACTGCACAACAACATCAAAGCTCTCATACGGGTGGTGAACAATGATGTCCTTGTCGCGGATTGCCGAAAAGCAATCACCGGCATGTTCGCGGATACGTTCCGGAAAGCGAGCTTCAAACGGCGTAAAGACAAGATCAGGCCTGTCATCAGCTATGAGGGAACTTGTCTGGTTTAACCCCAGAATGCCATCCACCACGACCACATCATCAGAGGAGACATTCAACTGATCCATGAAAAGATCAATCATATATTTGGGAGTACGGGAATCAATTTTAAGTCGAATAACATCCCCACGGCGACGGCGGCGCAACAGGCTTTCAAACTGACGCACCAGGTCTTCAGCTTCTTCCTGAAACTCGATGTCGCTGTCACGAACAATCCGGAATGCACCTTCAGCAAGAATTTTATGCCCCGGCAAAACATAATCGAGATATTTTGAGATCACCTTTTCAAGGGGGATATACCGTACACGCGGCTTACCGTTTTCCATGGTTTCGGAACTTGGCAACCTGACAAAGCGCTTCACTTTCATTGGTATCGGCAGAAGCACATTCAGATGCTCACGCCTGTTTTCCAGCTCATAGGCCAGCACAAAGCCAAGATTGGGAATAAACGGAAATGGGTGTGCCGGATCAAGCGCCAGGGGCGTCAGGGTCGGGAAAATATTTGTCTCAAATTCTTCGCGTAGCCAGGCCTCTTCTTCCGTTGTCAGATCAGAAGGCTCCAATACTTCGACACCCGCCTCGGCAAGAAGCGGCAACAATTCCCGCCAGCATTGCTGCTGGTTCTGAACGAGATCAAACGTCTTGTGATTGATCAAGTCGATCTGTTCCTTAGGAGTGAGACCTTCCTGCGTAGTGGAACGGATGCCTTCACGTGCCTGCCCCACCAGACCCGCCAGTCTGACCATGAGGAATTCATCCAGATTGCTTGCCGAGATGGACAGAAAGCGCAGCCGTTCCAGCAGAGGGTGCTGCGCGTTCCACGCCTCTTCGAGGACACGGGTGTTAAATTCCAGCCAAGAAAGCTCGCGGTTAATAAAGCGATCCGGCGAGTCCGCGGCGATGGGCGGGAATGAGGAGTCGGTTTCTTCCACAGCGTCTACCATGTCCGGTCGGCCCTCAAAGGCCGGGGGCGCGGACACATCGTCTGAGGCAATCGTCTCGCCCTGAATGTCGTCAAATGTGCTGCTCATAGCGATATCCCTGCCTGCCGATAGTCTTTCCATCAGTCATGGCGGAGCCTAGCACAGGTCTCCTAAGATAAGGTATGCTCGCCTAACGCCTCCAGCACTGACTGAACCAGTGACCTGTTGATGGACTTGTTACGTTCCAGCGCCTCCGCGTCAAGGCGTTCGGTAAAAATCGTCAATGCGGCAAAAGAACGCTTGAGATGGTCAGCAATATAGTCGGCAAGGTCTTCGCTCAATTTCAGTTGGCGTGCCTGCATCCAGCTCAAAAGGACACGTTTCATGAGTTCCTGATCCGGGCTCTCCAGCACAGCCAGCGGCAGAGCGGACAGTCTGGTCAACAAGTCCTTCAAGGGAGTATCTTCTGTTGCCGCCCAACTCTCGGGCTTGCCGGTGCCGGCGATGACGAAGCTCACGCCCTGCTCGCGGCAATTATCAATCAACCGGGTGAGCAGTATGGGGTCTCCGACGTACTCGGCATTGTCCACAATTACCAGCAAGGCCGAGATTGGTTGGGCCAGCATAGCCTCAAGACGGTCAGCACTGATCCATATTGCTGGCTGGTCGCGGAATACCTCGGACAGCAGGAATGTTTTACCTGACGCAGACGGACCTGTCAGCAGGATGCCCTGGCTCGCACCAGGTTTCAGGTCTTGCCGCCAATGGGTGAGTAACTGTCGGGCGCTCGCATTCACGGGGCCCTCGACAAAAGCCTGTTCGGCGAGCGAAGGAGCGCAGGTAACATCCAGTGTCAGTTGCTGGGTGGACGGCATGGCAATTGTACGGTCAGTTCGAGCCATCTTCCCGGGCATCATCGTCGCCCTCCGGAGAAAGCTGCCTTGGCTGGCTCAACTCACGCTCCAATGGCGGGCTGAAATCATCTGCTGACGGAGCATAATAATCCTGTCCGGTTTCCGGGTCAGTCACCCACTCGCTATCATAAGCACCATCAACGCTATTGAAGCCTTGCAGGCGCTGCTCATCACGCACCCGCCGTTCGTAAGAGACCGGGCGTACTCTGTCTCGCACTTCTTCATATGTCGTGGATGTCGCGATATTCCAGATGTAGTCGTCCACAGTCCAGAAAACGATGTTCCGTTCACGAAGAGACAAGACCAGCTGGTCTACATCACCTGCGACACGCATGTTGACGCTGGCACCATCGGCGGTCAGGGCTCTGGTATCGTAACTTGCGACCAGCGGTGAGTCCTGCAGCACGGCCTGAATGTCGGCCCATTCATCAATCGAGGAGAACCAGGCATTGACCTGATAGGTCTGGCTGACAGAATGGTCGATCAGGGTCTGTGCCTTCCAGCCGGCAGCATATTTGGCGACGGTGGATTCAACCGCCCGCGCGGCGAGCAGCGGGAAGTCACCTACGCCGTCCCGGTACCACCCTTCCAGAAGGACGCTGCCGGGTGTACCGCTTGTCTGGGCACTGCGGCCTGTGCTGCCAAAGCCGTCCTGTGAATCGTACAGCGCGGAGGAATTATTGCGGTCAATCGTCGAGACGGCGCGGGCCACGTTGTTGAGGTAGCCGTCCAGCAGGCGCACCCGCAGGCGATACTGACCGTCCGTTTCCATCAGATAGCCTTGCGCGACGATGACCTGCGTCACACCATATTTCTGCGCCAACTCCTGCAAGGGTCTTTGCCGCATGGCGAGCGCCTGATCGGCGGAGATGATGTCGATGTCAGCTGCATCACCGCGTGGCAGCAGGATCGGCGTCAACTCGTTTGCCAGTGAGCGCGACAGCCAGGCGCGAGCCCATGGGTTATTACTCTCCCAGAGATACGCGTCATTCTCTGTCTGCAGGACAGGCAGAACAAGGGCAGTCCGGGTTTGTGATTCGCTGTAGGGGATGCGCGCGCGCTTCAAGAGATTGCGGATTTCGTCGGCCTTGAAGCGATAAGTGATACGCGCCGAATATGAGCGGCTCGAACTTTTCTCGTCCTGCACGGCGAAGCCTTCTTCCAGCGCCGGCAGCTGGGAGTTATCGAGATAAACCGCTGATTTTGCTGTATAATCGTAAAAGCTGTTATCGAAACCGGCCCCCGGATCCGTTTGCAGGGGCTGGCCTGCGGCTGCCTGCCGACCGATGGCAAGCTGCGGCAGATAGCCCCAGTCTGCTTCCGCAGTAACACGGCGCAGTAAGATATCCATCGCCTGGCGGCGCCCCTGGTCAATCGCGATACGGCGCGCTTCCGTGGCGCTGCCTGCTTCAGCCTCGACGGGGACTTCTGCCACCACAAACACATTGTCATTGGTGGGCTGGGCGGTAGCGGTGCCGAGCCAGAACAGGGCACAGGCCAGAATTTTCAAAACCAGACGCATGATCTCATCCATATCTCTCGCGACGCTTATACCGTTGTTACACGCCTGTCGCACCCCTTATAGGCCCTATTAGGGCAAAAATCAGTCCCTGCAGCGCGCGCAATAACCTTCACAAGACTTGCAGTCTCGTCTAGCACCAGCGCACAAGCCAGAAACGGTTACAAGGATTAGCGCATGAGTGACGCTTACAAGAAAGCCGGCGTGGATATTGATGCCGGTGACAGGCTGGTAAATCGCATCAAGCCGCTGGTCAGGGCGACGCAACGCCCGGGAGCAGACGGTACGATTGGCGGCTTTGGCGGCCTGTTTGACCTGAAAGCCGCTGGCTTCACAGACCCGATACTGGTCTCTGGGACCGATGGCGTTGGCACCAAGCTCAAGATTGCCTTTGAAACAGGACAGCATAACACGGTCGGGATAGACCTCGTTGCCATGTGTGCGAACGACGTACTGGCTCAAGGGGCCCTGCCCCTGTTCTTTATGGACTACTTTGCCTGTGGCCGACTGAGCGAAGACACCGCCGCTGATGTGATCGCCGGGATCGCCGAAGGCTGCCAGCAGACTGGTGCTGCCCTTATCGGCGGCGAAACAGCGGAGATGCCGGGCATGTATCCGGATGGCGAATATGATCTGGCAGGTTTTTGTGTCGGGGCGGCAGAGCGCGGGACGCTGTTGCCTTTGCATGAGGGTCCAGAGGCGATGCGCGCCGGAGATCGCCTGATCGCCCTTTCCTCATCCGGGGCGCACTCCAACGGTTATTCCCTGATCCGCAAGATCGTGGCGGAAGCCAACCTGGCCTGGGCCGATAAAGCGCCTTTCAACCCTGACAAAACGCTGGCGGATGTATTTCTGGCACCAACCAGAATTTACGTACCCCTTGTTCGGCCCCTTTTGGAAGGAACACTCATCAAGGGCTTTGCGCATATCACTGGAGGCGGCCTGACAGATAACATTCCGCGTGTTCTGCCGGATGGCCTTGATATCAGGCTTGATGACGCGGCACTCGACATACTCCCGCTGTTTGAATGGTTACAGGTGCAAGGCAAGCTGAGTGACGCAGACCTTCACCGAACCTTTAATTGTGGCATTGGCGGTGTACTGATTGCTTCTGATGAGCACACGAACACCGTTCTTGATGCCTTGCAGAAGCAAGGCGAGACGGCCCGTGTCATCGGGGAACTGGTTGCGGCATGAAGAAACGGGTCGCTGTCCTGATTTCCGGCTCCGGGTCAAATTTGCAGGCTTTGATTGATGCTGCCAGGCACCCGGACTATCCGGCAGAAATTGTGCTGGTCATTTCAAACCGTCCAGGTGCTTACGGGCTTGAGCGCGCGACACAGCATGGCATCAAGGCCATGACCATTGACCATAAAGCCTTTGAAAACAGGAAGGCGTTTGAGCAGGCTCTACATGCGGCATTGAGTGATGCACAGGCGGACATTATCTGCCTTGCCGGATTCATGCGTATTCTGACGGCTGACTTCGTCAACCGCTGGCAAGACCGGATTCTCAATATCCATCCCTCTCTGTTGCCAGCTTTCAAGGGGTTGAACGTCCAGCAGCAGGCGATTGATGCCGGAGCCGCCGAAAGCGGCTGCACTGTGCATGTGGTTACACCTGACCTTGATGACGGTCCGATACTTGGACAGCGATCAGTGCCTGTGCTGGCGGATGATACGGCGGAAACGCTCTCCGCCAGAATCCTGAAGGAGGAGCACATTCTCTACCCGGAAACTCTGGCACGTTTCGCAGAAAAAGGCCTTGCGGCAACCCGCAAGGCCTGAGTGCATTAAATACTTTACTGAATACTAGCCGAGCTTTTCTTCCAGCTTTGCCAGGAATGTCTCGATGCGCTTGGCGTTCACGCCAAGGTCAGAGACACCAACACGTGAACTTGAGCGCACATCCACTTCGACCGGCTCGCGGAAGCGATTGACGCGCACCACCACATCGTCCTTGAAGCCCCACCAGGCTGTTGTGGCAGTCGCCTCAATGCGGCCAGCGTTTTCGTCCATACCGACAATCTCGAGCCCCATGGATTTCAGCACTTCAATTGAGGCCTGGAACACATCTTCATAAGGCTGCTCGAAGCGAACGGTGGCAAGGTCAGGATAGGCTTCCTGCTGTTGGGCTGCGATCTCAGGGTTATAGTCTGTGGAGTTGAGGTTCTCATCCGCCATGCGGATGTCGCGCACTTCCACGAAAGCTGGCGGATATTTCATATCCGTCGTGATGTCATGGATAGGTGGTACTTTATCTGCCTGGGACTTCATGGTCATGGGGCCAAAGGCTGAAGCCAGCGCAGCGATGCCGGCAATCAGGGCAAAACCGCCAGTGCCAGGGCGAGACCGGACCAGCCCCAGCAAACCGGCCAGCAGTGCCAAAGCGCCAAGGCCCAGCAAGGCAAATGTCAGAGGCTGCAAGGCCTGAAACACTGTCGCAAAGTCAATGGCGCCAAACCGGAAGGCCCCTGTCAGCCCCACATATGCCAGCGCTGCCAGAAATGCGAGCGTACCAACTGCACCTACAATCTTACCCATATTACATACCCCGTTAATCAAGAGAATTGAGCCGACGGGCTCATTTCATTCCACCATTCAGCTTTCGTGCCAAAGACAGGGAAAATACGCAAGTAGCCTGTGGTACCAAGCCATTGGCACCTTATTTCGCGTCGAACAGCTCCAGCGCTGCTCTCGTCATGGCCTCAACACCGGTTTTAAGGGTTGGTTCAGGCTCCGGGGCAAAGAAGGGAGAATGTAAGGACGGCAAAGGCGGCCCCCCTGCCTTTGCGGCAGCAACTTTTTCCGGGGCGACCGCGCCAATCCAGAAAATGAAACTCGGTATGGTCGGCTCCACGCGGCTGTACTGGGAGAAGTCCTCTCCCCCCATGACCGGATCAACCTCAATCACCTTATCCGCACCAAAAGCGGCTTTCAGGCTGTCTGACACGCGATATGCCAGTTGCGGATCATTATAGGTCGATGGCGTGTAATCCTTTTCCATCTCGATGACCGGATAAAGGTCTTCCGGCAAGCCGGCAGAAATGGCTTGCGCGCGGGCGATGCGCTGAATGCCGGTAATGAGTTTCTCGCGCACTTCATCCGTGTAAGAGCGAACGGTTAGCTGCAGATGGGCTTCGTCTGAAATGATGTTGTGCTTCGAACCGGCATTGAATGCCCCCACCGTCACAACTGCAGGCTCAAGCGGAGACACTTCTCTGCTGACGAGGGTTTGCAGCGCAAGAACGATCTGCGAAGCGATGACCACAGGGTCTTTTGTGGTCTGTGGATAGGCCCCGTGCCCGCCAACACCTTTCACATAAATGTCAATGGAATCCACATTGGCCAGCGCATAGCCCGGCGTGTATGCGATGGTCCCGGCGGGCAGACTGGCGGAGTCATGCAGGGCGATCACGTAATCAGGCCGCGGGAAGCGCGTGAATAGCCCGTCATCAATCATGGCCTTTGCACCGAGGCCGATTTCCTCAGCAGGCTGACCGATCAATATCAGTGTTCCTGACCACTGGTCCTTCATGGCAACAAGACGACGCGCCGCGCCCACAAGGGACGTCATATGCACATCATGGCCACAGGCATGCATGGTCGGCTGTACATCGCCAAAGCGGTTGGGCGCAGTCATCTGCGAGGCATAAGGCAGGCCTGTTTCCTCGCGCACGGGCAGACCATCCATGTCTGCGCGCAAGGTGACTGTCGGGCCTTCGCCGTTGCGCATGACAGCGACAACACCCGTTCCGCCAACGCCCTCAGTGATATCAAATCCGAGCTTGTCGAACTCCGCGACCAAACGGCGCGCCGTCGCCACTTCCATGAAGGAAAGCTCGGGGCTCGCATGGAATGTCTTGTAGAGGTCCTCCAGATACGGATAGTCAGCTGCAATGTCTTCGCGCAACTCTGCCTTTGCAGGGATTACGCAAAGCGCCAGTGCAGCGCCCATTGATGCAAAGAATTTTTTCATACCAGCCCCGGACTTTTACATGCGATGCAGTAAAATGCCCGAAGCCGGTTTCAAGTGCAAGTCGCGCGACAGAACAAGCGTTGCGCAAAAACGGCAGCTCAGTTGACGGCCTTGACGATTTCCTCACACATCTTCTTGGCATCACCAAAAAGCATCATGGTGTTGTCACGGAAGAACAACTCGTTCTGAACGCCGGCATAGCCAGAGGCCATGCCGCGCTTGACGAACAGAACCGTGCCAGCGTTTTCAACATCGAGAATTGGCATCCCGTAAATGGCCGATGATGTATCGGTCTTAGCGGCAGGGTTGGTAACGTCATTGGCCCCGATAACAAACGCAACATCAGCGGTTGAAAATTCCGAGTTGATGTCTTCAAGCTCGAAAACCTCATCATACGGTACGTTTGCTTCTGCCAGCAGCACATTCATATGCCCCGGCATGCGGCCTGCAACAGGGTGAATGGCATATTTGACTTCGACGCCCTCTTTCTTGAGGAGGTCCGCCATTTCACGCAAGGCGTGCTGAGCCTGCGCCACCGCCATACCGTAGCCCGGTACGATGATGACTTTGCCAGCATTCTTCATGATGAAGGCCGCATCGTCCGCAGAGCCCTGTTTCACCGGGCGGGTTTCTTCCCCTGCGCCAGCCGCGGCTGCACCGTCCTCTGCACCAAAGCCGCCAAGGATCACGCTGATGAAGGAGCGGTTCATGCCCTTACACATGATATAAGACAGGATCGCCCCTGATGAGCCGACCAGAGCGCCTGTGATAATCAGCGCCATGTTCTCAAGCGTGAAGCCGATCCCCGCCGCTGCCCAGCCTGAATAGGAATTCAGCATGGAGACAACCACGGGCATATCTGCGCCACCAATTGGAATGATTATCAGGAAGCCCAGCACAAAAGCGGCCATGGTCAGGAAGAAAAAGAACCAGCCACTCTGGGTGCCTGTTGAAAGCATGACAATCAGGATAACGATCAGTGCCGCCAGTGCGATGTTGATAGCATGGCGTGCTGGCAACAGGATCGGTGCGCCGGACATGCGCCCTGCCAGCTTGGCATAGGCGATCAGCGAGCCGGAGAAGGTGATCGCACCGATGGCCACCCCGATGGACATTTCCACAATCGACAGGGCCTTGATGTTACCCGGTCTGCCAATGTCGTAAGCGGCTGGTGCCAGAAAGGCGGACCAGGCAATCATGACGGCGGCCAGACCAACCATGGCGTGAAACGCAGCAACAAGCTGCGGCATGTCTGTCATGGCCACGCGGCGGGCGATCAACGCGCCCGGTATCGCACCAAGGGCAACCGCTATTGCGATCCAGAACCAGGCGCCAAAGCCTGCCCCATCAAGAAAACGGGCCGAAAACAGCGTTGCGGCGACAGCAATCGCCATCCCGATCATGCCAAAGCGATTGCCCTGACGGGATGTTTCCGGCGATGACAGACCGCGCAATGCAAGAATGAAAAGGATCGCGGCGACAACATATAAAAGAGCGGTAAGCGTATTATTCATCTTGTTGGCTCCGCTCAGCTTTTAGAGGCGGCAGCTGGCCGCTCTTTTTTCTTGTA
>JALEGJ010000012.1 GCA_022763115.1 Aquisalinus sp.
CAACCCGCTATGACAAACTCGCGCGAAACTATCTCGGCTTCATAAAGCTTGTCTGCGCTCTCAAATGGTGCAAGTGAATGTCAACACGACCTAGGGTGCTGTGTCATTGGTTTCATTTTCCGGTTTCACTCTCAAAATTTTCGACAGACACACTACACCTGCGAAGGAGGGGGCACATAAGTTTTTGAGAAAGTTTATTCCGTATATTTTTCAATACCTTGGCAGTTATACAACAAAAATAATTTTTGTTGTATAACGCAGCCATCACAGGAAATAGTACGGATCGATATCAATCGTCTGGCGGACGGATGAGGGTATTTTGACACTGCCGGTCCAGGCCCTGATGAAATTCTGGATGGAAACGTCGCGCGTTGCCTTGACGAGAAAGCGCACGCGATAAGAGCCGCGCAATCTGTAAAGCGGCGCGGGGGCTGGCCCCCAGACTTCCACGCCTTGTGCCTGCGGCACAGCCTGCACCAGCGCGCGGGCGACGTCATTGACCTGCGTTTCATTCTCCCCAGTGAGCAGCAAAGCGGCCAGTCGCCCGAATGGCGGGAAGCCCAGCATTTCCCGGCCTTCCTGCTCTGCCAGCATGAAGGCATCCCGATCTCCCGTGACCATTCCTGCGATGACAGGATGCTCCGGCTGATAGGTCTGCAACAGGGCGCGGCCTGATTTTTCCGCCCGGCCCGCCCGACCTGCTACCTGGCTTAATACCTGCCAGGTGCGCTCGCCCGCACGCAGGTCACCGCCCGCAAGGCCGAGATCGGCATCCACGACACCAACCAGCGTGAGATGCGGAAAGTGATGCCCCTTGGCCGCAATTTGTGTGGCGACGAGAATATCAATCTCCCGCGCCGCCATTTTCTCCAGCAGCGCCTGCGCGGCGGCGTTCGTCTGCACCGTATCGGAAGAAAAGACGGCAATGCGCGCCTCTGGCCATTTTGCCACAGCTTCTTCCGCGATGCGCTCCACACCGGGGCCACAGGCAGCAAGCGAATCCTTGCTGTTGCAATGGGGGCAACGGTCCGGCTTTGGCATCGAAAAGCCCGTGTGGTGGCAGACCAGCGTGTTGGAGAAACGATGCTCCACCAGCCAAGTGTCAGAGTCCGGCGCGGTCAGGCGCTCACCGCATTTGCGACAGATGGTGAGCGGCGCATAGCCCCGGCGATTGAGGAACAACAGGGACTGGTCCCCCTTTGCGGTATTTTCGTTCACCGCGTCCACCAGCATGGGTGACAGCCACTCCCCCCGTTCCGGCGGATGCTCACGCATATCAATCAGACTGACATCCGGCATGCTGGCACCACCGAAGCGGCTTTCGAGCTTCACTGATGTATAGCGGCCCAGGCTGACATTGACGGCTGTTTCCAGCGACGGTGTTGCCGAGGCCAGCACGATGGGGAAGTTAGCCTGCGCCGCGCGCGCGACAGCCATATCTCGCGCCTGATACAGGACACCTTCATTCTGCTTGTAGGCCCCTTCATGCTCCTCATCGACAATAATGAGTCTGAGGTTCTGAAAAGGAAGAAACAATGCCGAGCGCGCGCCAACAACGAGGCGGGCAGAGCCGTCCGCCACACGCCGCCAGACGCGGCGTCGGCCCGCGTCTCCCACATCTGAATGCCAATGGGCGGGCATGGCCCCGAAGCGCTGGGTCAGGCGCTTCAGGAACGGCATGGTCAGCGCAATTTCCGGCAGCAGCACGAGCACCTGCGCTGTCCGGTCCTGTTGCAGGGCGGCGGCCACGGCCTCCAGATAAACTTCCGTCTTGCCGGAGCCGGTGACACCATCCAGGAGCAGCCCGGCATAAGACTTTGTGGCAACCTGCTGCCTGATTATGTCAGCAGCGGCCTGTTGAGACGCTGAGAGGTCATGCCCCTTGCGGCGAAAGTCCGGCTCTTCAAAAGGCTGATCGGGGTCTGTTTCCAGCTTCTGCAAAGCACCACTGGTGGCGAGGCTGCGCACGACGGCATCGCTGACCCCGGCCCGCCGCGCCAGATCACTGGCGGCAACCGGGAAATTCAGGCCGCGGGCAGCGGCCAGCACTTTCTCCCTTTGCGGTGTCAGATTGAGGTTCTCTGGCAGTGTGCCGAGCATGAACCCGGTTTGAGGACGCGGCGCATCCAGATAGGCGCCGGAACGCATGACCATGCGCAAGACGGCCCCTGGCGCAAACAGCGTGTAGCCCGAAACCCAGTCCACAAACTGCATGAGTTCCGGCGTCAGCGGCGGCACATCGTAAATTTGCAAAACGGCTTTGAGCTTCTTCTCCTTCAGGTCCGCTGGCGGCTCGCCCGGCCAGACCACCCCGCGTACCTCACGCGGGCCCAATGGCACTGAAACGAATGATCCTGGCTGTGGCGCCATGCCGTCTAGCACCGCATAGGTATAGGCCCTGGCCAACGGCAAGGGCAGCAGAACCTGGACGGTTTGCGGACGGTCGCTGGCGATACCCGGGAGAGAAGGCGCTTCAGTCATGCAAAATCTTTTTGCCAGTGCATGTCGATTTTGTCAGCCAGCGCTTTTCCCCTTGAAAAAGCAACCGGGAATGTGACAATGCAACATTCAGACAGTACCGGGATCAGCGCCGCGTGTTTCACAGAATCATCCTTTCGCTCATCGCCATGTGGCTTACCTCTATCGGGATTGCCAAGGCTGAATATTCGTTCTGCAACAAGACCAGCTATGCCCTCTCTGCCTCTATTGGCTATGTCGAGGAAGCGCGGCTGATTACACGTGGCTGGTGGCGCCTGCGCCCCGGCCAGTGCAAGGTGGTGATGACCGAGGAAATCAACCCGGGGCGCTATTTCGTTTATGCAGAGGCTATTCCGGGCCATCGGGGGCCTTTACGCACCTGGTCAGGCGACACGCCACTTTGCGTGGAGAATGAGAGCCTGTTTACCTTGCGCGATCAGGACGTGTGCGCCTCTGACCCGCGCCGCCAGCGCGAGTTTTTCTCCGTAGACGTCAGTGAAGACAATGATGGCAGCTGGCGCACGGAATTTGCAGAGGAAGTGAACTATAACGTCTACAAGGCAGAGGTTGCCGGGGTGCAGCGGCTGTTGCGCGATGTTGGCTATGATGTCTCGCGCATTGATGGCTCGCTGGGGCGTCAGACACAAACCGTGCTGCGGGAATATCGACAGGATCGCGGGCTTGGTGACAGCGGCGTTTATGATGATGCCCTGATCGACCAGCTTATTCTGGAAGCAAATGAACGCGACTCCAAACTCGGCTTCTTCTTCTGTAATGCAACACAACTACCGATCTGGGCAGCGATTGCCCAGACAGACGAGGAAGATGGTTATCGCTCTTCCGGCTGGTGGCGGATGGAAGGGTCCGAATGCGCCAAGGTATTGCGCGGGGAGCTGACGAATAACCATTATTATGTGTACGGCATAATGGATCTGGGGGATCGTGACATTGGCCTAGCAGGTGGCAGTCGTGATTTCTGTGTCAGTGACGTGCAATTTGATGCTGCCGGTGATATCGACTGCGCCGACTCCGGCTATGAAGCCGCGCGTTTCCGGAAAGTTGAAATTGGCGGCGAGCGGGCCTGGACCTATCAGTTCTCTCCTGACCAATTCAATCCGGATATTCCGGCAGCCACAACCCCGCAGCCATCTGTTGTGCGCGAGGCAGCGGCTGAGGCCGAGACCTCTACAGAGTAGTGGCGCTCGCATGACAGATTTCAGCCATGTCGAGACATATATCTTCGATCTCGACAACACGCTTTACCCGGCGGACTGTCACCTGTTCAAGCAGATTGACGCGCGCATGACTCGCTTTATTGAAGAGACGCTGTTGCTACCCCAGGAACAGGCACGGGTTCTGCAAAAGAAATATTATGCCGTATACGGCACGACGCTAAGCGGCTTGATGATTGAGCATGACGTCAAGCCTCATGACTTTATGGATTATGTCCATGATATAGATTTGAGCCCGGTAGACGAAAACGCTGCCTTGCGTGCTGCCATTGAGGGCCTGCCGGGAAAGCGATATGTGTTCACGAACGGCTCCGTCCGTCATGCCGAGAATGTTGCCGGGAAGATTGGTATTCTCGACCTGTTTGATGGTATCTTCGACATCGAGCAGGCGGATTTCAGGCCGAAACCGCATCTTGAAACATATCAGAAGTTCACGGAGCGTTTCGGGATTACACCGGCACTGTCGGCCATGTTTGAGGATATGCCGGAGAACCTGAAAACAGCGCACGACATGGGAAAGACAACCGTTCTGGTCCAGTCAGAGGCGGAATGGTTTGCCGATGAACCGGCTGACAAGCGGCCGGCGCGACCAGGCGAGCATTTTGACCATGTTCATCATGTGACACAGGACTTGACCTCGTTCCTGAGCGGTCTCAAAACTGCCGCCTGAGAAGTCGGCAGGAACGAACCTTGATGAACCTTGATAGAGCCAAAGCGGTTATTGAAGAGCAATGGGAGAGCCGCGATTCTCTCTCGACACAGACGACTGGCGACGTTCGTGCCGCCGTCGAAACAGCGCTGCTTGCTATGGATAATGGGTCGGCCCGCGTCGCGGAAAAGGCGGGCAATCAGGACTGGATCGTCAATCAGTGGCTTAAAAAGGCCGTGCTGCTGTCGTTTCGTCTGAATGCGAATGAAATCATTGACGGCGGTGTCGGCACGGATGGCCGCTGGTGGGACAAGGTGCCCTCCAAGTTCAACGGCTGGGAAGTTGGCGATTTTGAGAAAGCCGGGATCCGCGTCGTGCCGCCAGCCGCTGTAAGGTTCGGTGCCTATATCGCACCCTCCGCCATTTTGATGCCGTCTTACGTCAACTTTGGCGCATATGTTGGCAGCGGCACCATGGTGGATACCTGGGCAACCATCGGCTCCTGCGCCCAGATTGGCGCAAACTGCCATATCTCGGGCGGCGCCGGCATCGGCGGCGTGCTCGAACCGTTACAGGCAAACCCTGTCATCATCGAGGATAATTGCTTTATCGGGGCCCGGTCAGAAGTGGCGGAAGGTGTTATTGTCCGCGAGGGCGCCGTGCTCTCCATGGGCGTTTATCTGGGTGCCTCTACCAAGATCGTGGACCGCGCGACGGGCGATATTCTGTATGGTGAAGTACCCCCTTACGCTGTTGTCGTGCCCGGCAGCCTGCCCTCGAAGAAAGGTGGTCCTGCGCTCTACTGTGCCGTCATCGTCAAGCAGGTGGATGAGCAAACCCGCTCCAAAACGTCTGTGAACGACCTGTTGAGGGATTAAAGTGTAATGTTCTTGCAAGAGCAGCCAGCAGGCCAGTCTGAAACCACGCCCTTTCTTGAAAACATCCAGCAGTTTGCGCTGGATGTGGTGGACCAGATTACGCAGTGGTTTACGAGCCCGGCGTTCTATTTTCAGATTGCGGCCATTCTGACAGCTTTTGCCGTGGCCTGGCTGGCGAACCGCCTGCTTTTGAAACGGGTTCCGTTCTTCAACACCGAACCTGCCGAAGGCAAGATGCTGAAGGCTCGGCAGCTTGTCTATGAAGCGCGCGGTATCCTCTTCCGAATTTTGTCCGTTCTGTTTCTCGGTGTCGCAGCAAATGTGGCGCTGACCAGTGGCGGCCAGGACTGGATGGTGCGCATTGCACAGGGCTTCACAGCCATCTGGCTGATCTATGCGATCCTCAACCGATTTGTCAGTAACCGGGTGATCCAGAATTTTATCCGCTGGATTGGTACACCGATTGCTGTCCTTAGCGTGCTGGGTTTACTGGATGATGTTTCCGCCTATCTGAGCGGCATTTCCCTGCCGCTGGGTATCTCTGCCCTGCAGTTGGTCCAACTGGCGCTGTTTGGCGTTGTCTTCTTCTGGATCGGGAGGCGCTCCAACGACGAAGGTAAAAAGCTGATCCAGCGTCAGGAAAGCCTCGATCCGGGCACCAAAGAAGTCTTCACCAAACTGTTCGAGATCATCCTGTTCGGTGTCATCTTTGTTGTGGTTCTACAAAGCGCCAACATTGACCTGACGGCGCTGGCAGTCTTCGGGGGCGCGCTGGGTGTTGGTCTTGGTTTTGGCCTGCAGCAGATTGCCGCAAATTTCATTTCCGGCATTATTATCCTGCTGGATCGCTCCATCACGATTGGTGACTATATCGAGCTGGAAGATGAACGCAGCGGTTTTCTGACCAAACTGACCATGCGCTCTGCCACGCTAGAGACACCTGATGGCAAGGACATTATGGTGCCTAATGAGCAATTCATCACCACGGCCTTCACCAACTGGACACACAAGGATCCGCGCCAGCGCTATGAAGTGAAGTTCACCGTCGCCTATGACACGGACCTTGACCGGCTGATTGAAGTTCTGTTGCCGCTCATCATCACCTACCCGAAAGTGCTGACCGAGCCCGAAGAGCCGGACATCGAGATTGAGCGTTTCGGCGAATACGGCATCCACATGCTGATCGAATTCTGGGCCTCCGGCATTGATGAAGGGGAAAACAAGTTCACCGCTGACCTGATGATGCTGGTGTGGCGCACATTGCGTGACCACAGTATCGCCATGCCGGTCATCTATCGCGCAGTCTCGGCGAATGTGCCTGCGCCTTAGGGTCAGGACACATTCAAGCTGTTCCGTATAATGCCTGTTCTGATGCGCCGAAAGCAGACGCGATGACACCGGCATGGAAAATACCGCGCAGTATCCAGTAATTACGCTCTGACGACGACCAGCAGAAGAGTATCGCCGCCAGAACACAAAACAAAACTTTTACGCCCGCCAACGCGACGGTTCGCAGTTTGCGTGCGCTGTCCCCTTCATGGGCGTGATAACCATAAGTCTGGCCATATCTGTATTTGCGCTTTGCCAGCCAACGAAATGAGAGCCGCTCTGATGCAACGGGCTCATAAACTTTTGCGGTATCGGCGATGCCAAAAACAGCGCCATCACGCCGCAGGCGGAAGAAATACTCGCTGTCCTCACCGCCGCTGCGTCCCTTGGATTCGAGGAAATACTTGCCGACAACAGCCGGGTCAGTACGGCGCACAAGCGCGTTACAGGTATGCCCTGTCTCGACAACACCGTCGCGAATCTCCGGCTTGTTGGTGTGATAATCCTTGAGCCTGATCCATTCCGGCGTTGCACTGTCATATTGCGCATGGGCCGGACCAAAAACGGCCGTCAGTTCTTTTTCCTCTGCGGCTTCCAGAAGCCGGGCCAGCCAGTCCGGCGCGGCCACTTCATCATCATCGATAAAGGCCAGCCAGTCGCCTTGGGCGGCATCAAGGCAGGCATTGCGGGCGATGGAGATATTGCGCATCGGTGCATGAATATATTGCACAGGCACATCCGTTTCACGCGCAACCCTGGCAACCCGTTCGGCAGCTGATGGCTCAGCATCATTATCAGCAACGATGATACGCAAGCTGATATTATCAGGAACTTCCTGAGACACGACAGAGCGAATTGTCTCTACAAGGCTTTCGCGACGAAACGTCGTAATACAGACATCTATAGTGGTTGTTTTTGTCACGCTGCTGCCTTGCTGGTGTTCGACAGGGCAAGGTCGATCAGCTTCTGCATTTCATCCTGTGGCTGAACGAATATGTTGTCAGGTAAGCCCCGCAATTGCGCCGCGCGGGCTGCGATCTGATGCGGATTTTCCAGTAATTCCTCAACCAGTGCAGGCAGTGAACTTTCAAGTGGCTCCGCTATGGTGAAGCCTGCCTGATGTTGCGCAACCCAGCGCCCCGTCTCGCTTTCTACTGGTGCAAAGGCCGGAACCGAGAAATATCCGCCTTCGTATAATCTGTTGGGCAACAGCCATTTCGAGTTGAACCCTGCCTGATAGAAATCACCAGCCCAAACGACATCAACCTGCGCATACAATCTTGCCAGATCCTGTGGCGCCTTGTAACTGCCGCCATAGGAAAGGTTGGGCGTTTGCGCGACGCGCGTGTGAAAATCCGGCACTTGTGTTTCTGCTGGCAAGCCGTGGGTGACCACCTGCACGTGTTCCGGAAAAGCCTGCGCCACTGACTGAAGCAGGTCGAGTGATCTTGCACAGCGCAATACACCGAACCAGCCAATGCGCAGTTTATCTGGCTCGGGCGCCGTTCCTTCTCCTCGTGGAGGCAGATCCGGCGCTGGCATCAGCCGGTTTTCGAGCAGGTACGGGGTGTACAGACCGGCGTGACTCTTTTGGAAAAACTCCCGCTCAAAGGCAGGCGATGAATAAACGAGAGCGCTGGTGTTTTTGAGGAGCGAGCGTTCCAGCTTGCGCATCAGCACACCGACCACATCAGATCGGGTAAGCAGGTGGTGTACATCAAGACATTCATACACAACTGGCGTTTTCAGCCCCAGCCTGCGACGCACCGTCATGGTACAGATCAACATATCGAGATTGCGGGCAAAAAACAGGTCAGCCTGTCGCAGTATATTTTCGTGTTGCAGGGCAAGGCCCACACCGCCGCGAATGGCTTGCAGGCGCTGCCAGTAAGCCGCATCAAAGGTCTGGCCGAGATCAACATTCTGCCAATCCCGCACTTCGTCCTCTCCCCGGCGCATCATGAAGCCTGTCACATGCGCCCCGACCGCCTCAAAGCCAGCGACGCGGCGGCGCACCGCCGCATCCCCCGCATCATGGGCGAAAAAAGCAATATGCGTCATGCCGCCCGCGCCCTCATGCTTGCAAAGACACCGGCAAGGAAGCCGAGCCCCCAGGACAGATGCATCGCGCCAAGAGCCGGACCTGCCCACAGGCCGCATAATGACTTTTTGGAAACCACGAACCAGGCACTGACCAGCCCGAGAACGCCAACGTAAAACACTGGCCAGGCAAGGGCCAGCGGTGTGAGGGCCGCCACCAAAAGTGATGCTACCAACAGCAGTAAATTCAACACAGGCACCAGCTGTCGCAAGCGCGGGCGCTGGCCGTTTTTCAGCAAGTTGCGCGCACGTCCGCGACCATAACCGAAATACTGTCGCCACAAACCACTGATGGTCGTGCGCGGATAATATCCCACACGAATATCCGCATCGAGATAAATCTTGCCGCCCGCCTGAGACAATCTAGCGTCATACTCGGCATCTTCATTATGGCTGAAAGTTTCGTCATAGCCGCCAAGGCGCAGGAAATGTTCAAGGCGAAAGGCCGCATGATGACCATGATCCACATAGCCGGAGGTGCTGCCGCCCCGATGGGCCGACCCACCGGAGCCAAGCGGCGTATCCACCACCCAGGCATTGGCCCGCTGAAAGCAGGTCGTGCCTTGTGCATCCATGGGCACAACCACGCTGGCGGCACCGGTTTCCTCGAGTTTCAGGGCGAGATTGAGAATGTAGTCTTCCGGGTAGTCTGCGTGGGCATCGCACCGAACGAGAATATCCCGGCCATATTCCGCAAGCTGGGCACCGGCATTCACCCCCGCTGCCTGCAATCGGCCCGGATTATCAATCAGGCTGACATTGGGAAATGTGTCCGACAGCTCTTGGACAATATCCCGCGTCCCATCGGTGCTGCCGCCATCTGCCACGATCACCTGGACTGAGGACAAGGCCGCTGAACCTCGCATCAGGCTGCGCAGACAGTCTTCAATATGCGCCGCCTCATTCAGTGCTGGGATAACGACCAGAATACGCCGGGCCAGCAGCTCCAGCGCACGATCAGGGGGCGATGTTTCGCGCTCATCAAACATGGTGTTCATTTATCAGCTTTGTCTTGCTGGCATGTTAACCAGTCTCTCAGACCCTACGGTGTACATGTTATAA
>JALEGJ010000013.1 GCA_022763115.1 Aquisalinus sp.
GCGAACGCGGTGAGCGCAGTGAGAAAGGCGAGCGCGGCGAAGGCAGCGAACGCGGTGAGCGCAGTGAGAAAGGCGAGCGCGGCGAAGGCAGCGAACGTGGTGAGCGCAGCGAGAAAGGCGAGCGCGGCGAAGGCAGCGAACGTGGTGAGCGCAGTGAGAAAGGCGAGCGCGGCGAAGGCGGCGAACGCGGTGAGGGGGGTAAAGGGCACTGATCCCCCAACTCATGCGTTGATCTCGCAGGCATTTAGGAAAGCGAACTGTCCTGAAACAGCCTCAGAATTAATAGCAAAAGCCATCTCGATAAGCCGGGATGGCTTTTTTCTTTTGTGTACCTGAACTCAACCTGCAAAAGTAAAAAGATATCGGTTCAGAATGTATCGTATTGTGACGATGCCAACTTCCATCCGAGTACTAATTTTAACGACACGACGATGTGGTTAAAATCTGACATTCTTCGATCATAGGCGAAAAATAATCGTCGACAGGTTCATACAGATGGAGAGTCACTAATGACTGCAGCAGTAACCAAAGCCAACACAGGCGCAACGCAACAGGCAAAAGCAGCTGAGCAGCCAACCAATCCGGATGCAAAGAAAACACTGGAATTGAAAGATTCAGGTGGTCGCGTTCCTACAAAAGATGCGACACTGACGAACAATGGTGATGGCACAGCAACGCTTAAAGGCAAAGACACTGAATTCAAATATACCGGCGTCAAGGAAACCAAAGACGGTGGTTTTACGGCGACCGGTGGTGACGGCGTCGTCAATGGGAAGCAGGCCTGGGCCAAAGCCAACGGCAAGGGTAATGTCCTTGAAGTGGCTGCCAAGAATGGCGGTGAATTCAAGGTTGACGGCTGGTTCAAGGATGCACACGGCAAGCACATCGGTGACATTCACACAACTGGCAAGGAAGTAAAAACGCAGGACCCGGCAAAGCCGTTCGATATTGATCTGAAGGACTCCGGTGGTCGTGTGCCAACGAAGGATGGCAATATCCGTTATAATGGCGATGGCACAGCCACGCTGACCGGTAAGGACACGAACTTCAAATATACCGGCGTAAAACTGCGTGAGGATGGTGGCTTCACGGCAACGGGTGGTGACGGTGTCATTAATGGCAAACAAGCCTGGGCCAAGCAGAATGGTAATGGTGATGCACTGATTGTTGCCAAGCAGAATAATGGACACTTCAAGGTTGATGGCTGGTTCAAGGATGCTTCAGGCAAACACATCGGTGATATCCATACGACTGGTGAGAAGAAACATGTTGTCGAGCCAGAGAAACCTTTCACGATTGATCTGAAAGATTCAGGTGGCCGTGCACCGACTAAAGATGCGAAGCTCACCTTCAATGGTGATGGCACAGCAACGCTAAAAGGTGACAAAACAGATTTCACCTACACTGGCGTCCAGCGTACGGCGGATGGTGGCTTCACGGCTACTGGCGGGGATGGCACCATCAATGGCGGCACCCCAGCCTGGGCCAAGCAGAATGGCAATGGCCATGCGCTTGTGGTCAAGAAGCAGGGCGATGGGTCTTTCAAGGTTGACGGCTGGTTCAAGGATGCTCAGGGCAAGCATATTGGCGATGTCCATACGACTGGCGAGAAAGTACCTCACCCCGCACCAGAAAAACCATTCAAGATTGACTTGAAAGACTCAGGTGGCAGGGTGCCGACAAAAGACGCGACGCTGACATTCAACGCAGATGGGACAGCAACCCTGAAAGGTGAAAACACGAACTTCACTTACACAGGCGTCCAACGTACTGCCGATGGTGGCTTCACGGCAACAGGTGGTGATGGCACGATCAACGGCGGTACACCAGCCTGGGCCAAGCAGAATGGCAATGGCCATGCGCTTGTAGTCAAGAAGCAGGACGATGGGTCTTTCAAGGTTGACGGCTGGTTCAAGGATGCAGACGGCAAGCACATTGGCGATATCCATACAACCGGAGAGAAGAAAGAGCACAACCCTAATCACGTTGTCGATGAGAAGTTTGGCTTCACTTATGACAAGGAAACCGGAAAAATCCTCGATGGCGAGTATAAGGGATATAATTACATTCGTGGTACTGACGGTAATGACCGTCTGGAAGGTACCGACGGCAAGGACTTTATCTATGCCGGTGATGGTAATGATACCATTTGGGGCAAAGGTGGTGATGACGTTATCTTTGGCGGTAAAGGGAACGACAAGATCTACGGTGGTAAAGGCAATGATGTCATCAATGGTGGTGCCGGACATGATCGTATCCAGGGCGGCAACGGTAAAGACACCATCGATGGCGGCAAGGGTAATGATAAAATCTGGGGCGGCGCAGGTCACGATACGATCCGCGGCGGCGCAGGCCATGACCGGATAAATGGCGGTAATGGCAATGATACCATCCAGGGTGGCAAAGGGAACGACAAGATCTGGGGTGGTAACGGAAATGATACCATCGGCGGCGGTGCGGGGCATGACCGTATCCGGGGCGGCAAAGGAAACGATACCATCCATGGTGGTACTGGCCATGATCGTATCCAGGGCGGCAAAGGTAAAGACACCATCGATGGCGGCAAGGGCAATGATAAAATCTGGGGCGGCGCAGGTCACGATACGATCCGCGGCGGTGCAGGCCATGACCGGATGAATGGCGGTAATGGCAACGACGACATCAACGGCGGCAAGGGTAATGATAAAATCTGGGGCGGTGCAGGTCACGATACGATCCGTGGTGGTGCCGGTCATGATCGTATCCGCGGTGGTAAGGGTAATGATAAAATCTTTGGCAACTCGGGCAATGATAAGCTGTTCGGCGGTTTTGGTAATGACACCATCCGTGGAGGGCAGGGGCACGATAAAATCAAAGGTGGCCCAGGGCATGATGATATCCAGCAGGGTGGCAGCAAAAAGCCGTTTCTTGCTCCCGGTACATACAAATATGATTTGTCTGGGCTCGAGCGCAACGGATTTGAAATTAAGAACGCAACTCTGACACTTGAGGTAGGAGAAAATGGCAAGATTATCAGTGCAAATATCTTCTCGGATCCAGTGCCGGGTGCAATTGATGATGAGTTTTCTCTGAACTTCTCCGGTGGCAGAATCAGACCTGACGGGACAATTTCTCTGACAGGCGCATCCGGCGGCTCATTCGGTTTTCAGGTGACTGGAGGAAATCTGGAATTTAACCTCAATGGTAATAAGCCAGCCACAGGTAAAATTGAAGGCACCAGTTTCACCGGTGAAAAGTTTGTTGATCACCTTGGGGGAACACCGGAGTTGAACCGTAACAATCCTGAACTTAGGTATGGTGGCTTCAACATTAACAGTCATGAACCTGACTCAAAGATGTATAACATCAATGGCCAGTGGTACTCGCTTGGGTTCATCCGTGATCAGGTGGAATTTCTGAATAAAAACCACCCTTACAACGGTCCTGTAACACATGACTATCGTGATGCAGGCTGGGGGGCAGGATCAGGCACGGGTCTGAGACTGATCGAAAATCACCTCGAGAACAATTTCCCATGGGGTGAGCCTGGACTGTATCGTCCTCAACCGTTCACTCCACCGAATGTCTGGGACCGTCCGACACTTCCATGGTTGAATTTCAACCCATGGACCTGGTTGAGAAACCAATAGGGCAAGCAAACAATCATCAGACCTTCAATGGACATTGAAGGTCTGATGATCCGACAACAGAAACTCGATTCTCCAAAGCACATTTGTGCATTCCTGAAGAAGGCTGGTTGCCACGTTGCAACCAGTCTTTTTCGGCCATAAGCAAATTTCTGCCAGCGATTAGTTGTCAATGATATCGACGCAAAAGTTAGTCTTTTGCTTTTGAGAATAATACAATGTGAGATGCGAGCCTAAACCAGAGCAATCCGCTCACGTTGTTCCGAGTCAGGATAAGGCCTGTACAAGCCAGCCTGAACAGATGCTATCATGGAATGCATCTGTTCATAACGACGCGTGTGTTCTTCGCCGAGTCCGGACAAAGCCGCGAAAGTGTTTTCCAGTTCTGCCATGCCATCCAGTTCGATTTCGAGAAGAAAATCGGTATGCGACCCTGAGGCAAGGCCGAATTTTCGCCTAAATAGCCGCCAGCCTCGAATGAGATGCTCGCTTTCGAGGTGTCCGAGCCATGCTTCTGCCGCTGCGGCAAAAGCTAGCGAGCGTTCGGGATTCTTCAGTTCTATCATGCAATGGTACAGGTTCATGGTTAGTGGCTCCCGGTCGGTCAAATCAGGGCAATTTTATCAAATCAGTATTGACGGATCATTACGTCAGAGAGGGATTGTTGTTCTGCCTGGCCAGAAAAGCAGCTTCTTCATTAACCCTTTTAAGTCGAGATTTTGTCCTGATATGCCACAAAAGGCATATCCTGATGAGGGTGACCCATGAGCCTCATGGTCAACCTCTCATCTCATCGACTGTGTGCCCATTCATGACGATTGCGTAATGCCCGACGGGTAACTTCTGCCTGCTTCGTTCAAGCCTTTGATGGTGGGAACATCACCGGAATTAAAGAAGGATAACATGATGAGTAATACAGCTAAATTGCCGAAAATACTGCTGGCAACTGCAGCGGGTGGCCTCGTGCTGGTTGGCGCGATGGCGCAGGCTGAAGATGGCAGGAAAGGTCCGCGTCATGACCGCGATATATTTGCCGATGCTGACACGAATGGTGACGGCGTTATTTCACGGGAAGAGCAGGCCGCCATGCGCGATGCTGCTTTTGAACGTATGGACCATGATGGTGACGGTTATCTGACCGAACAGGATCGTGCAGCCATGCAAGCTCAACGCGAAGAAAAGCGTAACGAGATGCGTGAGCGTGCTCGGGCGCGCGGAGAGCAAATGCGTGAGGCGCGAGAAGCCCGCCAGGCTGAAATTGATCTGAATGATGATGGTGTGATTTCCCGCGAGGAATTCATGGCGGCAGAGAACCAGAAGATTAGCAGGCTCGATACAGACGGCGATGGCACTATCACCAAAGAAGAGGCAGAAGCGGCCAAACAGGAACGCCGCGCCAGATGGTCAGAGCGTCGCAAGGCTGAATAGCGAAAAATTTCGGATCATGGCAACGCCAGTAAGGGCGTTGCCAGATTTAATCTTAAGACGTCATTCTTCGGCAGCTTTGAGGTCGGCCAGGTTGATATCATAGTCGAGAATATCACCGGGTTTGCAGTCAAGAACAAGGCAAAGCCTTGAAAGCGTATCAAATCTGACACCCTTGACCTTGCCGTTCCGCAACAGACTGAACTGGGTTTCGGATATGCCGATCTTTTCGGCAACGTCTTTCGAGCGCAGCTTTCGCTTCGCCAACATAACATCCAGAGTAATACGAACAGGCACTATACGAACTGATTCAATTCTGACATTAATTTCTCACCGCGATTGGCAACCAGAACCAGCAAAAGACCGATCAGGGATAGCGTCAGGTTCGTGATGCCGAGATCAAACGAAGCCCCCGCCATGCTTGTAAAGCCATTGCCTTGCAGGTGCAGGAGGCTCGGCTGTAGAATGACAAGCACAAAAGCCCCGAGCATAAGGCATGCGCCAATCACTTTGAGACCATTGACGACGGCAGTGCTGAAAGAGTCTCCGCGGTTTATACGGATGAATATGCCGGACGCAGCCCAGAGCGCAAAAAGAAACAGGGCAGGCGCCAGCAGGTTGACCAGAAAAGTAAGCGTGAATGCGCCAGTTACGCCTGCGTCATCTGCATGGTTCAGCAATAGTCCTGCACGGACCTGCTCAAGAAACAGGGCGAACGTCAGACCGATAATGAAAATACGTGTGATGAATGCAGTGACAGATGCAGGTTTGGACATGCTTGAAAACCTTCAAAATATTATCTTTAGAGTAAAATAATTTAATTAAAATATAAAGTCAATCACCTTCACGCGCTTCAGCTACCGCCATGAAAATGATCGTAAATGCGACGGGCAAGGGATTGTGAGATGCCCTCGACGGCGGCGAGGTCTTCGGCTTTTGCGCGAGACACGGCCTTGGCTGAGCCGAAATGGAGGAGCAGGGCACGTTTGCGCTTTCCGCCCACGCCTTCAATCTCATCCAGTTGACTGCTGCTCAGCTGTTGTTTGCGCCGTGCCCTGTGCGAGCCGATAGCATAACGGTGCGCTTCGTCGCGCAGGCGCTGCAAGTAATAAAGCACGGGGTCGCGAGGCGGTAAGGTGAAGGGTGCTTTTCCGGGTACGAAGAATTGTTCGCCTGTCGCCCCCATGGTTCTGTCGGTGCGCTTGTTGCCTTGTGCATCCTCGCGGCGACCCTTGGCGACGGAAATCAGCATGATCTGGCCGGTCTCAGTGTCCGGTCCGATATCAATGCCGGTTTCTTCCATGGCCTCGCGGGCGGCGGATAGCTGACCAGCGCCACCATCAATCACGATAAGGTCTGGCCAGGTATCAGAACCGGGCTGGTCCTCTTTCAGAAGGCGCGAGAAGCGCCGTGTCAGTACTTCACGCATCATGCCAAAATCGTCTCCCGGTGCGAGGTCTTCTGACTTTATATTAAACTTGCGATACTGATTTTTACGGAAGCCTTCTTCTCCCGCCACAATCATGCCGCCCACGGCATTCGTTCCCGAGATATGAGAATTGTCATAGACTTCGATGCGGTTCGGCGGTGTCTCCATCCCGGCCTTGTCAGCCAGCTGGCGCATGAGCTTCTTCTGGGCGACACTTTCCGAAAGATGGCGCCCCAGTGCTTCGCGGGCATTCATCAGGGCATGCTGAACAAGGTCGCGTTTTTCGCCGCGCTGCGGGGTATGTACTTCGACTTTGCGCTCAGCGCGTATCGTCAATGCTTCTGCGAGCAGGTCAGCCTCGATAACCTTTTCGCTCAGCAGAATCAGCTGCGGTGCCTCACGGCTCTCATAAAACTGTGCCAGGAAAGCGCTCAGAATATCAGCAGGCGTATCATCTGCAGAATGCTTTGGGTAAAATGCGTGATTGCCCCAGTTCTGTCCCGCCCGGAAGAAAAATGCCTGCACACAGGCTTGGCCACCCGTGCAGTGGATCGCGAACACATCCGCATTGGTGACTGTGCCGGGGTTGATGTCCTGTGTACCTTGTACAAAGGTCAGTGCCCTGATGCGATCACGCAAGGCGGCGGCTTTCTCGAAGTCAAGATCAGTTGCGGCCTGTTCCATTTCCCGGGACAACTCTCCCTGTATCTTCGAATTGTTTCCTTTCAGAAAGTCTATTGCTTCACTAACAAGCTCTGCATACTCCTCACCGGTCACCAGGCCGACACAAGGCGCCGCACAGCGTTTGATCTGGTGCAAAAGGCAGGGGCGAGAGCGGTTTTCGTAAAAACTGTCCGTGCAGGTGCGTAGCAAAAAAGCCTTCTGTAAGGTGTTGATGGTACGGTTCACAGCCCCGGCTGACGCAAAGGGACCAAAATAATGGCCTTTTCGCTTGTGCGCCCCGCGATGCTTGACGATCTGTGGGGCAGGGTGATCTGTCGCAATCAGGATATTGGCAAAGGACTTGTCATCGCGCAGCAGCACGTTGAATTTCGGTTTTAGCTGCTTGATGAGGTTGGCCTCCAGCAGCAGGCTCTCTGTCTCCGTCTCTGTGACGACAAACTCCATGCTGCAGGTCAGGGAGATCATTCGCATGATCCTGTTGGAGTGCCCACCCAGTTTGGTGTAGCTGGCAACGCGCTTTTTCAGGGAGCGTGCCTTGCCGACATACAGGACTTCAGCTTCCGCCCCCAGCATACGATAAACGCCTGGTTTATCAGGGAGCAGTTTGACTTTAACGGCAATCAGCTCCGCCCCGCGCAAAGCTGGCTTGTCATCGTTTACTGTTTCGGGAGTGGGCGTTGGGTCGGTCACGAATGGCTTGACTGGAAGGTCACAAGGATGCGTCTCCCGCCGCTGATACGGCGAGAGACGCTTTTATATCAATTCCCCATCTGCTCATGGCGCAAGGCGCGGAATTCGTTGCCATCGTACCAGTTCGGCTGAATGTCCGAGTACGCCATATAGCCACCGACATCGCGCAGGATTTCAAGTGTCGCCATGATGCCGCCAACTTCCCAGTCCTCCGAGTATTCATCAGCTGGTTTGTGATAGAGGTTGGCGCGGTAATTCTCGCTGATCGCTTCACCTGCGGGTTCGCCGCCAACAACAAGGTCGATACCGTTTTTGGAGTACAGCATCGGTACGCCTTTCTTGGCGAGAGAGACGTGGTCTGACCGATAGAAATAGCCTTTTTCCGGCTCCGGGTCAGGGCGCAAATACATGCCGCGTTTGTCCGCAGCGGCCTTGAGCAGGTCTTCCAGTTCTGACGCACCATAACCGATAACGGTGATGTCTCTGCTTTCACCGCCCGACAGCATGGCATCAATGTTAATGCCGCCGACAGTCTTGTTGAATGGCACCAGCGGATCCTCGGCATAATAGGCAGAGCCAAGAAGTCCTGACTCTTCTGCCGTTACCGCCACGAACAGGATGGAGCGGTCAGGCTGTTTTTCTGCATCAACAAAGGATTGCGCGATGTTGAGAATGCCGGACGTACCGGTCGCGTTATCGACGGCACCATTCGAGATGGTGTCCCCATTACCCGACCCACCGCCAATAGGTGCAAAAGTACGGCCCAGATGATCCCAGTGCGCCATATACAGAATATATTCATCCGGGTTCGTTGCCCCTTCAATATACCCTGCAACATTCTGTGAGGCATTTCGGTTGATATTGTTCTTGATCTTGCCACTGGCGCTCAGACCGGTCATAGGCACGGCCTGAAAGTCAGGGGACAGCGCATCTTTCTGCGCCTGGGCGAAGTCGAGACCTGCCTCGGCGAAAAGGCGTTCAGCAACAGACTCCTGAATCCATCCTTCAAGCGCAACGCGGTTTTCGCCGCCATCCGGGCGCTCCAGATCGAGTTGAGGGCCGGACCAGCTACCCTCGACGACGCCCCAGCCATAAGCCGCAGGGGCCGTCTGGTGCACAACAATGGCAGCGGCCGCACCCTGACGAGCAGCCTCTTCATATTTGTAAGTCCAGCGACCGTAATAGGTCATCGAATTGCCATTGAAGAGGTCCGGATTTTGTGTGGCATAACCCGGATCATTGACCAGCATCACAACCGTTTTGCCGGTCACGTCGATGCCTTCATAATCGTTCCAGCCATACTCCGGTGCGACGACACCATAGCCCACAAACACCATTTCAGAATTTTCAAAGCTGACATCCTCGACAACGCGTTTGGTCCAGTAAACGCTTTCCTGCCCATATGGCAGAACAGCAGACTCGCCATCTGCTATGGTAATCGCAAAATTGGATTCCTGCGGGATGAGCGTAATCTCTACAAGCGGTACATCCTGACGATAGCTGTCTCCATTGGCAGGTTTCAGCCCCATCTCCTGCATACGGGCTTCCAGCCAGTCGACTGTCTTGCGCCCGCCTGCTGTGGCCGGGGCGCGTCCTTCAAACTCATCGGAGGCAAGGGTTTGCATGTAGTCCCTGAACTGTGTTTCAGAAATCGCTGGCAGAGCGGGCAGCTCGGGGATGGTGATGGAGGATGCTTCGGCAACGTCCGTATCCGGCTCAATGACAGTGGACTCGGCTGGTGTTGTGGATGTGGCCTCTGGCTCGCTGCCACCGCAGGCCGATACGGCCAGAGCGGCAATTCCCAGCATCAGTACTTGCTCGAATTTCATGATGGATACTCCCTCGTATTTTCTAGCGTTTCTTGTAACGGATAATTTCGACACCGGCGCCCGCCGCCTCGGCGATTGCATTGGGCTTGTCCACACGGATGCGGGCAGACAGACCCATCGGATGCGCAAGGCACATGGCCGCGATGCGCTCGGCAAGTGTTTCAACAAGCCTGATGTGGCCCGCACTTATAATGTCTTCGATGCCCCTGACGAGCCGGTTGTAACAAACCACATCTTCCAGCTGATCGGAGACCGGGTTCGAAGGTTCCTCGACCTGCATCTCGATGTTGATGATGACGGGCTGTGATTGGCCCATTTCCTCTTCGTAAGCACCAATAAAGGCATCAAGTTGCAGGTCACGCACGAAGACTATGCGCTGCGGCTGGCTGGCCAAGTCCTGATAAGGGCGCAGCTGCGCAAGGTTATCTGTTGTCTGCTCTGCCATGCTTACTCGTTCACCATCACGTCCGGTGTTTCCCAGGCAAGATGCTGACCGCCATCAACGGCGATCATCTGGCCTGTCACTGCTGTAGCGGACAGTAGATACAGGAGTGCGGCAGAAATGTCATCCGGTGTGGCGCCATGGCCAAGAATGGTGGCCTCATTCTGTTTTTGCCAGTCTTCGTCGGATTGACGCTTGTTCTTGAGGGTCGGGCCAGGGCCGATAGCATTTACCCTGATCCCCTTTGGCCCGAGCGCCTGGGCCAGGGTTTGTGTCGCGGTCCACAAGGCGGCTTTCGAAATTGTATAGCTGAAGAATTTGGGGGTTAGCGCCCAGACGCGCTGGTCAATAATGTTGATGATCTGGCTGTTATTCCCGATAACCGCCTGACCGGCAAAGTCCCGGGCAAGTTTCATGGGCGTGCGCAGATGCACATCCATGTGCAGATCCCAGCTTTCGTCCGTGAAAGTGTCGATGCTGTCATCCTCAAAAGCAGAGGCGCAGTTGACCAATACCGAGATTGGCGCTCCTGCAACTTCGGCTGTGCGTGCTATGAGAGTCTGAACATCGCTCTGGCTGGTGAGATCAGCCTGTACCGGCGACGCATCTCCGCCTTGAGACTTGATCTCCTCTGCCAGCCTTCGCGCGGGTTCTTCCGAAGATCGATAGTGAATAACCACATGATAGCCGGCAGCACTCAGCGTTCGCACCAGGCTTTCACCAATGCGCACAGCCCCGCCTGTGACAAGGGCGATGCCCTGTTTTTGAGAATTGCTCATTAGTGGAAGCCCGTCATAGCAGGGCTGACTTCGACCCGATAAAGACAATGTAACCGGCATAGGCGATGAACATGCCAATCCCCATGAACCGGTTTAGCCGTATGCCGCTGAAAATGAGCAGAGCCAGCACGGCGGTGGAGGCCAGCATCACTGGCATATCAATGCTGCGTGCCGCATCTGTGAAATAGGATGTGCCAGCAAGACCAGCCGTGCCGCCAACAAACAGGAGATTAAAAATATTCGACCCGACGATATTGCCAACAGCCACTTCCGCCTGACGCTTCAGGGCCGCAGCGACAACAGTCGCCAGTTCCGGCAGGGAGGTGCCGAACGCGACGATTGTCAGCCCAATGACTTCCTCGCGCACGCCGAGTTCACTCGCTACGGCTGATCCATTATCAACGAGCAGTTTTGCGCCAAGGGGCAGGCCAATGAGTCCTGCGATCAGGAAGGCAGGGGTTTTCCAGAACGCGTCATCCTCCGTGAATTCCTCAAGATCTTCAAGAACAGGCTCCTCTTCACCACCGGGCTGTGTTGCGCGCCAGCCAATATAGACGATGTAAACAAAGATGCTCCCCATCAGGGCGATACCTGCCGTCGTATCAATGGCGCCTGGTACGTACACGAAATAAGCGAAAAGAATGGAGGCAAGGATCATGACGGTCGCATGGCGCTTGCAACCAGGCAGGTTCATGGCGATGGGATACAGGATTGCCGGCAAGCCGAGCACCAGCAGGACATTAGCGATATTCGAGCCGATGATATTGCCCATGGCAATGCCGTTGCTGGTGGCATCACCCGTCAGCACATCTTGCAGGGTGACAACAAACTCGGGCGCAGACGTGCCGAAGGCAACAATGGTCAGGCTGATCAGCAGGGTAGGTATGTTCAGTCTGCTCGCGAGGCTGACGGCACCACGCACAAGCAAGTCCCCCCCCACAATGAGCAGGCCAAGTCCGAAAATGATAAAAAAGATATTGGTTAGCATGGAGTGCGCCCTGACTGATGTGAAGTCGCAAAAACGTCACAACTGAAATTGTGACGCGACCTGACAGGTGCTCTAGTCTACGCTGCCACTGCTGAGAAAGTTCAGGACCGCAAAACTTGCTATGAAAAGAAGGATCACCACGACCGGCGGTGAAGTCAAAATAGATAACATCATCAACTCCTCAATCAAAATGCGCTTATAGGCGAGGTTCGGCGGGGCGTCACTCAAAAATAAATGCTGCCAATAATCACTTGCCTCCCGGCATAGTGTGATAATCTTGCCCTTGCACTAGCCCCATATATGGCGTTATGCGCGCCCAGCAATCATTGCAGCGAAGGAAATTTAATGACCTACGAATGTATTGAGACGAAAAAAGACGAGAAAGTCCTGCTTATAGCGCTTAATCGTCCGGATGCTCTGAACGCGCTGAACAAGCAACTCATGACCGAACTGGATACAGCGCTGAAAAAAGCCGAGGCTGACGACCAGATTGGCGCCATTGTTATTACCGGTTCAGCGAAAGCCTTTGCGGCCGGCGCAGACATCAAGGAGATGGCCGACAAGTCCTTCATGGAGGCCTATACGCAGAATTTTGTCAGCGACTGGGAGCAGACTGCGAAATGCCGCAAGCCGGTTATTGCGGCCGTCGCGGGCTATGCTCTGGGGGGCGGTTGTGAGCTTGCCATGATGTGCGATTTCATTATTGCCGCAGACACAGCAAAGTTCGGACAGCCGGAAATTACCATCGGGGCCATCCCCGGCATTGGCGGGACACAGCGTCTGACGCGTTTCATTGGCAAGTCTAAAGCCATGGAAATGTGTCTGACAGGTCGTATGATGGATGCCGAAGAAGCTGAGCGCTGCGGGCTTGTGACGCGCATCGTGCCAGCAGATAACCTTGTCTCTGATGCGATAGATACAGCGAAAAAAATTGCCTCATTCTCTCGCCCGGTCGTGATGATAGCCAAGGAAGCAGTCAATCGCGCTTATGAGACAACTCTCGAGGAGGGTATTCTTTTCGAAAGGCGTACATTCCACGCGGTCTTTGGTACAAATGATCAGAAGGAAGGTATGACAGCCTTCATCGAGAAGCGTAAACCGGCCTTTTCGGACTCCTGAGCCAATATACCAGTTTGTGTTTTATCCCGAAAAAACAGCAGGTTAAATGGATAACTTAGTACTCAGCTTCGCCTTGATCGGGTTTCTCGGTATCGGCGCGCAATGGCTGGCCTGGCGGATGCATCTGCCTGCTATCGTGCTCATGGCTATGGCGGGGATAATAGTTGGTCCCGGCCTTGGGCTGATAAATCCAGAGCAGGATTTTGGCGAGTTCTACCATCCGATGATCGCTGTAGCGGTGGCGATTATTCTCTTTGAAGGTGGCTTGCAGCTGAAGTTCGAGGAAATTCGGGGCAGTATCTCTGAGGGAGTTTGGCGACTTGTTTTTCCCGGGGTCCCGATTGCCTGGGCGCTCGGCGCAATAGCTGCTCATTATGCCGCTGGCTTATCATGGCCGGTAGCAGTTCTTTTTGCCGGCATTCTGATTGTGACAGGGCCAACTGTTATCCTCCCCTTGCTGCGGCAAGCGCGGTTGTCCCACAGGCCCTCGGCACTGCTCAAATGGGAAGGGATCATCAATGATCCGATTGGCGCGCTGCTCGCCGTCATTGTCTATGAATATGTGACGTATGATGCCGGTGCTCACACGACTTTCGAGATTGCCGGCAGCCTGATTCTTGGCTCGGTCATGTCGATCGTATGGGGCATTGTTCTCGGGCGTTTCACGGCGAGTGCTTTCAATCTTGGCTGGGTTCCTGAATATCTGAAGCCCCCCGTCCTCTTGTCTGTCGTGCTGATCTGTTTTGTCGCTGCCAACATGCTGCAGGAAGAAGCAGGGCTTCTCGCGGTAACAGCCATGGGCGTCACCATGGCGAACTCCAAGCTGCCCAGCATCAATGAACTGCGTCACTTCAAGGAAAACATTGCCGTCCTGTTCGTCTCCGGCGTGTTCGTGATTCTCACGGCCAGCCTCAGTCGGGAAACGATCGTGGAAGCACTCAGTTGGCAGACATTCTGGTTCGTCGCTGCGATGCTGTTCGTTGTACGCCCGCTGGCAATCATGATCTCGACCATGGGATCAGACTTGAGTTTACAGGAACGCTTGTTAACAGCCTGGATCGCGCCGCGCGGTATTGTTGCCGTGGCGATTTCAGGCTTCTTCGCTGGTGTACTTGCCGAGGCAGGGTTCGAAGAAGCAGAGCGGATGGTGCCGCTGGCTTTCGCCATCGTCTTCGCGACGGTTGTCCTCCATGGCTTCACTATTGCACCAATAGGGAAATGGCTGGGTCTTGCCTCCAAGGCAAAGCCCGGGTTCCTCATCATCGGATCATCGGATTGGGCGGTTGCCTTTGCCAAACGCATTCAGGAGTTCGGGGCGCCTGTGATGATTGCAGATGACAGATGGGCAGCTTTAAGACCTGCGAGACAGGCAAACGTGCCAACCTATTTCGGTGAGATTCTGTCCGAGGTAACGGAGTATCACCTCGACCTGAACGAGTTTGGATATCTCGTGGCACTTGGCGATAACGAGGCACATAACTCTCTTGTGTGTACGGACCTCGCGCCGGAACTCGGCCGGGCAAAGATCTTCCAGATCAATAATGCCATGCCTTCGGAAAATGAGAGGCGCTCCGTGGCGCGCACGCTCAAAGGTCGTGTCTTCATGAAGACAGGTCCGACCTTGAATGAACTGAAACAGCGCCACCGGGATGGCTGGTTCTTCCAGAAAACGCGTGTCACCGAGGAATATACAGCCGAACAATATATGGCTGACTTGCATAACGGCGAGCCTGTGCTGCTCCAGCGTAAAGGTGTTATCATCGTCGCGAGCCAGGAGCAGCCATTACAGCCCGAAAAGGGTGATGTCGTGCTGGCTTTTGTCCCACCAGACATTGAAGAGCAACGGGAGCGTCGCAGGGACAAAGAAGCGAAAGCTGCTCAGGAGATCGTCGAGCGCAAGGAGCGCGCTATTGCTGATATCAAACCGGAACCTGCTGGCTAATACAGCCAATCTGGCAAGTTGAAACGGTTGGTTAAAACTCGTTAACCAACCGTTTAGAGGTTCGGGTTAGCCGTAATCTGTAAAGGGATTGCGGACATGCACACGCAGCACAGGCGCGGCAACAGACGAACCTCATATCTGGATCGGTACGTTGATCAGTATCGCGATCTGACCAATCGCCGACGTGCAAATGTTGCCCTACGCGCAGCGCATGTGGAGGCGGAGTTGGCCTACAAGGCACGCGGTGAATTCCTGGCCAACATGAACCACGAGCTGCGTACACCGCTAAACGCGATTATCGGCTTCGCAAACATGATGAAGGATGCCGAGACGTATGGTTTGTCAAAAGAGCAAACCACTGAGTATCTGGAATACATCCTGCAATCGTCAGACCTTTTGTTGGGGCACATAAATACCATCCTGGACCTGGCATCTGCCGAGAGCGGTGCGAAAATTGTGCGCCAGAAAATCGATTCGCTTGAGCTTCTGGAACATACAGTCGGCAAGTACCGCGCCATGGCAAAGCAGGCTGTCGTTTCTCTCAATCTATCCAGTGACCCAAATCTGCCGAAGGTTGATGTTGATCCTGACAGGATAGATACCGCGCTCTCTCATCTGATTGAAAATGCAATCACCTATTGTGATGAGGGCGGACGGGTCGATGTAATGGTTCGCAGGGGGCGTCGTACTGGCCATCAGGATTGGATTTATATTGCTATCAAGGATAATGGCGCAGGCATGACAAATGAAGAACTTGCCAGAGCGCTGAAAGCATTCGAGCAAGTGCATCAGGGGCTCAATAGACGTTTTGAAGGTGCCGGCATTGGCTTGCCAATCGCAAAGGCATTCATTGAGTTAAATGGCGGTCGGTTTGATGTGAAAAGCCGCAAAGGGCAGGGTACCACTGTCCGCTTTGCCTTGCCAGCCATAGCCGAGGAAAGCGGCGAGGTCGCTGACGAGGCATCGCCAATCAGAGCAGCGGGGTAATTCAGAAATGAATCGGACGCAGTCAAGCAGCCAGACACACCGACCACACACGCCTGAAGAGCTTCTTCATCAGTTGCAGGACCCTGTCGATGAGGCTCCCGCGACAGTTAAAGCCGGTGCCCCACGTATGCCCGTCGGACAGGTTGTTTCGGTCAACGGATCGCATGTCCTTGTCATGATCAATCTGGATAAGGACTTTGCAGCAGAATTTATGCCGCGTGTTGGTGGTATGATCTGCATTGAGAGCAAGTCGGCGGAAATAGTTGCTGGTGTCTCTGGCCTGTCCTCTCCAGCGCCGGGCCTGGACAGTGAAGAGGAGCGCATCCTGATCGCTGAAGTCGAACTCTATGGTGAAATCAGGCATACCGCCTCTGGCAGCAGGGCTTACGCCCGCAGAATTGCGGCTCTGCCGTCTCTTGGCGATGTCGCAGCAGCCCTTTCAGAAGATGACCTGCACTGCATATACAGGACCGAAGAAGCGGGCCTGCTGAAGGTCGGGACAATCAGCAACGCCCCTGAGATTTCCGCGCAACTAAGCCCGGCAGCCCTTTTGCAGGAAAACTTTGCCTTGTTTGGGGCGCCGGGCTGCGGCACGAGCGCCGCTGCAGCAGTTCTCGCAAGGGCTTTTGTGAAAGCCCGCTTTCCGGTCCGCACACTCATAATTGATGTGCATAATGAGTACTCACGGTCCTTTGGTCGGGCTGCCAGTATTGTTCCTGTAGTGACGGGTACCATCACACACTGGATGTTGTCTTTACGTGAGATGGTTTACCTGACTGAAAAGGCTACCGGTCCTTTATCAGAGCAGGAAAAAGATCTCCTGATTGACTCAATCATCGCCGCCAAGAAACGATATGTGCGCGCTAATCCTTCTGCGTCTTCCAATGAAGCGGCAGAACAGGGGGTGCGGATTACCGCTGATACGCCCGTGCCATATCGTCTTGGTGATATTGTCGTGCATCTCAAGAAAGTATTGCAGGCGAGTAATGATATTCCGGCTGATGTCATACAGCACATGGAAACACGGATGGAAGTTCTCAGTAAGGAGCCCAGATATAAGCCTATCTTCGGGCGCTTGGCGCTTGATGATTCCCTGACCGAGTTATTGTCAGAGATTTTCCGTATGCCCCTTGCCGGAAAGTCTATTTCTGTTCTTCAACTGGGTGGTCTCGAGGAAGAGGTGGCGGAAGTTGTCGTTTCCGTGGTTGCCCGTTTTGCACGAATGATTGCCGAGGCACGTAAGGACACGACCCCGCTGCTTATTATGCTGGAAGAAGCCCATCGTTTTCTACCCATGAATGTAGAAGACGCCCCCCTTGCCAGCCAGTCGCTGCAGACAATTCTGGAGGCTGGCAACAAGCTTAGCGTCAGCCTGGGGCTGATCACGTCGAGGTTGCGCGGTGTGTCTTCAAATGCTCTGGAGCATATAGATAACTACCTTGCCATGTGCCTGCCAGGCCGTGCAGATCAGGACCATTTTCTGGAAACTGCGCCGGAAAGTGCGCCGGGTATTCTGGAAAATGTGGGCGGTCTTGAGAATGGCGAATGCATTGCCGTGGGCCTGCTGTCACCAGTGCCGGCGCGGTTGACATTTACACGCTTGCCCGCTGATGCGGTCCCGCGTGACCCGGCGCGCGTCATGACAACAGAGCAGTCTGCCGGGAGCGTTTCCCACACCGATCTGGATGAGGAAACACTCTTCGCACTTATTGAGCAGATGCGGTTTGGTACTGACTAAACTGGCATAAGGGCCTGGAGCCGCTCTGGTTTATTCCATCGTCAGAACGACTTTACCGGTCGCTTTCCGTTCCTCAAGAAGCTGCAAGGCCCTTGCGCCATCTTCAAGGTTGAAACGCTCTGTAATCCGTGGGCGTATCTTGCCTGATTGGTACAGGCCAAAGAGTTCTTTCATATTGGCCGCGTGGCCCTGCGGATCACGCATGACGGAGGCGCCCCAGAATACGCCGACTATCTGGCAGCTTTTCAACAAGGTCAGATTGAGTGGTACGGCGGGGATACCGGCCGGGAAGCCGATCACCAGAAAGCGTCCTTCCCAGGCAAGCGCCCTGACGCAAGGCTCGGCATAGGCACCGCCAACCGCATCATAAACCACGTTGACGCCTTCGCCACCGGCTTTTGCCTTGATCTCTTTTGAAAGCGCGCGCTGGCCATCCTTGTCGAGGTCAGTCGGGTAGATGATCGTCTCATCGGCCCCGATCTCCTTGCAAAACGCTGCTTTCTCTTCGGAAGAGACACCGGCTATCACGCGCGCACCTGCCGCCTTGCCGAGTTCTATGGCTGCCGAACCCACGCCGCCGCTGGCGCCAGTGATGAACAGGCTTTCACCTGCTTGCAGATTGCCACGATCCTTCAGGGCATAATGCGACGTGCCGTACGTCATCATGAAGGCGGCTGCCTCTTCATGGGGCATCCCGCCAGGCAACGGCACACAGCGCATGGCATCAATGACGGTATGCGTCGCAAAGCCGCCAGAGCTATTAAGCAGGGCAAATACGTTGTCGCCTGCCTTCAGATTGGAAACGCCATCGCCTACGGCTTCCACGACGCCCGCAACTTCTGATCCGGGTGCAAAAGGCCGCTCGGGTTTGAATTGATAGAGATCACGGATAACGAGTGTGTCCGGAAAATTCACGCTTGCCGCCTTAATGGCGATCAAAACTTCGCCCTTTCCGGGCTGCGGTGTTGGCATCTCCTGCAATTCCAGAGTTTCAGGTCCGCCGGGGGCAACGCTCATCAGGGCTTTCATGGTGATTATCCTTCTTGCAATTCTCTCAGATACTTAGCAGGGTCTTTCCATAGAAGAATAAAAACATGCAGTGGGGAGCAACCCCTCCTGCCGATAAGAACAATTGTTGAACTTTTGCGGTTTGGCAAATTCACAGGGAGTGGTGTGCGTGGCTGAAACGTCTGCGACACAGGATCAGGGGCATCTGACCGGGTTCGGGTCTAAATCATATCGATCTTATGTGCTGATCCTGCTAATGTTCGTGTACACCCTGAACTTTATTGATCGCACATTGCTGGCCGTGGTGGCGCAGCCTGTCATTGATACCTTCCAACTGACAGACAGTCAGTGGGGCTTGTTATATGGCCCGCCATTCGCACTGTTTTATGCAGCCGTTGGCATTCCCATCGCGATGTGGGCGGACCGTTCAAACCGGGTAAAAATCATAACCGGCTGTATCATCCTCTGGTCAGTCATGACGGCATTGTGCGGGATTGCCGCCGGTTTCCTGACATTGCTCCTGTTCAGGATTGGTGTTGCCGTAGGAGAGGCAGGGTGCACACCGCCAGCCAATTCAATCATCGGAGATTATTTCAAACCGGAGAGTCGCGCGACAGCCCTTGGTATTTACTCCATGGGCGTGACCCTTGGGGGCGTTCTCGCCAATCTCTTTGGGGGCCCCATAGCGGAAATGCAGGGAGAGGACTTTGGCAATTTCCTCAATTCCATTGGCATAGGATTGTTATTGTCCGGCATTGACTGGAGTACAGTGCCGGGTTGGCGTATCGCGTTTGTGGTGATCGGTTTACCGGGTGTGCTGGTCGGGTTCATTGTACTGCGGACGATCAAGGAGCCGCCACGGGGCTACTCTGATCCACCCAATGCAACGAGGCAGGCTAAGGCGACTTTCGCCGAAGCGCTTAAAGAGCTTTCTAAAAAACGCAGCTTCTGGTGGATGGCGATTGGTGCTTCGCTGGTTGCGTTTGTGGGCTATGGCCTTGTCAGTTTTCAGGCCCCTTTCCTGCAGCGCGAGCATGGGCTCGGTCCGCGCGACGCAGCCATTTTTTATGGCGCGCCGCTTTCCCTCGCAGCTGCAGCGGGCACTTTTCTTGGTGGATGGCTGACCGAGAAACTCACCCCACGGTCATTCACGGCAGTCGCCTGGATTCCGGCGATCGGATTGCTCATCGCCGTGCCTTTCTATGTGGCAGCTTTTTTTGCCTCAAATCTGGTAGTGGTCTTCTTCCTGTGGCTGGTTGCCGCGGTCTGTCACTACGCGTACCTCGGTGCACAATATAACATCGGTCAGGGGGTGGTCAGCCATCGCTCCCGTGCCATGGCGATTGCCATTCTATTGTTACTGGTCTCACTGATCGGCAATGGCATCGGGCCATATTTTGTGGGCTTTTTCAGTGATGTCTTTATGGGAATGCAGTTAAATGCCAACGCTCTTGGTGCGGAGTTAACACCCGCAATTTGTAAAGACGCGAACAGCAGTTTATCAGATGAGCAAAGGTCACTTTGTACTGCAGCCAATTCTTTAGGGTTGAAGCAGTCCATTTCGCTGACAGCCTGTTGGTTCTTTGTGGCAGCAGGTTGCTTCCTGATGTCAGCGCGATATCTGAAACAGGATTTCGTGGCGAAGAATGTTTAAGGGTACGGACAAACGTGCTCTGGAACGATGATAAAATAATGGAGATTTAAGGTGAGTGAGACGACTGAGGAAAAGCCGAATACGAAGTATCGTACTTATGTTCTGATCGTCCTAACGATCGTCTACATGTTCAATTTCATTGATCGGCAGATCATTGGTATTTTATCGCCCTTTATCAAAGCTGATCTTGGTCTGACTGACGCCCAACTGGGGTTTCTGAAAGGCTTCGCATTCGCCCTGTTCTATACAATTATGGGCATTCCTATTGCGTGGCTGGCAGATCGTTTCAACCGGGTTACAATTGTCTCGGTCTCACTTGCCTTGTGGAGCGCTTTCACGGCAGCATCGGGCGTGGCGGCCAACTATACACAGCTGGCTCTGGCCAGAATTGGTGTTGGCGTTGGCGAGGCTGGCGGCAGTCCACCGTCACACTCGATGATCTCTGACTTCTACAGCAAGGAAGAGCGAGCAGGTGCGTTGGCGATTTACTCGTTGGGCATTCCGTTCGGTATCATGATGGCCTACTTCGCCTCGGCTTTTCTTCTGGGGGGTGGCCTGGGTGAAAATACAGGCGGCTGGCGGACTGTTATGATTCTTCTGGGTATTCCGGGAGTGTTGTTTGCGTTGATCGTAAAACTGACCATCAAGGAGCCTGTGCGCGCCAAGGCGCCTTCATCAGGAACAGAGGCAAAAGTTAATCTGTCATCACCCTTTGTTTTGATAGCTGCTGTTTCATTTGTCAGCGTTGTTATCGGTCTTGTGTTTTCAATTCTCTATTGGGCGCCAATCAGTAGTATCCAACTCGGCTTTATGAGCTTACCTGGCTGGATGAGCCTTATAGGAACTCTCACCCTGATTTTCAGTCTATATCAGTTGGTATTCGTGCAGGATTTCTATCCACCGGTGAAAACATTGCTATCCATCCCGTCATGGTGGGGCATGTGTATGGGGATAGCATGGGTTTCCTTCGCGACCTATGCCGTCGGGGCATGGGGCATCGATTATGTGTCACGCGCATTCCCGGATGCAGACCTGATACGGTTCCTTGTGATATTCGGAATTATCAACGGCACCACTTATGCTGGCGGCACCTGGTTTGGCGGCTACCTCACAGACAAAATGGGCAAGAAAGACAAGGGCGCTTACGCTTTCGTCCCTGCTGTCGGCGTTCTGATCGCCATACCAGTGCTGGTGTATTCGATGTGGACCGGCAGTCTCGTCATTCATGTCGCCTGCATCGCTGTTTTCCTCTTTGTGCTGGGCTTTTATCTTGGGCCATCATTTTCCGTGGCGCAGACTCTTGCACCTGTTAATGTCAGGGCGATGTCCACCGCTTTGTTCTTCTTCATATTGAACATTATTGCTCTTGGCGGTGGACCTACTTTTGTCGGCCTCATGAGTGACGCGCTTCTTCAGGCAAATGGGGATGAAACCCAGTCTTTGCGCATCGCGATGACATTTCTGGCAGTGCCGATGGTTATTTCGTTGATTGCCTTCTACTGGACATCGAAGAAACTGCCTGAGGACTGGATCAAGGCAGAGGAGCGTAATCGCGACGGTGCCTCTTGAGATCAGTGATTTGACAAAATGTATGACGATAGTCATACTATCATCATACATTTGGTGCCTTCTCATGAGCATGATCCGCAAGACCATCACAATCTCAGAAACGATGGAAGATTGGGTTAAATCCCGCATTGATAGCGGCCTTTATGGCAATGACAGCGAGTATTTCCGCGATCTTCTGCGCCGCGATCAGGAGCGCCAGTTTAGTTTGGGGCAACTCAGAAATCTTATTGATGAGGGAGATGCAAGCGGCCTTAGCGAGCGCACCCCTCAGGAAATCATGCGAGATGTCAAAGCAAAGCTGAAAGCTAGTGGCACTTTATAGCCTCTCCCAAAAAGCAGATAATGATCTGGCGTCGCTTTTGCGTTACTCATATCAAGAATACGGGGAAGAGCGGACCGATAATTATCTAATGGGTCTAATGGAAGCGTTCGACTCAATTGGTAATTTCCCTAATCTCGGTGGAGATGCATCTTATATCCGCTCTGGCCTCCGCAAATATGTCTCGCAACGGCATACGATTTACTACCGTCGTCAGGAAGATGGAGCACGGATCATCCGTATTCTTGGGCCGGGACAGGATGCCGAGACGCATTTGGCGAATGAGAGTTGACCGGTTGTTTGCAGAACCTGAAAAAGCGCGCTAGCAGTCACGCACTAATCTGAAAGAAAGACATTATGCCCAAGCGCATTCTCATTACTTCTGCCTTGCCATACATCAATGGCATCAAGCACCTTGGTAATCTGGTGGGCTCGATGCTGCCGGCAGATGTCTATGCGCGGTTTGAACGGGCCCGTGGTAATGAGGTGGTCTTTATCTGTGCGACGGATGAGCATGGTACACCTGCAGAGCTGGCTGCGCTCAAAGAAAAGCAAACCGTCGAAGATTATTGTGCCGAGCAGCATGAGGTTCAGGCAAGAGCGGGGGAATTGTTCGGCCTGTCCTATGACTATTTTGGTCGCTCATCCAATCCGTCCAATCACGCGTTGACCCAGCATTTTGCGAATGTTCTGGAAGAAAAAGGCCTGATTGAAGAGCGGGTCGACAAACAGGTTTATTCAGTAGATGACGCGCGCTTTCTGCCAGATCGCTATGTTGAAGGCACTTGTCCGAACTGCGGTTTTGAAAAGGCACGCGGCGATCAATGCGACAATTGCGGACGCCTGCTAGATCCTGTTGATCTGATAGATCCGTATTCGGCAGTATCCGGCTCCCATAATATAGAAGTGCGCGAAACCCGGCATCTCTATTTGCTGCAGTCCAAATTGCAGGATCGCATCGAAAACTGGGTTGAAAGTCAGAAGACCTGGCCGCAATTGACGCGCTCTATCGCCCTGAAATGGCTCAAGGAAGGCTTGCGCGACCGTTCTATCACCCGTGATCTCAAATGGGGTATTCCGGTCGAAAAGGATGGTGCAAGCCGGCCCGGCTTCGAGGAGAAGGTATTTTATGTCTGGTTTGATGCGCCCATCGCCTATATCGCATCCACAAAAGACTGGGCCGAGGCACACAACGAAGATTGGGAAAGCTGGTGGCGTACAGATAAGGGGGCGGACGACGTTTCCTATGTCCAGTTCATGGGCAAGGATAATGTTGCCTTTCACACGGTCAGCTTCCCTTGCACGCTGATTGGCTCCGAGGAGTCCTGGAAAACAGTTGATACACTGAAGAGCCTGAACTGGCTGACATGGTATGGCGGCAAGTTTTCCACGTCCGAGGGACGCGGCATATTCATGGACCAGGCGCTGGAGTTGTTGCCAGCTGATTACTGGCGCTGGTACCTGATGGCCAACGCGCCGGAGAGTGACGATACGTCGTTCACACTGGAGTCGTTTGCTGCAACTGTGAACAAGGACCTTGCTGATGTTCTCGGCAATTTCGTCAATCGTATTACCCGATTCTGCAAATCCAAGTTTGGCGAAGAAGTCCCGGCTGGCGGAGAGGCGGGACCTGTAGAAGAGAAGCTCTATCTTGAACTCGATCAACGCATTGCGGCTTATACAGAGTACCTTGAGCAGATGGAATTTCGAAAGGCGTGCGCGGAACTTCGGGCAATCTGGGCCGCAGGCAACGAATATCTGCAGGAAGCCGCGCCATGGGCTGCCTTCAAGGAAGACCCTGAGAAGGCAGCTGTTGGCGTGCGCACCGGACTGAATCTGATCCGTCTGTTCGGCATTCTGTCACAGCCTGTTGTTCCGTTTACTTCAGATAAACTTCTGGCAATTTTCTGTGAAACAGTGACGGATTGGCCCTCCGGCCCGGCGAGCGATTCATTGACAGTACTGACGCCGGGGCAGCCTTTCACACCACCGCAAGTGCTTTTTTCCAAGATCGAGGACGATCAAATTACTGAGTGGAAAGAGCGCTTTGGCGCGGCCTGAGGTCAGTCCTGTTCTTCTTCGAGGCCACCTGGAAATTCTGCCGTTACCCAGACAAAGTCATTGAGGAATGAGTTTCGGAGATCTTCCGGTACTTGCGAAATATCAAGTTTGCGTTGCTCATCAGGGTTGCCGGCAAAAGCCGCAAGGTCAGCAATTTCCTGCGCATTTAGATTGATCTGATAGCCAAGTTCAATTTCCTGTAATTTTATCATTTCAGGGGCACCGCGCCACATGCGCGCAGCAAAATGAATAGGGTCTATCTCGGATAGAAAAGTTTCCTTGTCGAGTGAATAGGCTGCTGTGCCGCCAACGCCATTAACAGAGTGGCAAATAACACATCCTTCGTCTACGAATAAACGCCGGCCGTTCTCAGCATCGAACTCATATTGTGCCACTTTCACAATGCCTGCAGCATCTGCACCGGCACGCATTTCGTCACTGGCTGAATCAGCAGTTTCAGAGGAGGGGGCGGCAGACTGACCGCATGAGGCGAGGATGAGGACGGAAGCGATCATTGTGACGGCAGGCAGGATGTGCGTTTTCATGTCAGTTGCTCTCAATATGTCTAAGATACCTATAGCATGGTAATCACGTGCGATTCCACAAGAGCACTTGACAAAAAATATGCAATAACTTTACAAAATAAAGTGATTGGTATTCTGTTAGGGCATATCAGAGGAAACCGTCATCATGAATCTGGAAATTCTGGCAGAACTGCCAACCGTTATTCTTCTTCACCTTCTAACGGCAGTGGCCGCATTCTTTCTGGGAGGCTATCAGTTGCTGGCCCCCAAAGGAACAATTCCGCATAAAACTCTCGGCTGGATCTGGTTTAGCTTGATGATTGTCGTCGCTGTCAGCGCGATCTTCATCCGAAATTTTGAAGGCACGGTCATTCCGACACTGTTTGGCTTCTCGCCCATACATCTCTTTGTTCTTCTGACTTTGTGGAGTGTGCCCAGATCGATCATCGCGATTAAAAGAGGCGACGTCAAAAAGCATGCGGGTGAAGTGCGCGGCCTTTATCTGGGGGGCATGGTCATTGCGGGCGCTTTTACCTTCATGCCAGGACGAACGATGTACGAGATATTCTTTGGGTGAAACACCATACTACTCCCTCTGAAAAGAGCGGCGCGCAAGTGTACCATGTGCGCCGCGGCAGAATCGCGCTAGGCGGACAGTGTAAAACCAGAGGAGATACATCATGAAAGCAATTCTTGATGTCGTTGCGTGGAATGTGTCCCTTGTACTGGCTGTGTTATCTGCCGTCTTGTTGTTTTTGATTCTGATGGGCTAACAGCCACCTGCTTATCAAAGTGGTGCCGTCATGTCCTTGAGCCAGCTGAGAAGCTCTGGCTCAAGGCCGTCAGAGAGTTTTTCATAAACTTCTGCATGATAGGCGTTCACCCAGTCAATTTCCTCTGATGTGAGCAATGATGTGTCAATCAGTGTGCGCTCTAATGGCGCCATCGTAATGGTTTCGAATGACATCATTTCGCGCTCACCGCCAGCCACTGGTTCTGGCTTGCGCACAACAATCAGGTTTTCAATCCGGATACCGAACGCATCTGTTTTATAATAACCAGGCTCATTAGAGCAGATCATACCCGGCTCAAGCGGTTGGCTGATAAGTTTCTTCGATATGTTTTGCGGGCCCTCATGCACGCCGAGATAGCTGCCGACACCATGGCCGGTGCCATGATCGTAATCGAGACCAGCCTCCCAGAGTGGTCGCCGTGCCAGTACATCAAGCTGGTGTCCACTCGTGTCTTTCGGAAAGCGTATCGTCGCAAGTGAGATATGCCCTTTCAGCACCAGCGTATAACAGCGACGCATTTCTTCAGTTGGCTCACCAATCGGCACGGTGCGGGTAATGTCTGTCGTGCCATCCGGATACTGACCACCGGAATCAATAAGGTAAAGCGTACCACGTTCCAGTGTCTTGTTGGTTTCAGTTGTCACCCGGTAATGACAATGTGCTCCGTTGCTGCCAGCGGCAGAAATCGAGTCAAAGCTGATATCGTTCAGCTGGTTTGACATTGCCCGGAAGCTCTCCAGCTTCTGGGCCGCTTCAATCTCGGTTACGGTGCCGCTCTGACCATCAGTAGCAACCCAGTGCAGAAAACGGCTGACAGCGATACCATCTCGAATATGCGCCTGCCGCGCCCCTTCGATCTCAGTCTGGTTTTTCTGTGCACGGGGCAGGGCGCAGGGGTCTGCCCCTTTAACAATGTCGGCGCCAGCTTGTTCAAGCTGGTCGAAGAACCAGACCGGTGCCAGAGCCGGGTCAATCATCACCGACATGGAGTTTTCACCCAACTCGGCAAGCGCATCGGCAATTTCCGTCTCCGGGTGAATGGAGACTTCGGCTGTCAAGTGCGTGCGTAAAGTGTCATCAACCTTGGCAGGATGCACAAAAAGGGCGGCGGTCCCATCCGTATGCAAAATGGCACGGCCCAGTGGCAACGGCGTTGCGTGCACATCCTTGCCACGGATATTAAAAAGCCAGGCGAGGGAGTGCGGGGCTGTCAGCACAACAGCGTCAGCGCCTGCTTTCTGAACTGCAGCGGCAATTTCCTGCCGTTTTGTCTGGCTGCTTTTGCCAGCATAATCATCTGCATGTGGTACAATAGGTGTAACCGGCGGCTCCGGTCTGTTTTTCCAGGCAGCGTCGATAGGGTTTTGCTGCGTTGGCACCAGCACAAAACCTGCCCTGTCAGATGCCTTGTTCAGCGCCTCCAGACCCGCCGGTGAGTGAAGCATCGGGTCATAACCGATACGCGCACCCGGTTTGCCGTGTTCCGCCAGCCAGGCAGAGGGCGACATGTCTGAAATGTCTTCAAAGGAATAGAATTGATCGTCCACCTGCTCGCGCACCTGCAAGGTGTAGCGACCATCGGTAAACATGACGGCGCCGTCAGTCAGCACAATGGCTGCACCTGCGGAGCCGGAAAACCCTGACACCCACATCAGGCGCTCGGCACAATCCGGCAGATACTCGTTCAGATACTCGTCATCATGCGGCACAATGAAACCATCAAGGTTTTGTGCTGCCATCTCGGCGCGCAGCAGGGGCAGGTTTTTGCCGGCGAAAGAGCGGTCTGAAACAGGATCGAAGGATTGAAACATGGGCGACGGTTCCTCTCTGTCAGTCAGTCTGGTGACTGTTATGTGCGCTTAAGCGCGGCGGAATACAAGCACAGGCCAGGTATCGTGACGGCCCCGCTGTAAAAGCTCAAAGCCCGCCTCCAGATAGGCGGCTGTCACTTTTTCTTCCTGCTCGGCTAGCAGTCCGGCCAGCATTACTGTTGCGCCGGGACTTGTATGGCTGGCCATCCCGCGGCTGAGCTCAACCAGTGGTCCGGCCAAGATGTTGGCAAAAACGAAATCGTATGGCGCGGCTTTCGCGATATCCGGGTGGTCAAAGCCTGCTGCCGTGAGGAAGGAGATGCCGGTTGCAGCGTTAAATCCCGCATTCTCAACGGCAATCTCTACTGAGGTGGCATCTATATCCGTTGCCAGTATTTTAGTGCCCCATAATTTGGCCGCGGCTATCGCCAGCACGGCGGAGCCTGTCCCGAGATCAAGTATGTTTTCAGGGTTCAAATCAGACAGCTTGTTCAGCATTTCCAGGCAGCCAGCCGTGGTTGGGTGATGGCCGGTGCCGAAAGCCTGGTTGGCATCTATCCGTACAGGAATATCACCGTCTTCCTGTGGCAATCGCTCGGCATCATGAACGCCGTAAAGGACAAACCGCCCGCAGCGCACGATACCAAGCCCCTCCAGCGCGTGCGCAACCCAGTCCTGATCGGGTAATTCTTCAATAACAGGCGTGGCTGATACGCCATGCTCGGTTGTGAAATGAGCAAGTGTGTCAGAATCCGGTGCGGTCTCGAAATACGCATCAACGCGCCAGTTAACGGCATCATCCGCCTGCGCAGAGTCCCCCTTGGTCAGGCTCACGGCGTCTGCAGGCGGGTAAAAAACCTCACTCAGCAGGTCTGCAACCCTGGACATTTCATCATGTGTGCCGGTCCAGACCGCCTTAAAAGTCGGCATTACCAACCTGTCCGCCAGCGCCTGGTTCTTCGCGAAGTTCTGTGATGAGAGGCCACAATTCCTTGTCCCAGACTTCCTGGTTCAATGGCCCGACATGCCGCCAGCGAATGCGCCCCTGCTTATCAATAATGAATGTTTCAGGTGCGCCTGTGACCCCGAAGTCAATCACGGTCTGACCAATCTCATCCACGCCAACAGCATCGTAAGGATTGCCGTATCGCGCCAGCCACGCAGCGCCCTGTTCCGGTGTGTCCCGCCAGTCGATACCATAAACCGGGATAATGCCGGATGCCTGCAGGTTCATGAGAAAATCATGCTCGTACTGGCAGGCAATGCACCAGGAACCGAAGACATTGATTAGGCTGACCTGGCCTTTCAGGTCAGCCGAAGCGAGTGGGGGGATCTCGTTGTTCACGGCAGGCAAATTGAAAGTCGGCACCGGCTTGTTAATCATCACGGAGGGCAGCACCGTCGTGTCGATGCGGGTCAGCCCAAAAAACATGTAGGCTGCCAAACCTGCAAACAGGGTGATGGGAACAAACAGCAGAATGCGCTTCATGCCAGTGACCTCAAAAAAATGACCGCTAATCCAGACTTCGCGTCACATTAGCGCGGCTGGGGGCAAGGCGCAAACCATCACCCGCCGCGACAATGATCGCCTTATTCGCTCAGATACACAAAACGCTCAAGGTAAGCCAGTTCAGCGTCACTGACATATTTTCCCAGTTCCCGGCGAAAGTCCTGCATAGAAGCATACGGACGATACTCTTCGATCTCATGGGCAAACTTGCGCGGGCTCAGGGAGCTCGGGATCAGCTTGAGATCGTCCTCAGCGGCGTCGTTCAACTCGGCTTTTACGAATACCAGCTTGTAGACTTCACGCAGTGCCGTTTCATCCAGAGATGCAGAAAGTACCGCATTCAGGTCAGATGCGGTCGCATAAGGGCGCCCAGCAATCACAGCCTCTGCCAATGTCGCATCAATACCGGGAACACCGCTCAGAAGGTCAGCTGAAGCTGTGTTCGGGTCGATCAATGTTGCGGTTGGCCATGGCACACCATTGTCCGTTTCAGGTTTCTCGGAAGAGCAGCCCGCTATGACGAGCGCAATAATCGCCATTATCGCGAGGGAGAGTTTTTTTTGTGGGGACATGTCGGGATCCTTTGTTAAGATTGCTTCTCAATTAGATTGCCCCTATTCATGTGTCAATCACGCGAAGACCCAGAGTGGGCTAACAGGGAGCCAAAAGAGCATGGCGGATAATCGGCCTAAATCACGCTACATTGTTTGGCTGCTGTTGACACTGCCAGCCCTCTGGATCACGGCGCGTTATCTGACGGATGTGGTCAGCTACGGGCAGGTTATTCACGGCACCGGCCAGTGGAGTGTCGGTATTTTGCTGGCAACACTGGCAGTAACCCCCTTGCGGAGGCTCTTCCCGCAAGCTGGCTGGACGAGAAAACTGATGGCCTATCGCCGGGCCATGGGGGTGGCGAGCTTTGGTTATGCGGCGCTCCACACGGTTGTCTATGTACAGCGCAAATGGGGCAGCGGCTTAATTCAGGCAGAAGCCGTTGAGCCAGCCTATCTCACCGGCTGGATAGCGCTTATTATTTTCCTGATCCTGGCGTTGACCAGTAATAACCGCTCCGTGCGCGCCCTTGGTCGCAGCTGGAAAGCCCTGCACCGCACGATCTATATTGCAACCGCATTGACCTTCGCGCATTGGATTTTGGCCACGTTCAATCCAGTTTCTGCCTGGGTCTGTCTTGGTTGCTTGATCCTCATCGAAATCGTTCGGTTGATGCGCCGACCAAAACCATCAGCCTAATGATAATTATCGACGATGTACTTGTAAGCCGTCACACACATCTCTTCCAGTACGTCCATGTCCACCTTGTCCAGGTCAGTAATATAAAGACAGCTCTTGCCGAGTTTATGCTTGCCGAGACGCTCCAGCTGCGGACCGAAATCCTGATAACCGGGCATCAGATAGAACACCATGTTAGCTTTGCGCGGGCTGAAACCGATGGCGAGCATATCTCCTTCGCGGCCGCTTTCGTATTTATAATGATACTCGTCAAAACCAACGAGGCTGGGCCCCCACATTTTCGGCTCGTGCCCGGTGACCCTTTTGAGCATCTCCAGCGCCCTGAAGCCATCGCGCTTGCGCTTCTCAGGCTCCACGGCTTCGAGGAACGCGATCACATCCGCATCAGTGGCGACCGTCTTGTTATCTGATTTGGCCATAAGGGCCTCCTGTCAGTTAAAGGCAGCACAGGCGATTCGCGGTCCGGCACCGCCAATTGGCTGCGTCATATGATCGTCAGGGTTTTGATGCACGACCATGGCGAAACCATTCGTGTCCAGAAGGACAGCACCGTAACCGACCGTATCGGCAATATCATCGCTATTATTGAGACGAACGTAAGAATTGAAGAACGCAGCTGTCGCTCGCCCATCAGCACCAGCATAGATATTGGGCATGTCGGCGCGCTCATAGCCATCCGGATTGAGCAGACCATGGGCATTACCATCCGGATTGATATGCCCGCCAGACGCCTTGAACCCGTCCGCCCCGTCAGAGCAGTCGCCGATCTGATGCAAGTGGATACCGTGCCAGCCCTGGCTCAGGCCTTTCAGGTCAACCCGGATCAGGACGCCATTGGCGCTGTCGCTCATCGTGACATTGCCAAGAAATTCACCATCCGGCGCAATGAACTTGGCTGTGGCGGTGCTGCCGGCTGCCGGGGAGAGATCATCCAGCAGCGGCTCCACATCAGTAATTCCGGCTGTCTGTTCGCCGGAGCACGCCGCCAACCCCAGAAGGATCGCGGCAAGTGTTGTTGTTTTTGTCGGTTTCATCGTCATACTCGGAACTTCCCGAAAACTGTTGATATCGCAGGCCATTCAGGCAGCAAATGTCAGCCGCTTCACTTGCGGCACCACCCGGTAAAATGCTAAAATAATTGAGAAAAAACGCAATGATTCTAACGGATTTAATGTGAACGATAAAAACGACGATTCATCGCCGGATGA
>JALEGJ010000160.1 GCA_022763115.1 Aquisalinus sp.
CTCGACAAGCGCCCCAAGACACTCACTGTTTAACGACCAATATCCGGATTATTCCATGGGCCTCAAACTTATCCCTGAAGAGACAGACATCAAGTTCCTGCAAATGCGCTGGATTGCGTTTGTTGTCTCAACCGTTGCTGTTCTCGCATCGATCGCTGTTTTCTTTTTGAACGGATTGAACTTCGGGATCGATTTCAAGGGCGGCGCTGTTGTTGAAGTGGGCCCTGCGGAAGGTCAGGTTTTCACGACTGATGACCTCGCTACTGTCCGGAGCGCCTTGAGCGATCTGGGCCTTGGCACGATCAATGTCAGTGAAATTGGCGGCGGTGCAGATGATACAGCTGGCGGTATCGTCGCGAAGATTGAACTGCAATCCGGTGAGGTTGAGTTTACGGAAAAATGTCTGGCCGCAAAGCCTGAAAACATCGGTGGTGATTTGGCCGAGCAGGCCCAGCAGATTGCAACGTCCTGTGTTTCGGCTACGCTGAAAGAAGTTCTGGGCGATGACATCAGTGAACGACGTATTGATGTTGTCGGTCCGGCTGTCTCAGGCGAGCTTATTCAAAAAGGGGTAGGGGCCATCCTTTTTGCTGTTATAGCGATGCTGGCCTATATCTGGTTCCGCTTCGAATGGCAGTTCTCGCTCGGTGCCATCGTTGCGCTGGTACACGACGTGATCCTGACTGTGGGCATGTTCTCTGTCACGCAGCTGGAATTTAACCTGCCGATCATTGCGGCCCTTCTGACGATTGTTGGCTATTCCATGAACGACACGGTCGTCGTTTATGACCGGGTACGCGAAAACCTGCGCAAATATAAAAAGAAGCCGTTGCAGGACTTGCTGGATTTCTCGATCAACCAGACCCTCTCCCGGACAGTCATGACCTCTGTCACCACGCTGATTGCCTTGCTGGCATTGTTCATTTTCGGTGGCCCCGTGCTGCGCGGATTTACCGCTGCCATGATCTGGGGTGTGATTATCGGGACATATTCATCCGTCTTTATTGCATCACCCGTGCTACAGGTGTTGGGTGTCAAGCGTGAGTGGTCACAGCCAGATAGCTGAGGTCGGTCATGGACGAGACGGACCGACAGCGACAGAACGCAGCCTATTGTCTGGATCAGGTCCGCAAGTTTTCGGAAGACCGTTACATCGCCGCGCAGTTTGCCGCGAAGCACCAGCATCAGTCCCTGATCGCTCTGTGCGCACTGGGGACAGAAATCCACAGGATACCGGCCAGCGTTAGTGAGCCAACTCTCGGGGCTATCCGGCAGCAATGGTGGCGTGATGCCCTTGGCGAACTGCGCAATGGGGACAAGCCGCGCGCGCACCCGGTCGTCGAAAGCCTCGTCCCCCTGTTTGCAGAGGCGCGTTCCGAGGCAGTCATTTCAGATGCTGTTCTTTCAATGATTGCCGCGACGGACGAACTTCTTTCGCCCGGCGAGTTTACGTCTTTTGGCGAAGTGGTTGAGTGCGCCGCCCGGATATATGGCAATCTTCCGCGTGCGGCAGTTCAGCTGCTCGCCCCTTCAGTGGACCAAGAGACAGCCGACTTATTGGTTGAGTTGGAGGCACTTTACGTCGTCAGTCGTACGCTCGCTCAGCCTGATAAGGCCGTCGCTGACGCCGAGGCCGGGGTGGATACTTTTCAGCAAAGGCTGGGACGGTTTGCCAGATCGACCACGGATATTGCCGATCAGGTGCGCGCGGAATGGCGAGAAAAAGCCAGCCAGATAGGACCAGTGGAACCCGACATCATGCCAGCAGTTGCTCATCTGGCGCTCACACCCGGCTATCTCAAGCGGGCAGTTGGCAAGGCAGGTTACAATCCGCTCGCGAAGAGGGGTGCCATTTTCAAGACGGTGCTGATGGGGCGAATCTGACAAGCGCATTTTCAGCACTTATTTTCGGCAATTAAGGGTGTACGCAATCGCCGTTTTATCTGTTAGGGTGAGGCAGGTGGGAAATTTTGCCGTGGGGGATCTATGGGCAGCGAAGTTTGGGCAATCGTATTTGGTCTGGCAGGTATTCTGCTACTGGCAGTGCTCATGCTACCGGTCGCAAGCCGCACACGCATCCCGCACACGGTTATTCTTGCTTTGCTTGGCATCGCGCTCGGTCTGCTGATCCATTATCTCGGCGGCGCGGTCGAGGCTGCGGCACATGGCGGTGGCCATGCGGGCGGGCACGCTGGCGGCGCTGCCGGGGATAGCGGGCACGGGGCGGAGCCATTCTGGATGCAGATGCTGAACGCCATCGGCAGCCTTGAAATCACCGCTGACGTGATCCTGTTCGTGTTCCTGCCTGCACTTGTTTTTGAAAGTGCGCTGTCGCTGAATGTGCGCAAGTTGATGGCTGACATCGGCCCAATCCTGTTTCTGGCGGCGATTGGAGTTCTCATCTCTACATTTGTAATTGGCCAGGCCATCAACTGGTATACCGGTCAGGGTTTGTTGCTTTGTCTTCTTCTGGGTGCGGTGGTCTCCGCAACCGATCCTGTTGCGGTTATCGCCTTGTTCAAGGACCTGGGTGCGCCCAAACGTCTCACCATACTGGTCGAAGGCGAGAGCCTGTTCAACGATGCGACTGCGATTGTGGTCTCGTCGATCCTCCTGTCCATTCTTGTCATGCCAGGTGACACCGGTTGGCTTGATGGTCTGCTCCAGTTCTTTGTGGTCTTTTTTGGCGGCATCGTTGTCGGGCTGGTGTTGACCTGGATTGCCGCGCAGATCATGAAACCGTTCCGACGACAGCCAATGGTGATCGTCACGATTACGGTTATCCTGCCCTTCATTTTGTTCGTGGTCGCCGAGCACTTCATGCATATTTCCGGCGTGATGGCCTGTGTCGCGAGCGGCCTGCTTTTGGGCTCGGTGGGGCGGCGCATTATTCCGCCACAGAGTTTTGAGGAAATCGAGCACACATGGCATCAGATTGCCTTCTGGGCGACCTCCCTCATCTTTGTGCTGGTGGGCCTTGCTGTGCCGCAACTGCTTGGCGGTAACCTTCTGTCTTATGCGGACGAAATTCTGTTCCTCTTCGTTGTTGCCACAGCCATCCGTGCTGCGATCATCTTCGGTCTGGTGCCGGTGCTCTCAACTGTCGGGCTTGCCCAGAAAGTCAGTGGGGCCTTTCGTACCATCATGGTCTGGGGCGGCTTGCGCGGCGCGGTATCGCTTGCACTCGCGCTGATTATTCTTGAGACACCCAATGTCAGTGAAGATGCAAAGGCCTTTATCGGGGTGATGGTCACCAGTTTCGTGCTGATTACGCTGATGGGGCAGGCAACAACGATTTCGCCTCTGCTTGCGTTCCTTGGCCTCAACAAGCTTGAACCCACGGATCAGGCTGTGCGAGACCGTTCGCTCATCAAGGCATTGTCGGATGTTAAGTCGCAGCTTGATGAGTTCGTTCAAAGCAGTTCTGTCATTGAGCCTCAAAAACTGACCTCTGTGACGGATGTTTATCGTGAGGCACTTGAAAAGGCTGAAATAGGCGCGAATGGCGACAGCAAACTGTCGGATACGGACTGGCAGTTGATCGGTCTTGAGATGGCCATCGCACAAGAACGGCAAATGTATCTCCAGAAATTTGGAGAAGGCTTGCTGAGTTCCGGTCGACTGCGTGAGACTCTGGCCAGCCTCGAAAGCGTGACGGAGTCGCTTTCTGATGTTACGCGAAGCAACAGTCACAAAGCGGCTGATATTGCTATTCAGCAGGGCGTTGAATATGCGCCCAATTTCAAAACGGCTATGGATTTACAGCGCCGCCTTGGTCTGACTGGTCCGCTGGCAAAATCTCTGGAAAAACGCTTCGGGATTTTGGCCCTGAAGAAAGACGTTTTGCAGGAGCAGCGTCAGGCGCGGTTGCCCGAGATAACAGGGCTATTGCCGAGTGATGCTCAGGCCGGCTTCATTGATATAATGGATCAGCGTATTGCTCTTGTGGAAGAGCATCATAAAGCGCTGTGCCTTCAGTATCCGGATTATGCCGAAGCCCTTGAACGCGCGAACCTTGAGCAGATCGGCCTGAGGCTGGAAGAGATTGCCTATAATAAGCTGAAGAGTAACTCAATCATCGGTCCTGAAATTCATAATGATCTGATGCGGGAACTGGCGGCAAGACAGGCAAGCGCAAGCCGTCTTCCCACGCTCAAGCTGGATCAGAATCCGGCTCATCTTATTGCCAAGGTGCCTTTCTTTGCTGAATTGCCAGAGAGCAAACGGCAGCAGATTGCCCGTATGCTGAAGACGCGGTTTACTGTACCCGGAGAAAATATCATCAATGCCGGCGAAGTTGGTGACAAGATGTATTTCATTGCCTCCGGTGCGGTTCGCATTCACGTGCAAGACGATCTGACTCTGGGGACAGGGGACTTCTTTGGTGAACTGGCCTTGATTACGGATCAACCCCGGAACGCTGATGTGTCGGCGCTCGGTTTCTCGACACTGCTGGAACTGCACAAGCGGGACTTCCATACATTGCTTAAAAAGGACGCGTCTGTGAAACAACATATTCAGGCTGTTGCGATTGATCGCCTCGGTCCGGATTTCAGAATTGAGCTGGCAATTTGATCTTGCCTGCGGCTGACCTTCTGATGCAGGATCACTGTGGTGAATTCTGATCCAACAATCCATTTTGTGCATGATTGTCTGGTCACAGATGATGGTGCTGTCATGTTCAAGTGTGACACTGACAGCACCAAATGGCCCTGGTTGTCCTTGCATCCGGCCCACAGTATTGCCGTGCAGTCCGTGAATTATTTTGCATCAGTTGGTGCATCTTTTGTTGCTGGTCGGCTTGATCCGCAAAAATGGTCAGCGCTCACATCATTGCAGTGGCAGACTTTTGTTCACGCAGATGAAGCATTGCCCGCAACGCACGGCGTGATGGATCCACAACCGGACCCGGACAAGGCTGATTATGCGATTTCCCTTTTCAATGCGCAGGGCACCCCGGTGTATCGCTTCACGGGTGTGGGCGTGGTCTTCCAAAATCGGGATTTCAAGTCCTGGAGGGCGAAGGCGCGCGCAGAGATTATGGCTTTACCGGAGCCCGATACATTCAGGTACGCCGCACCTGAGGCGGTTGGGGCGCTGCACCCTGTCGAGAGTTTTGTCACTGAACTGATAGAGAAAAAGGATATCAGCATCGTGCGGGCGCTTGTGACATCAGCTACAGGTTTCATGCCGTCGCACCCTTACCATGATGGCTCCGGAGATCACGTCAATGCGGGGCATCTGTGTGATGCGGCCCAGCAGGCCGCGCATATGCTGCGTCACCAGACAGGCAAAAATGCCGCCTACCCGGTTGCAGGCAGAGTCAACTTCAAGAGATATGTGGAACTTGATCGCCCGTTTGAGATCAGGCTTGAAAACCACCTCACTGAAGCTGACCGGATAAGTATGTCTTTCTGGCAGGGCGAGTATCATTGTGCTGACCTTGTCCTTCAGTATTGAGATCATTGCTCCGGATGTAGCCCTGGCTACACTCAGGGCTTCGTAATTTTAATGACTCAAGGACTGTTGTGGCACTGTCTGCTCTGACGGCCGTTCACGATTATGTTTCTCATGAGGAAAACAGATGACCTGTGCAGATTTGGCAGAGGCCGTCGGGCACAGATCATTCAGGGGGCAGCGCTTGCAGTCAGGCTTGCCCTGATGACAGTAGGTTTCGGTCAGTTTGCGTAACCCGTTATACAAGCTGGCAACTTCTTTTGCCTGCCAGTCAGCAGGGACACGGTTCATCACCTGACGATCAAGAGCAGACATCGGCGCTCCTTTTTCGACAAGGGCAAGCCGTCGGGCTGCCTGTGCCGTGCGGGCATTCATTGTCAGGATAGTACGGCGCAACGTGCTGAAATTCAGGGTTGCGGCACTAACAGTCGCGTCGACGCCCGGCAATTCTTCCAGCCATTCACGCGCAGCAGCTGTTGACCACCCGGCGAGGAAATCAAGTTCCAGAAGTCCGTGCCTGTCTTCAATGGCCTGCAGCACACGCGGCAGGGTGACAGCTTTTTCCACCGCCCGTTCCACGCCATGCAGAACCTGCAGCAGGACTTCGGGCGCCACATCCCGCAAGTCACTCCAGCGGGGATAGCGCAGCCGCATTCTCTGGTGAGCTGCGAGCGCAATCGCAGACGGTGTATCAGCGCTGACCAGCATGAAGATTAGCTGGGAGAGTGGGTCAGCATGTTGTTGTTCGCGCCGGGGCCAGGCGAGGCTCAGCCTGTCCAGAATTTCCGGCAAGCGCTCATCAGCGGCAAAAGAAAGGGGCATCTGCATTTTGATCACCATTTGTTCCGAATATGCAATATGGAACAAAAAAAGAACAAGTCAAGAGGGTTCAGAAAGAATTTCCTTCAGCAACATTTTAACTTGAATAACAGCAATCTTATGGGCCGACGGATTGTTACTCGCCCATCACGGCCAGGTTTTCTTCCAGCCAGGTTTTTACCTGTCCGGCGCGTAAGGACTGGAACAGGGCCACGCGCTCCCAAAGGTAGAAATGCTTGGCGAGTGCCGGGTTCGTGCAGGCATCTGCGAGTGGGACAGTGAGAGTCAGGCGGCGATCAAAAATACCGGGGATGACAGTGCTTTCGACAAGTTCGCTCATGCCGACGGCAGGATGCTTTTCGATGGGAGAGTCGAAGGGCCATGTCTCCAGCCAGTTCAGGGTGTCCTGGGCCTGAGCGAGTTGGCGACGCAGTTCATCCAGGCGATTGCGCTCGGTCTCATTTTGCTGGGCGAGAAACACCTCGTTGCCGGTTAGGGAGTCGATGGCTGTATGGCGCAGGCGCAGGGTGGGCGTACCCCTGATGATGTTTAATCCAGGCAGGAACTGTTCCAGACCTTCTGGTGTATCTGTGCAGTTACGCAAAATATCTATTGAGGTCCGGACCGCTGGAAGGCTCGCCTCCTTGCCAGCCAGAAACCCGTCAACCGCTTCCAAATTGGCCTGCGTTTCCGCAATGAGCCGCTCGCGCGCCAGTTCATAGGCTAGTCGGTCCTTGCGGTTATCATTCCATTCAGAGACCTGAAGACCAATGAAAACACCGGAAACCACGATCAGAAAATCGATACCGACAGCAAGCCAGTTCTGGTCCTTGACGTGATCCATAACACGGCGCAGCAGCATGAGGCGTTTCCTTCCTGCCCGGGTCAGGCCGCTTGTTGTCTGGCAGAGAGCCAGCTATCGAGGTCAGTCAGGGCACGCACACATAAAGCCCGCTTGCGCGCGAAGCCTTTTTCCTTGCCCTTGATGCGTTTGCCCTCGGCGTCTGTCTTTGGGGTTTCGATGAAAGGAAACAGGCCGAAGTTCACATTCATGGGCTGGAAGGCCCCTTTGGCACCAGCCCCTTCCGACAGATGCCCGCCAGTAATGTGGCGGTGCAGGGCGCCGAGTGCCGTGGTCTCGGGCGGAAGGGCCCCGTCAGCAGACTGACCAATGGCGTCGAGAGCCGCGAAGCGCCCGGCCATGAGGCCGGTGGCGGCGCTTTCAAGATATCCTTCAACACCTGTAATTTGCCCGGCAAAGCGCAAATGTTCAGCCTTCTTCATGCGGAAGGTTTCATCAAGCAACTTGGGGGAATTGATGAAGGTGTTGCGATGAATACCACCGAGCCGCGCAAATTGAGCTTTCTCCAGTCCGGGGATGAGACGGAAAACTTCCGCCTGCGCGCCGTATTTCAACTTGGTTTGGAAACCGACCATATTATAGAGGGTGCCGAGCGCATTATCCTGGCGCAACTGCATCACCGCATGGGGGCGCTGGCCTGTGCGCGGGTCTGTAAGGCCGACAGGTTTCATGGGGCCGAAGCGCAAGGTTTCGCGCCCGCGCTCTGCCATGACTTCGACCGGCAGGCAGCCTTCGAAATATGGCGTGTTCTTTTCCCACTCCTTGAATTCTGTTTTTTCACCTGCCAGCAGGGCATCTATAAAGTGCTCGTACTCTTCCTCCGTAAACGGCAGATTAATGTAATCTGCCCCATCGCCGCCGGGGCCTTTTTTGTCATAGCGGGACTGGAACCAGGCAATGTCGAAGTTGATCGATTCCTTGTGAATAATTGGCGCGATGGCATCGAAAAAGGCCAGTTCTTCTTCGCCGGTCAGCGCGTGAATAGCTTCTGCCAGCGGCAGGGAGGTGAGGGGGCCTGTCGCGACAATGACATTCTCCCACTCTTCTGGGGGCAAGCCGGAGATCTCCTCACGGCGAATCTCGATCAGGGGATGCCCGGATACAGCTTTTGTGACGGCGGCAGAGAAGTGATGACGGTCCACAGCCAGGGCGCCGCCTGCTGGCACCTGATTTTCATCTGCCGCGCGCAGGATAATTGAGCCACAGCGCCGCATCTCTTCATGCAGCAGGCCGACCGCATTCTGGGTCGCATCGTCTGATCGGAACGAGTTGGAACAGACCAGTTCGGCCAAGCTATCAGTCTCGTGTGCGTCAGTTTTGCGCACTGGCCGCATCTCGTGGATGATGACGCGTATGTCTTGCGCGCCTGCTGCCTGCAGTTGTGTTGCTGCTTGCCATGCCGCCTCGGAGCCGGCGAGGCCCCCGCCAATAATGTGAATATCGCTCATCGGCGAAACATAATCGTGCCAGTCGCCAGATCAAAGGCTTTTTGGATGAATGACGGTGCCGGAAGCAGCGCTTGCCATGATGTGACCGGCGGGGCTAGGCTTGAGTTACCGGGGTAATAGTTACGGGCGGGGCGACAGGCATGAAATTATCCATTTATGGCACGATCACGGATGCGCTCGGCTTCGCGTGGCACAAATATGAGACTGCGTTGAGACTGGCGTGGTTTCCGCTTCTGTTACTTTTTTTTCTGCCGATCTTTTTCGTTTATCTCTATGCCAGCCTTGCCAGCGGCGGACTGGTGACACCCTTTGGTACGGGCTATTTCGAGGCGTTCACTGTGATCGCAGACAATGCGAGCGCGATTGGCCCGAATACCTACTGGACCGTCGAAGCTGTCCGGTTCATCAGCACGATCATTCTGCAGACAAGTTACCTCATTCCACTATTTCGATTGGCTGCCAGAGATGTAGCACCGCCTGCCGGGTCCGTTTACCTGAGGTTCGGATGGCGTCATTTGAAGTATATCGTTTTGCAGGTTCTGGTTGGCATCGGCATCGCTATCCTGACTTATCTGCCACTTTTTGTCTCGCTTACCCTGTCGTCAGCAGCCTTGATGGGGATTGAAGGGGAAGTCTTCGCGATCTTCCCAAATCCCGACAGTCTGCACACGATAGAAACAGAAACAGTCATGCCTTGGTTTGTTGGAGCGGTTCCGTTGGTGTTGTTCGGTTTGTTCCTGATTGCCCTGATCTATTTGTCATTGCGACTTTATGCAGTGCCCATTTTCGGGGCCGTACGTGAAAAGGGCGATGGATATAACTCGTTGATGCTTTCTTTGAAAATATCCAGTGGCTGGAATGCCCTGCGCCTGCTGGTTATCAATATTGTTCTCTTATTGTTGATGCTGGCACTGGTCATTGCTGTTCAATTCATCATTATCCCGCTGGTCACGATTGTGTTTGGGTTACTCTTTGCGTTTGTGCAATCCGCCGGAAATCTGGTGCCCTCAGAGACTGTTTCTGAGCCATCAAGCGCAAGCTTCTTTGTCATAGGGTTCGTGCTGCATATTTTGCTCATGTTTTACATGGTGTTTACGCAAGCACTGAATGCTGGGTTCGCAGGCAGCCTGTTCCGTCAGGGTGGGCAGTATATTGGTGCGAATAGAGGCAGTTCGGCATAAACGAATACAACATTGCTGATGATTGAAGTCCTTGAGGGAGAATAAAATGTCTGAAAAAATGCCGGTCACGGATTTGTTGAACGAGTCTTTCACATTTGGCTTGCAGCGCTTTTTTACTGTGCTGCGCTGCCTCTTTGTGCCGTATCTGATCCTGATTGTCGGTTTGTGCATTGTGGCGGTCGGCCTGCTGGATTTTGATGCCATTTCGCGGCTTGAGAACAATGATATGCCTGAGCCGGAGTCCTTCGAGGACGTCATGGGCATTATCAACAGCGTTTTCCGGGGCACGTGGCAATCTGCTCTGGCTCTTTTCATTGTGGCAGCAACTGTCCTTTCCCTTCCATTTTATGGTGGGATTGCCAGCATATTTCGGCTTGTAGGCCTGGGGGAGGAGCCAGGTGGTTGGTTTACCCTGCGCCTTGATGGCCCGATGTGGCGGACATTCTTCTCCTGGCTGATAATCGGTATTCTGCAGTATCTATTCTTGGGAATTGGTCTTGGTATCGCTTACAGCATGAACCCGGACATGTTTGCTTTCTTCGCAGATCTGGAAGCGCTGGAAGATGATCCGACGCCGCTTCTGGGGTTTGTCGGGTCGTTCTTTTTCGCCTTCCTGATTTCTCTGTTGCTGAGCATGTTTGTTTTCACCAAGCTGGCCCCGTTTCCGGCAGCGTCTGCCTGTGAAAACAGGCTGATGCTGGTCAATTCCTGGAGCAAAACCAGTGGTCACTTCTGGACCATACTGGGGGGGTACATCATGCTGGTGTTGGCACTGTTTTTTGCCAATATGGCCTTCCAGATTCTGACCAGTGTTTTACAGGGGGTCTTTACGGCTGTCTCGGCTATAGGCGGTGAAGCTATGATGGGCTTTGTAGTGGTACTGATTACCATTGTAATTCTTGTCGCGTCCATTGCCTTTAGCGTGTTTACAACCGGGGTGCAGATGGCATTCCCGGCTGTCATCTATCGGCGTCTCTGGCGGGAGTAGGATCGGAGGTCGGGGCGCTAGCCTCCGCAGCCCCCGCCGCAGCCGCCACCCCCGCAACCCGAGCCACCATCTCCGCCGCCGTCACCATCTGCGTCTGCCTTGGCTTTGCCGCTGTTGGTGCCAGCATAGCCGGCACCGCAGCCTGAACCTGATTTCTTGGCAGAAGCCTTGCCCGCGTTGCGGGCGCTGACAAGAACAATGACGGCAATCAAAAGAACAAGCCCGAATAGCAGGAAACCCAAAGGCATGTTCCCCCCGCTATCTGCCGCCAGCGCAGCATGAGCGCTGGCGAAGGTCAGCCCCGAGATACCCAGAACAGACAAGAAGCCCAGGGCCATTCTGCTGCGGGCAGAGACGATCCGCCGCAAGGCGCGCGGCATCGGCACAACGAGATGCGTCGCCGTATTGATCCGCTGATAATAGGGAGCATCTCCAAAACGGATTTTGGCCGCAGGCCAGATATCCGCAGGGGGGGCTTCCCCGAACTCATGCGCATAAGAGGTGAGGGTGCTGGCATAATTATCGTCGAAGCGTTGCTTGTCGCTTGCCGTGCCCTGTGTTGGCCCGTGATGCAGGGGTCTGCCCAATACTTCCTGAAACGGCCCCCAGTAATGGCGGGTATAGGTCATGTGAAGGTGCCAGACCTGGTCGACCTCATCCGACGGCGTGACCTCATGGTCAGTGACGACGGCCAGATAGGCAAACCTGCGATATTCCTCGACCACACGATGAGCGAAATCATGGGACCAGCAATTATCTCGTGCCAGTCGCCTCGCAAAGCCGAACGGCACGGCGTCCTGCTCGAAGGGCAAAGTGCTGATTTTGGTCCAGAGTTCAGGATTGGTTTTCATATCTCTCTCCTTTCGCATCAGGGTGAGCCTGTAAAGCTCACTTTACAAAGTGGGTATAGTGCTCCGATTTGTCAAGCACCCTTTACAGTCATGCCTCTACTTGCATCAGAAAACTCCAGAGTGCTCTGGCGGTCGGGGGAAGGTGCTGCACACATGTTTGTGAAGTTAGCTGGGGCGAAAAACGTAAAATCTTTGAAAAAACTGCACTCAGTGCACTTGTATTCACCGGGTTGAATTATATCTCTCAAGTGTCCTGACAATGCCCCCCTTTATCCCTGTCAGGATCTGCTCGCGCTGCCCGGATTATCCCTCCCCCCTTATTGTTATCCCGGCAGCGCGGGCCAAGGGCGGGGCCTTGAAAGATCATTTTCACGGAACCAAAAATATGAAAATGCGCCGCAAATCAGATTTGCCTGAAAAAGTCTGCGTTACCTGCGGGCGACCTTTCACATGGCGCAAAAAGTGGGAAAAGGTCTGGGATGAAGTCCGATATTGCTCGGATCGCTGTCGGCGAAACAAGAATACGGCAACACAAAAGCCCTGAACTGGTGTTCAGGGCTTGATGACAGTCTCCTTTTCACGGCAGGTAGCCGTGAAACACTAAGCTATTTCAAGTGTGCTGACGGCAGGTTTGCCGCTGCGCTTGTCTACTTCAGTTTCGAATTCCACTTTCTGGCCTTCATTAAGGCCAGCAATGCCGCAGCGCTGCAAAGCTGTTGCGTGAACGAAGACATCCGCGCCACCTGTATCAGGTTGAATAAAGCCATAGCCTTTTTGGTCGTTGTAAAATTTTACAGTACCAGTAGTCATAGTCACGTCCTTTCACTGACGATAGTTTAGAAAGCCAGCAACGCGCAATCAGTGCACGTCACAAAGCTTCCGGTAGTCGATTTTGGGGAAAAGTCTAAAACGTCAGCGCTTGTACTAAGAACAAAACAACGCACGGCCCAGGTCGTCCGGCCAAATATCGATATCAGATACTTATAAGAATCCGTGCACGAAAACAAGCGAAATCCAGTTTCATTTGGAACTGCTCTTAAATTGCTCTTTGCCGTCTACCATGCTCGCAATAATCGGGATGTCTGCCCATACATTTCCGTCAACAGTCAGGGGGTCTTGTCCCAGTATAGTGAAATCAGCAGCTTTGCCGACCTCTAGCGAGCCAATCTGGTCGCTGAGGCCGAGGACTCTCGCGGCGTCCAGTGTGATCGCCTCAAGTGCTTCATAGGGTGTCAGAGCTTCGCCGGGCTGATAAATTGTGCCTTCACGTGTGGCACGCGTAATATGGCGCCCCGCCGCTTTCAATGGCTGAGGCGGGGCGAGCGGTGCATCTGAGTGAATGGTAACTGTCACACCATTGTCACTCAGAGAGCCAAGTGGTGAAATCCAGCTTGCGCGTTCCAGTCCGAGTGGCTTCTGGTAATCCCCGGACATGAAGTAGACATAATGACTGGCCGCTGAAACCATTGCGCCAATTTCCGCTACCCGTTCAACCTGTGCCGGAGAAAAGAGGCCGCCATGTTCGATCACAAAGTCCCTGTCTGGAGCTTTTGAGCGGAGCGTTTCAAGAGCTGAAAGAGAGGCTGTCTGGGCAGCGTCCCCGTTTGAATGAATGTGTACTGATAAACCGATATCCCAATAAGGAGAAATGCGATCTGCTATCTCCTCGGGTTGCAAAACCCATAATCCTTCCGTACCCGCAGACTGCCCGGAAATATATCCAGGTGGAGAAAGGCGCATGGTTTGCGAGTAGAATGCCCCGTCAGTAAAGAATTTGATGCGCGGCAGGACAGGGGCGGGCGTCATGATTTCCCCTGAGACCATTTTGCTGACAGCAGAAGCCGGGTCATCGCTGAATTCCCGCTCCATGGCCCGGAATTCCGGTATCAGGAAAAGCCGAAAGCCGTCATCTTCAAGAGACCAGCTGCTGGCGATAATCGCGTTCTCCAGCGTGCGGTCAAACCCGCCATAGGCAAGTTCTGCAGTCGTGGTGATACCGGCTGCGCGCATGATGCTGAAATAACTCTCCGCCCCTTGAGTGATCTTAACCGGGTTAAAAAGGTATCGTCCTATGCGTTCAAAAAAATGAGAAAGTGCATCTTCATAAACGCGTCCGTTCAGGGTGCCATCTTCGTTCAGGCCGATGCCTTCATAGGTATCATGCAGTGCCGGTGTGATTTCAGCGAGCGCGAGAGCAGGTGAGTTGAGATAAAAGTCGTGGCCGGAATAATGCCAGACAAAGATCGGTCGCTCGCTGGAAATAGCATCAAGATCATCACGCGTCAGGTTGCCTTGTACCAGATTGTGGTAACCATAGATGAAGACCGGTGACCCGTCGTCTTCTGCTGATTGAACAATTTCAGAGAGGCGCGCCATAAATTCTGCCCGTGTCGGGAAACCCGGTAAATCCTCCGATGGTCCGGCCATGGGCCAGGGTGTTGCAAAGGGTAGTGAGTAAAGAACCGAGCCCAAAAGAACATGCATGTGAGGATCAATCAGGCCAGGTACGATGATATCGTCTGCATAACGCTGGTCTATAATGCCTGACGGAAACTGCGCCAGCAGTTCTTTTTCAGTGCCAATGCCGGTTATGAGCCCGTCTTTCACAGCTATCGCCTCAGCTGTGTCAGCTTCGCCAGTCAACGTCCGGATTAACTGCGCCGGGTAAATTATTGTGCCATCCGGCTCAACAGGGGCGGGCTGGCAGCCAGCGAGTAATACAGCCAATGCAGAAATAGCACGCTTCAATGTCGTTCTCCTCGTTTGTTCGACCATAGCAGGTTTAATGAAACATCGTGAAGTCGCATATCCGACCAGCAGCGCAGACGTTTATGCTACGAGCGGCTGGCTTACAGGTGTTTTATACTCTCGTGCAAAGTGGAAAGGCCTATTTTCTCATTCACAAACACTTGAAGGGCATCATCAGGCTCCCCACTTATGTATCACTGGGCGTCGGAATGTAATGAGAGGACTTTAGTCGACATGAATACCACAACTTCATCTTCATCATCACAAGGCAACTGGCGCCATCAACTGC
>JALEGJ010000161.1 GCA_022763115.1 Aquisalinus sp.
CTGAGCTTGGCGACTTCACAAATATCCGCCCCTTGGGCAGGTAAATTGTTCCCAGCAGTTCGTCTGCTAAATGTGTCGCAATCCGATGCTCTTCCAGACGTGACTTGTTTCTGTCTTCCATGAACAACATACCGGCCATGTCGCCTGTCTCAGGAGCCGAGAAGGTTACGGCTGATCCTTCGAGGAAGTCGAAATAAGAATCGTCACCTGTAAAATAGAAGCCCACCCCTTCTCCATAGACGTGTGAGTTTCTATCCACGATGAACGGACCTTCCTGAATGACGTATGTTCCAGGCTCAAACTCGACTTCAATGTTTTGTCCGATAGTGATGCCGCCGCAATAAACGCCGGGGCTCAATACGGCACTTTCACTGAACTCCATAGACTCAATCGAATCATAGATTACAGCGTCTTCATCCTCGTCTTCTTCCTTCACTACTATGTCGCCCAACTCGAGGTTGGTTTCGCGGCAGCCCACTGGATATTGTGGCGGACGTCTGTCTTTGAGAGGGTCCTCAATAGACGGACAGTCCGTTAATATTGAAGTGTACGTTTCATTTCGTGAACCGTATCTAGCTCCCCCGGATGAACACAAAACCTCGGCATATACTTTCGATGCATCCTTCAGGTAAACAGCTTCGGTATGAGCAGAGTTGACATAGAAACTGCAGCCATCAGCCTGAATCTTTGCCCGGCTGCTCATGAAGAAAGAGCGTTGTCTCTCCGGTGAAAGGCTAATGACGCAAATCTTTGCAGAGCCTGTGGCTATTGCATTACTGTCGGCTTTGACAAGGCCGTTATCCGGAAACAGGCTTTGGCCCAACATGCCTTCAATCTGAATTGAAAGATCAACGGTCACTTCGCCTTCGTCCATGCGAACATCTACCAATTTGGTATATGTATCTCCACTGAACTTTGATCCCATTCGGGATTGAATAACATTCAGTACAGCAGTTTCAATGCTTGCTGCATTAGAGTTTGCCAACACCATTTCCCGGGCGCCTGCGATCGCGGCAAAATCAGCCACTTTCTGGAGTTCATCTACCGAGGTTCTGTATCTCGCCAGGTCCATGGCGCCAGCCGTGAGCAACAACAGCACGGGCGTGGCGAGGGCGGCAATCATTGCAAAATTGCCTGCTGTATCACGGATAAAGCTACCGATTAGCTGTTTCATAGTGAGAGTTAAAATACCTACAATATTTTAACAATCAGCTTAAAGAAATAGTTAATCCGTGGTTTACGGGTAGATATTTCTGCTGGCCTATCTGTTCCGTGTCTTTCTGGTGTTCAGTTCCGCAGGTATGCAGAGCCGCCGATAGGGCCGACGCCTTCAGGCACCGGTACTTCCGTATTGCTGTAATCAGTATTCAGATAGAGAGATGATTGCCCGCGCAGAACCAGCCATTTGGCGATGATGATCGTGAAGTCGGAATCCTCACCCACGGTGTCGGTTGCCTCAATGAAAAGGTGCCCCCGCGAGAGATAAATTGTTCCCAGCAGTTCCCTGGCGAGATGCGTGGAGATTTTGTGTATCTGTCGCTTTGGATTACGGCGGTTCTCCCAGAACAGGATGCCTGCCATGGTGCCATCAACTGGCGCGGAAAAGCTGATTTCGGAATTTTCCTCGAAATCAATCATGGAATTGACGCCTGTCAGATAGAAGCCGACACCCTCTCCCTTGGCGACAGCATACGGAAAAATTTCCAGTGGCCCTTCCTTGATGATATAGATGCCCGGTTCAAATGCCGCATTGACGTAACGCCCGATCTTGATGCCGCCGCAATAGATGCCAGGGCGTAGCGTCACCGAAACGGTTTGTGCTGAATCATAAGACATGGCACTCATGGCCGGGAGACCGCGTCGCACCCCACCAGAGCTGTCTCCGTCTTTGTCGTTCTCCTCCTCATTCCGAAGCGTGTCTCCTGAAATGTCACCAATGGAGTAATCCACCTCATCGCAGTTATTCCGAACTCTCGGTTGGCGACGGTCTTTCAGAGGGTCTTCTATCGTCGGACAATCCGTCAGGGCTGTGGCTTTGAAAGCGTCAGAGTAATTGGCGATGCCACCACCGGAGCAAACAACCTCGGCCAGAATGGAACTGTCCTGGCTGAAAGAAACAGCATTGGTCGCATAAGAGTTAGTGTACAGACTGCAGCCGTCTGCCTGCAGGGAGGATTGGTCCTGCAGGGAAAAGACATCATCCTCGTCAATATCCAGCGATATGGCACAGATTTTTGTGGAACCTGCTGCCACCGCTACGCTATCTGCCTTGACGAGGCCATTTTCCGGAAAGAGGTTCTGGCCCAGCATCCCGTTGACCTGGAATGAGACTTTTACGAAAACTTCGGCGTCATCCATTCTGACGTCAATGTCCTGCGTATAGGGCTGATTGCCAAAGAGTGACTGCATTCTCGAAGAGATCACATTGCTGACGGCATTTTCGATACTGGATTGGTTGGAGTTCGCCAGGATCATCTCGCGCGCTCCTGCGATAGAAGCGAAGTCAGCGATGTTCTGGAGTTCATCAACAGCGCCGCGGTAGCGGGCCATATCCATCGCCCCGGCACCAAGCAACAAGAGCACAGGCGAGGCGAGGGCGGCAATCATTGCAAAATTGCCACCTGTTTCCCGAAGAAATCTGCCTGCTAGCCGTATCATGACGGTACAGACGATACCTTCAAATCTCTAAGAAATAGCTTCACTTCATGGTTAACCGGTGCTGAACAACGAGTTGCGTTAATGACTGACTCAGTTCCGCAAATATGCCGAGCCTGCAACAGGGCCGACGCCATCCGGCACGGGCACATTGGTGTCGGCGTAATCCGTATTGAGATAAAGAGATGGAGAATTTTTCAAGAGAAGTTCATTCACGACCAGGACGGTGAAAGCGGATTCGTCACCGACCTGCTGTTCGGCATCCACATACATACGCCCGATGGGCAGATAGATCGTGCCCAGAAGTTCCTTTGCCAGATGGGTCGAGATGCGGAAGTCATATATGTCACTCTGGTCACGATCTTCCATGAACAACATGCCGGCCATATCACCAGTTTCAGGAGCGCCGAAGCGCACACCGGCATTTTTACGGAAGTCGAAATAGGCATCCTCGCCAGTGAAATAAAAGCCTACCCCCTCACCGCGCACACGGGCATCTTCATCCACAATGAAGGAGCCATCCCTGATGATGTATATGCCCGGATCAAAGGTTGCCTCGACGTGCTTGCCGATATAGATGCCGCCACAATAGACACCGGGTCGTAACCGATCAGACGTGTCGATACCGATATCGCTGAGAAAGTCCGAGATGCCATCGCCCAGTCTGCCGGAGGCTTCCTCAGCAGAACTGGCGAGTTCAAAATTCACTTCGTCGCAGGCATTGGAGAAGTTGGGCGCACGCCGGTCCTTCAGCGGGTCTTCCGCCGGCGGACAACCATCTACAAGGATTGCCTCTGATTTTGCAGATTCGTTGGTGATACCGCCGGATGCGCAGATCATGTCAGCCAAGACTTCCGACGCATCATTGAAAAAGATTGCCTCGGGGCCTTCAGAGTTCGCATACATGCTGCAGCCCTCTGCCCGCAAGATTGCCTCGTCGTCCAGCATGAACGTCTTGTTTTCGCTGTCGTCGAGCGTTATTGCGCAGATCTGTGTCTGGGAGGTGGCCACAGCGATACTGTCGCTTTTGACAAGGCCATTTTCCGGGAACAGATTCTGGCCCAGCATTCCGTTGACCTGAAAGCTGAGCAGGACGTGTACCTCATTATCATCCATTTTTACATCAACGGTTTTGTTAAAAGGCTGGCCGTTGAATTTTGCACTCATTCGCGACGTGATCACGTTATTGACCTGTGATTCGATACTGGTCTTGCTGCTGTTGGCGAGGATCATTTCGCGCGCGCCAGCGATGGCGGCGAAGTCCGCGACATTCTGCAACTCGTCTACGGCACCGCGATAACGGGCAATGTCCATGGCCCCGGCACCCAGCAGCATCAGAACAGGTGAGGCGAGCGCTGCTATCATCGCAAAATTGCCATGCTTTTCACGCATGAAGCGGCTGACAAGAGGTCTCAACATGCGTTGTAAATGCCATTCAAATTTTAAGAAACGGCTTAGAAGCAGGGTTTACAAGCGTTAAGAGGTTACCCTTGGCGGACTTTTTAGTGGTAGGCTTTCAGGGGCGGCAGAAGAACAGGACGGGAAAGATGAAGACGGGTACCTCTGAAAGACGCTTTTTTATCGCGGCACTCACAGCGCTGTTTCTGTCTGCGGCAGCTGTCAGCGCACAGGATACATCGGCAAGGCAGGGGTTTGGCCCGCAGCTGGCGCAGGCGGCGCTGGAAAGCGTGCGGTCTGATATTCAGTATAATGGCAGCTATCTGGCGCTGGACTACCCCTGGGGGGACGTGCCCGCGACACAAGGGGTGTGCTCAGATATCCTTGTGCGCGCCTATCGCCAGCTTGGTGTCGATCTGCAAAAGCGTTTGCATGAGGACATGACAGCCGCCTTTTCCGTTTATCCCGCAGCGCGGGTCTGGGGACAGTCCAGACCGGACAGGAATATTGATCATCGCCGGGTCTTGAACCTTGAAGTCTATTTCGCGCGTAAAGGGATTGAATTGCCGGTCAGCCGTGATCCGGCCAGCTACCAACCGGGAGATATTGTCAGCTGGATGGTGCCAAAATTCGGGGGCGGCACCACGCCGCATATCGGGATAGTCTCTGCTGATAAGGCAGCGGACGGGACGCCCCTGGTTATTCATCACCTGAGCGGTGCGCCGCGACACGAAAATGTGCTCTTCCTCTGGCCGGTGAAGAAGCATTTTCGCTATCATGTGCCGGTTGGCCAACGCGACCGCGCTTGATTTTATGCGCCCGGAGCGGCACACTCTCTGACAGGGCGTTGTAACTATTGGAGATTACAACATGCAGAAGGCTGCACTTACACTTATCGCAGCGATGGGGATCGCTGCTTCGCCTGCCATGGCGCAGGAATCCCAGGATTATGACTTTACCGGGTTCGACCGCGTCAGCGTGGCCTCCGGCTATGATGCCGAGATCAGCGTTGGCGGCGATTTCAGCGTCCGGGCGGAAACCCGCAAGGGTGGCAAACTGGAATGGCTGAATATTGGCGTTGACGGCTCAACACTGAGAATTACCAAAAACCGCAGCGTCAACTGGAACTGGAGTGGTCCGAAAACGGTGGTCTACATTACCATGCCGTCGCTCGTAGACCTTGACGTTTCCTCTGGTGCGGATGCGATTGCCACAGGTATTGATGCTGAGCGTTTCAGCGTTGAAGCCTCAAGCGGTGCCGACGCCGAAGTCTCAGGCACTTGTGGGCGGATCAGTGCAGATGCCTCCTCCGGCTCTGATATTGATGCGGAAGACCTTATCTGTGAGATTGGTGATGCTGACGCCTCCAGCGGCGCTGATATCTCTCTGCATGTCACGAAAGAACTGACTGCTGATGCCTCTTCAGGTGCAGATATTGTCGTTTATGGCGGACCTGATGTTGTCGATTCTGATACATCCAGCGGTGGTGATGTGAGCTTGCGCCGCTAGCGGCATTCATGCTGCAGGGTCGGCTGGTACGAAACCTGCAGCATTTCCCTAAAGATTTCAGGATGCAGACATGTTCAATGCCAATAATGAAATTAAATGCGACACTATTCTGGCCCCTGGCAGCCAGCTCGAGGGCAAACTGACCTGTAAGGGGCCAAGCCGTATTTCAGGGCATGTTGAAGGTGATCTGGTGGCGGATGATCACCTCATTATTGGTGAGGGTGCGCAAATAAACGGCAATGTGCTCGGCAGCACCACCGTCGAAGTGAGGGGCACGGTCACGGGAGCCGTCCGGGCAGCTGACAGAGTTGTCCTGCGCCCCGGTTCGCTGGTGGATGGCGAAGTGGAATGCCCCTCGATCGTCATTGATGAAGGCGCCAGATTCAATGGCACCACCAAGATGTCCAAGCCGGATATGGGCACACTTTCAGCACCGGACCTGAAAGTCGTCTCCGGCGAAAGTGCTACTGAATAATCCAGGCCCTAAGGTAGCAGTGACGCGAGGCGCTGTTTCACATCGTCCGGACTGACCCCGCTTGTCCGCATATCCTTCAAGGCAGGGCTCTCGTCGCGCTTGGAAAGCTTCTTGCCCGTTTCATCCGTCAGCAGACGGTGATGCTGATAGACAGGCTCTGGCAGGTCCAGCAGTACTTGCAGTAACCTGTGCAGGTGGACGGCCTGTTTCAGATCATCACCGCGAATGACATGCGTCACGCCCTGCAAGGCATCATCATGGACACAGGCAAGGTGATAGCTGGTGCCGATATCCTTTCGGGCGATAACGGCATCGCCGAAGATTTCTGGCGTTACCCTGACGGCTTTCTTTGTCAGTTGGTCAGCATCTGTCCTTTCCTGATAGGTGATCTGGTTCCATTGCGCTCCGAGAGCCGCTTTTGCCTCGCTGATGCTGAGGCGCCAGGCGAAGGGGACGCCCTGTTCAATCAGGCGCTCTTCTTCGCTCGCCGCCAAGGGGGTGCCGAAATAAACAGGGCCATCGGGTCCTTCGGCACTCATGGCAGGGTTGTCTTCTATGATGGCCATGAGTTCCTTGCGGGACAGGAAGCACTTGTAAACCAGCCCGGCGTCGATCAGCCTTTGCAAGGCAGCTTTATAGTCAGGGAAATGATCTGACTGCCGACGAACAGGCTTTGGCCAGTCAAGGCCAAGCCATTTTAGATCCTCATAAATGGATTGCTCATACTCATCCCGGCAGCGGGTGAAGTCCGTGTCTTCGATCCGCAATAACATTTCCCCGCCTGCAACCTTTGCCCAATGTGCCACAGTCAGGGCGGACAAGGCGTGACCCAGATGCAGATAACCGGTGGGGGAGGGCGCAAAACGGGTACGGAACATTATGCGCTCCCGGTCAGGAATTGCGGGCCGCCAAAAAAGCCTTTCCAACTGACGACAACCAGCCAGTGCATGAGGATTGCGGGCCACAGGCTTGCGCTGCGGAGCGTCGCGATTGTGCAGACAAGACCCAGGCAAAAAGCGATACCAAGAAAGCGCAGGTCAGTGAACAACGCGCCAGCGGCGGTCATCAGGAACGTGCCGTTGAGTGGATGCCACAGCACAAAAAGGAAAAGCAGTATTGCCGCCATGAAAAGTTTGCGCGCTCCCTTTTGAAGGACAAGGAGCGGCCCGCGAAACACGACTTCTTCCAGTAAGGCTGGCGCGAAAAAGGCTACAAGCATCACTGGCACCAAGCCACCCAGTGATGGCTGCCAGACAAGCAAGCCGGTTTGCAGTCCGAATGGCACGGCAAGCAGACAGAACAGGCAAAGCAGAAGAATAGCGTCACGCCATGCACGCAGTTCCGGCCACCCGAAAATCTGACCCAGCGCATTGGAAAAGTCGGAGTCGTGGTTAATTCCCGTTAATGGCATATTCCCTGCAATGTTTTCGCTAATCTTTTGTAAAGCATAAAGGCATGTGCCATGTTTGAAAAATCTGCCCACCAGCCCGCAAGAACGAAAATTCTGGTTCATTTTGCTACAACAGCCGGCACACCGGTAGAAGGTGAGATGCAGTTACCACAGGGCATGAGCTTTGCCAGCTTCATGAATGCAGATCAGCCTTTTATCGAAGTTGAAACCGGCGATGGTGAGCACAGGCTGATTGCCCGCAACAGCATTACCGAGGCACGGGAGATCATGCGTGAGCCCTTGCAGGCGAGTGATCCTTATGCCGTACTGCGTCTCCAGAAAGGCGCTTCCCTGTCCGAGGTGAAAGACGCCTGGAAGAAACGGCTCAGAGCCTGTCATCCGGACCGGATTGCGGCGCTCGATCTGGATCAGGAGATTGTCTACGCCGCACAGCGCGCGACACAGAAAATAAATATGGCGTATGATGATATTATCGCTGCCATGCGGGCTCGACGCAAAGTAGCGGCTGTGCAGCCAAAACGCCAGCCAGAACCGGATACGACAGGCTTCTCAGCCTACTTTTAATCAGGCGGCAGCCCCGCCGACGGTCAGTCGGTCGATCTTGAGCGATGGCTGGCCGACCCCAACCGGTACGCCCTGACCTGCCTTGCCACAAACACCAACGCCCGGGTCAAGCTCCAGATCATTGCCGATCATGGATACTTCTTTCATTACGGTTGGTCCGTTGCCGATTAACGCCACATTTTTCAGGGGTGCGCCGATCACACCGTTCTGTACGCGGTAGGCTTCCGTGCAGTTAAAGACAAACTTGCCGGACGTGATGTCGACCTGTCCGCCAGAAAAGTTGACGGCAAAGATACCGTCTTTCACGGAACGGATGATTTCTTCCTGACTGTGTTGGCCATTCAGCATGAACGTATTCGTCATGCGCGGCATCGGGGCGTAGGCATAGCTTTCCCGGCGTCCGTTGCCGGTGGCCGCCATGCCCATCAACCGGGCGTTCATGCGGTCCTGCATGTAGCCTTTGAGGATGCCGTCCTCGATCAACACTGTGCGGCTGGTCGGTGTGCCTTCATCATCTACCGTCAGAGAGCCCCGACGTTTTTGCATGGTGCCGTCATCGATCACGGTGACGCCTTTGGCCGCGACCTGCTCACCCATCAGCCCGGCAAAGGCGGATGTGCCCTTGCGATTGAAATCGCCTTCCAGGCCATGGCCGACAGCTTCATGCAGGAGGACGCCAGTCCAGCCCGGGCCGAGCACGACTTCCATTTCACCTGCGGGCGCTGCTTCGGCTTCCAGATTGGTCAGGGCCTGACGCAAGGCTTCGTCCACCTGTCCCTGCCACTGGGCAGGGTCGATAAAGCGGGCATAGCCCTCGCGGCCCCCGACACCGTGGCTGCCAGTTTCCTGTTTGTCCCCTTCACCGGCGGTAACCGAGACATTCAGTCGGACCAGCGGGCGGATATCGCGCACCAGCTGCCCGCCGGGGCGCATGATTTCAACGGAAACCCATTCGCCGGAAAGTGAGCACGAGACCTGCCGTACCCGCTCATCCTTGCTGCGGGCGTAGTCATTGATTTCTTCCAGCAATTTGGTCTTGCTCTCGAACGGCACCTCGTCGAGCGGGTTTGCCTCGTCATAGAGTTTGGTGTTGGTGCCGACGGGACCATCGGCAAGGCTGACGCTTTTGCCGGTCTTCACCGCCTGCACGGAAGACGCCGCGCGCTTCAGGGCCGCTTCCGAGAAGTCTGATGAATGGGCATAGCCGGTTGTCTCATTGTCAACCGCGCGCAGGCCAAAGCCCTGACTGACGTCATAGCTCGCGCTTTTCAGGCGGTTGTCATCAAAGATGAATGCCTCTGACTGGCTGTATTCGAGATATAACTCGCCATCCTCAAAGTCATTCAGGGCATCATCAACAATGCCTTGTGTACGTGAGCGGTCGAGGTCGGTGCGGGAAAAGAAAAATGAATCTGACATGGCACATATGTGGATGATGCCGGGGCTCAGATCAACTGCAGTGCGACGCGGGATAGCTGAAAGAATCACTGTGTTTCTGCAAAAATCGGTCTATATCGCCTTGAAGATTGGCGTCGGCAGGCGCATAAGCGGCGACAAAATTGCGTTCTGCCAGTATTCGGCGCGTGCATAATCTGATGATAGAAAGACTTTTTGGCTTATGTCGATGAGACCATTTTTGAAATCTCTCCCTGCTGCTGTCGCAGCCTTGATGACCACCCTCCTGATGCTTCCTGCGCTGGCGAGCCAGCCGGAAGACAAGGGCTATGCCTTTCAGGATGCGGCGACCCCGCTGGCGGAGGAAGTGCACTTCTTCCATAACTGGGTGCTGATGCCGGTCATCACCTTTATCTCGCTATTTGTGCTGGGGCTGCTCGCCTGGGTGATCCTGCGCTACAACAGCAAGGCCAATCCGGTGCCGGCGAAGTTCTCACACAATACTTTCATCGAGGTTGTGTGGACGGTTATTCCGATTTTTATCCTGATTTACATCGCCCTGTTTTCGTTCGATCTTCTCTACAAGGAAGATGTGATCCCCGATGGCAAAGTCTTCACGTATGAAGGTGACGGGCAAACCACCGAGTTTGCCATCGAAAATGACTTTCCGAAGTCCCGTCAGGTCGCCAATCGCGACCATGTGGATGTCTACAAGGTCAACCTTGCCAATGACGCAATGGTAAAGTTGAAATATCGCGACGATTACACGATCCGTGATTTGCGTGATCCGGTTGTTACGGTCGTCATGAATGAAGCATTGCGTCCAAGCGAAGGTCTCAGGATTGTTGCCGGGCGCAGCCGCACAGGCCCGCGTCCTTTCTGGGGTGAAGATCGTAGTGTGATCGTGCCTGCGCCAACCATCACAATTAAAGCCTCCGGTCGCCAGTGGGGTTGGGACTACGCCTATCCTGATTTCGGCGACTTCGAGTTTGCCTCAAATATCATGCCGGAAGATCAGGTGTCTGATCCAAGATTATGGCTGCTGGAAACCGACACGAATGTGGTCGTGCCGGAAGGGGAAACCATCCGTATCATCACCACGGCTATTGATGTGATTCACTCATGGACGATCCCGGCATTCTCTATCAAGATTGATGCTGTGCCAGGCCGCTTGAATGAGACCTGGTTTCAGGCTCCAGCCTATAAACCTAATGGCAATAACAAGTATTACGGGCAATGTTCCGAGATTTGCGGCATCGACCACGCGTATATGCCAATCACTGTAGAAGTTATGCCGCGTGAACAATTCAATGCCTGGGTTGATGAGCAGCGTGACTTCAACGGCATGGAGCCGATGTTTGCTGATACTGACGAAACACCAAAATTTGCTGCGGCTGTCGCTGACACAGCTGACCAGCTGCAAGACTGATTGAAGGAAGACTTAAAATGGCTGACGCAAAAACCGCAGATCACCATGACGAACACGTCCCCTCATTCTGGGTACGCTGGTTCTGGTCCACGAACCACAAGGACATCGGGACGCTTTATCTGATTTTCGCCATTCTCGCAGGTCTTATCGGCGGGGCGATGTCTGGCCTGATGCGGATCGAACTGGCTGAGCCAGGCGTGACATTCCTGACAAGTTTTACGGATCAGTCACTGCCGCCAGAAGCCCAGCTGGCAGCGGCCAAAAACTTCTACAATGTGCTGATTACCTATCATGGCCTCATCATGATTTTCTTCATGGTGATGCCCGCACTGATTGGCGGCTTTGGTAATTGGTTCGTGCCAATCATGATTGGCGCGCCGGACATGGCCTTCCCGCGTATGAACAACATCTCGTTCTGGCTTTATGCGGCTTCAGCGGCCTTGCTGACGCTCTCAATGTTTGTGCCCGGATATGCGGGACAACTCGGCTTTGGCGGGGGATGGGTATTGTATCCGCCGCTCTCGACGCAAGGCACCGGGCCTGCCATGGATCTGTTGATTGTGTCGCTGCACCTTGCCGGGGCTTCATCCATCCTCGGGGCGATCAACTTCATCACCACGATCTTCAACATGCGGGCCCCTGGCATCACGCTCCACAAGATGGAACTGTTCCCTTGGGCTGTGCTGGTTACAGCGTTCCTGCTGGTATTGTCTCTGCCAGTGCTGGCGGGTGCCATCACCATGCTGCTGACGGATCGCCTGTTTGATACGACGTTCTTTGATCCTGCCGGTGGCGGTGATCCGATCCTGTATCAGCACCTGTTCTGGTTCTTCGGACACCCGGAAGTGTATATCCTGATCCTGCCAGCCTTCGGCATCATCTCGCACATCGTGGCGACCTTCTCCAAGAAGCCCGTGTTTGGCTATCTTGCGATGGCCTATGCCATGGTGGCGATTGGCTTTGTCGGCTTCATCGTCTGGGCACACCACATGTACACGGTCGGGTTGTCGGTGGACATGAAGGCTTACTTTGTTGCCGCGACGATGGTGATTGCCGTGCCAACGGGTGTGAAAATCTTCTCCTGGATTGCGACCATGTGGGGTGGCTCCATTGAGTTCAAGGTGCCGATGCTCTGGGCGATTGGCTTCATCTTCCTGTTCACCGTTGGGGGTGTCACGGGTGTGGTGCTGGCCAATGCCGGTATCGACCATGCCCTGCATGACACTTACTATGTGGTCGCCCACTTCCATTATGTTCTGTCACTTGGTGCTGTATTCGGGATTTTCGCAGGCTGGTATTACTGGTTCGAGAAAATGTTCGGTGTGAAGTATAATGGCCTGCTTGGAGGTCTTCATTTCTGGACGATGTTTATCGGTGTGAACCTGATCTTCTTCCCGCAACATTTCCTCGGGTTGCAGGGCATGCCACGCCGTTACATTGATTATCCGGCAGCCTTTGAGTACTGGAATTACATCTCAACAGTCGGTTACATGATTACGATCGTTGGTGTGCTGATCTGGCTGATCGGTGTGGCAGAAGCGTTCATCGTTCGTCGCAAGGCGGAAGCAAACCCGTGGGGTGAAGGCGCGACCAGCCTGGAGTGGACACTTTCTTCTCCGCCACCTTTCCACCAGTTCAATGAACTGCCAAAAATGAAGTAAGCGATTTTTCTACCCTTGAAAAAGCCGGGCCCGCAGCCCGGCTTTTTTGTATTCTGAGCAGGAGGCAAGGATGAAAAAACCTGGTACGATCAAGTCGCTGGAGCAATTGGGGCGGGTGCGTCTGTCACCGTCCTTTTTCATGCGCGATATGCTGTATTCGGAAATATCCAATTTCTGCGGCATCCCGAACATCCCCGATGATCCGGACCTTGCCATCGCGGCTGGCACGAAGCTCTGCGAGGAGTTGCTGGAGCCCTTACAGGCGCAGTTTGGCAGGATCAGCATTCGCTCGGCTTACCGAAGCCCGGCAATCAATCAGTATGGCAATGAAAATGTGCTTGGCTGCGCCAGCAACGAAAATAACTACGCCCGGCATATATGGGATCGCCATGATGCAGATGGTCACATGGGCGCTATGGCGACTGTGGTGGTCAATAAATTCATTCCGTATTTCGAGGAAACAGGCGACTGGCAGGCCATGGCCTGGTGGATACACGACAACCTGCCATATGGTTCACTGATCTTTTACCCGAAATATGCGGCTTTCAATATTGGCTGGCACGAAAAGCCGTTGCGCAAAATCAACAGCTTTATCGCCCCGAAGGGATGTCTCACCAAGCCTGGTATGGACAACCACGAGGGTCCGCATGACAAAGCCTATGCGCGAATGATCCAGAAAATACGATCATAGAAAACCCTAAGTAAGTATGTGGGTGCTTCGTTCACTTTATATCCGTGCGTTATGCTGCCATAGTGCACCACCATGGAACAACGCTCCCAATATCTCGATACCGCCGTCGTATTTATCGTGACCGATCTGAAGCGCTCCGTGCACTGGTATCGCGACAGGCTGGGCTTTGAGGTGCCTGAGCCGGACTGGACGACCAACCCCGGCTTTTGCATTGCCCAGAAGGAAGGCGCGGCGGTTATGCTGCGTCTGGGAGGAAAACCAAAGGCGTTCAACCGTGATCTCGTGCCAGGGCTCGACCTGTGGGATGCCTATTTCTGGGTCCGGGACATTGAGGCTGAGCACCGCAATTTGCAGGCTCGAAGTACAGATATCCATGATGGGCCACGACTGCAGCCACATGGCTGTACGGAGATCAGGGTATTGGACCCGGACGGCTATATGCTGGGCTTTGGCTATTGTCCCTGAGCATAAAAAAAGCCATATACCGGCGATGATCGAACAGACCAATTTACATACCGGCGAGGCGATGCCTGAAACACGGTTGATGTCGACCGGTGGCACCATGGACTATGTGGCGCTGCTGAAACCGCGCGTGATGTCTCTGGTCATCTTCACAGCGCTTGTCGGAATGGTGGCAGCACCAGGTCCTGTGGGAAATATCTGGCTCGCTGCTTTCTCCCTGCTGGCGATTGCCGTCGGAGCGGGCGCATCCGGTGCGCTAAATATGTGGTGGGACGCCGATATTGATGCGGTCATGTCCCGCACAAAAGCACGACCAATTCCGTCTGGACGGGTGGACCGGCCTGAAGCCTTCGCTTTTGGCTTGTTCCTGTCTGTACTTTCGGTGATCGTTCTGGCACTCGCGGCCAACTACCTTGCAGCGGGCTTGCTGGCATTCACGATCTTCTTTTATGCCGTCATTTATTCGATGTTCCTGAAACGCCTGACGCCGCAGAACATCGTCATTGGTGGCGCGGCTGGTGCCCTGCCGCCTGTGGTTGCCTGGGCCGCAGTCACGGGCACCGCGCCACTGGAAGCATGGCTTTTGTTTGCGATCATCTTCTTCTGGACACCGCCGCATTTCTGGGCCCTCGCCCTGTTCAAGAGCGCTGATTATGAAGCGGCAGGCATCCCGATGATGCCGAACGTCAAAGGTGAGGCCAGAACGCGGACAGAGATTCTCGTCTACGCCCTGATTGTTGCCCCGCTGGCTGTGGTGCCGGTCTTATTCCCGGTGGCAGGCTGGCTTTATGGGGCTGTAGCCATCATCATGGGGGCTCTGTTCATCGGATTATCCTATCGACTCTTCAAGGCCCCTGATCCTGTTACGATGGACAAAGCGGCCAAGTCGCTTTTTGGCTTCTCGATCCTATATCTTTTCACATTATTCGCTGCCTTATTGGCGGAACACTGGCTGGGTTTCCATGGCTGAAGAAAAACAAACATCTGAAAATAAAACGCCTTCTCCTGAGAAGTCGGACCTTGCCTGTGCTTCGGAAAAAGAAGAGGCCGGACAGAGTGCGACGCAGAGAACAGCCAGTGCGGCTGACTTTCTCTCCATGCATGCCGCGCATACAACAGGCGAAACTTATACGCCCAGTGACGAAGAGCTAAAGCAGCGCAACAAGCGCAGCCTGGCCATCGCTGGCGGTATCGTAGCTTTCATGCTGCTTGTGTTCACAATTACGGTCTTACGCATTGGAGGTGCTGCCGGATGAGACTGCCTGCTGACAAAAATACCAGAACAGCGATGATTGTGGTCACCGTGGTGATCGGCATGGTCGGGATGTCTTTCGCTGCCGTGCCAGCTTATCGCATCTTCTGTCAGATCACAGGCTGGGGCGGCACGACCCAGCGGGCAGATTCAGCTTCCGGCGAGATACTCGATCGAACCATCACCATCCGGTTTGACGCGACCACGTCCAAGAATTTGCCATGGCATTTCAAGCCCGAGCAGGTTTCAGAAACGCTCCGGATCGGCGAGACAGGTCTGGCGTATTATGAAGCAGAAAATCTCTCTGACACGCCGGTGATCGGCAGCGCCACTTTTAACGTGCAGCCTGCCAAGGCCGGGCTCTATTTCCGGAAGATCGAATGTTTCTGCTTTACCGAGCAGCTGTTGGAGCCGGGTGAGCGCGTTTCCATGCCGATGACGTATTACATCGACCCCGCCATTGCCGAGGAGGAAAACCTCGATGATGTGACAACCATTACATTGTCCTACACATTCTACCGCAATGAGAATGCGGAACGGGAAAAGCTTGCTTCTGTGGGTGGGGCCGGTCAGGCCGTGCATGAAAGCCGGTAGAGTATAATAACCGAAAATACATCAGAACCGGAAAAACATTATCCCCTGATGCATTTGACCGTTTGAATTTCTACGCCAAGCGCGCTAAACCACGCAAAATTTACTGACTATTCAAGAGGAAGTCCGCTCATGGCCGGTGCCGTCAAACACGATTATCATCTCGTCAATCCGAGCCCCTGGCCGCTTGTCGGCTCCATCTCGGCCATGATTATGATGCTGGGTGCTGTCGCCTGGGGCCATTCCGGCGGAGATGGTATTCTTGTCGGTGGCTCAACACCGGAAAGCGCCTTCATGCAGTTGAAAGGCAGTTGGATCTTTTTCTTCGGTTTCGCCCTTGTGCTGCTGACCATGGCTGGCTGGTGGAAAGACGTCGTGGATGAGAGCGTCAAGTCCGGCGAAAACACCAAACCTGTCGTCCGTATTGGCCTGCGTTACGGTATGGTGCTGTTCATTGCCTCTGAGGTGATGTTCTTTGTTGCGTGGTTCTGGGCGTTTTTCGGGCTTGCCCTGTTCCCGGGTGCTGGTGATGCGATCCTGCTGGCTGATGGCACGCAGATGCTGAATGCCGATGGCCTGCCAGCACATTTGCAAAATGATGCGCGCCTGCACGCAACGGGCGGTGTCTACCCGCCTGTGGGTGTGGAGCCTTTGAGCCCGTGGCAATTGCCACTCATCAATACGCTTGTTCTGCTTCTCTCCGGCACCACAATCACCTGGGCGCACCATGCCTTGCAGGTTGGTGACCGTTCCGGCTTCATGCAAGGCCTGCTGATCACTATCCTGCTCGGCGCCTTCTTCAGTTTCCTGCAGGCTTATGAGTACTATGAGATTTTCGCGCTGGGCATGTTTGGTTTCTCCGGCGAGACATATGGTGGCACCTTCTTCATGGCGACAGGTTTCCACGGCTTCCACGTACTTGTTGGCACAATCTTCCTGCTCGTATGCTACTTCCGTGGCATTGCGGGACACTTCACGCCGGATCGTCATTTCGGCTTTGAGTCCGCTGCCTGGTACTGGCATTTTGTGGACGTTGTATGGCTGTTCCTTTTTGCCTGCATTTACGTGATGGGCAATCAGGGTCTCTGGTAGTCAGTTTTTCTTTTGTCACCACACAGTTGAAATGAGTCTTTTGTGTACCTATAATTCAAGAGGCTGTTTTAGGGGGTGGGCATGGAACAGAACTTGGTGGGTGATGTCGCAGGGGGAGTAGGTTACTCTTTAATCGTTGATGCTATAGTATACATCGTTTCTACCTTGCTCGTCTTTCTGGGTACTGCGCTTATTAGCGCTTTTAGGAAGGGGGTAGGTGTTTTTGAGATCATTAAAACCCGCTTTAGCCAGTTGACCACTGTTGACTCTGAGAAGCGGATAAACTTTTTTGTTAAAGCTTATTCAATTTTTTTGAGAGTTCAGGCATTCATATTTGTAGCTATGCCTCTTACAGCTATGGTTTTCCTTTTTTCATTTGTGGTTTTTAATTCAATTGAAGCTGTGCAAATGTTTGGTGATGATTATGTGAACCAAGAGTTTAGATTATTTTATTCTCCTTTCTCAATTTTCAATATTATCTTCGCCATAGTCTTGACTGTATTTTTCTGGCAACTTGGTGGAATTGTAAGGTTTGTGAATAGTTGGATCTATATTTTTACAATTGTACCGCTTATTATCGTCGAAATTTTTGCAGCACTTGGTGCGTTGTTGTTTTATGCTGTGGTTTTGCTGTCGTATGTATTGCCCGAGCATGTGGTGGCAATAGGTGCAGTGTTGGCAGGGTTAGCCTTGTTAGTATTTGGTTTAAGGCTATCAGTGGATAGCATAAGGTCTTCGAGAGAATGGTTAGCAGAGCGAGCCATAATTCTTCGGGGAGATACATTTTTCGAACTTCTGCCTTGGGGGGCAGGTAAATACAATTATTATTAATGATTTTCAGCATTTAGATAGGTGGAGACTTACTGCTGTCGGACAAGAATCACCTTCGGGTTTCTTCTTACGTTGCGGGTTTATCATGCACTTGCCCAAGATGCGGCGAAGGAAAGCTGTTCAGTAAATATCTGACCCTTGCGGATCGCTGCCCGAACTGTGGCCTCGACTACAGCAAGGCAGACAGCGGCGATGGACCGGCTGTCTTTGCCATTTTCATTGTAGGTTTTCTTGCTGTGGCGATTGTCTTCATTCTGCGTTTCAGTCTGCAGGTCCCGATGCTCGTCGCTTTTCTTGGGGGTATCGCTA
>JALEGJ010000162.1 GCA_022763115.1 Aquisalinus sp.
CTTGCACCTGTAACAGGCATCGCTATGGTGCGCCGCTTGCTCCTGCATCCCTGTCGCTTTCAGAAAGTCTGCCGTCATGCCGAATACCACCGCCACGCTCAACGTGATGATCACCGCCGCCCGTGAGGCCGCGCGCTCCTTGCGCCGCGATTTTTACGATATCGAGACGCTGAAAGTCAGCCGCAAGGGAGCCGCAGACTTCGTTTCTGCTGCGGACCTGAAAGCAGAGGACATCATCTTTGAAAGCCTCAGCAAGGCCCGCCCGAAATATGGCTTCCTGATGGAAGAGCGCGGCGAAGTTGACGGCACCGATAACTCCAACCGCTGGATCGTTGACCCGCTGGATGGCACAACCAACTTTCTACATGGACTGCCGCAATTCTGCATCTCCATCGCACTGGAGCGCGATCGCGAGCCTTTTGCCGGTGTTGTTTATAATCCTATTACGGATGACCTGTTTTTCGCTGAAAAAGGTGAAGGGGCGTATCACAATGACCGCCGGATGCGCGTCTCCAACCGCACGGACCTGACAGAGTGTCTGTTCTCCCATGGCCTGCCCTACAAGGGCAAGGCGGGCGCGGATATCGCCTTGCGTGAAAGCCACAATGTGCTGGCGGAGACGGCTGGCATCCGGCGCTTCGGCTCTGCCGCGCTCGACCTCGCCTTTGTCGCCGCCGGTCGCTTCGATGCCTATTGGGAGCGCATTCTCGGCCCCTGGGATATTGCCGCCGGTGCCGTTCTCATTCGTGAGGCTGGTGGACAGGTCAGCGAGATCGACAAGCAGGGTGGCCGACCGCACCTCACCGGCTCAATCCTCGCCAGCAACGGCCATATCCATGAAGCCGCCCGCGCGCTGGTTCTGAAATAAAAAACGGGGCCAATAGTGGCCCCGTTTGAGTATCACAGTTGATAACACTCTCAGTTTGATGCCAGGCGCTGTTCAGTCCGCACCTTGACAATCCGTGTACGCAGATCGCGCTTCAGGGCCACAGCCCGGCCATTATGGAACAGCACTGTATACGTATCTGCTCCCCGCCCGGCACTGCCAAGGTCGGAGCGCACCCGCACATCCAGCGCCCAGCAATCGACCGGCTGGCCGCGCCGCAATTCGGCTTTCACCTGATAAGGCTGGCTCGCCACCCGGTAGCGCGCACCGCGATCATCTGCGAGCCGCGTTGAAATATACTGCTCAGCCTTATTGCCGAGATTGGATGGTGCCCGCGCCGCGCCTTGCGCGCTTGCAGCTGTTGAAACCATCATCAGGCCAGCGGAAAGCATGGCAGCGGCGAAGAGTCCCTGTTTCTTGTTCATTATTGTCTCCTTCAATTTGGGTGACGGCGCATTCCGTCACAAATCTGAAATATAAATGTCATATTTCTGTCACATAACTACCAAATGCGCACGGGATGCGCAAGTCAAAAAGCGCAAATTTTGCGCACACGCCTTCTCGCCGCCAGAAAAGCACAAGAAAACATCACCCAAGTCATTGATTTTATTATGTGATAAATTCACAAATCCGACGCAAAAAATTTAGGCGCAACCCGTGCGCCAGAGCTGATTTCGTGTCATATTCGGAGAATCACACCGTCACAAAACACGGCAAAAGCGCAAAAATATCCCCCGCGCGAAACTTCAACTCGCGTCTTCACGAAACTGTTTTATGCGTTATGGTATACCCAAGGGGACAAGGTTTTACGGGGTCTTTAGATGGCGCGTTCACTCGACAAATCCGTCCGGTTTTCCGGACCAGGCGGCTACATTCTCAACATGCTGGTGTTCACGGGGATTGTCGGCGCGATTGCCTTCTATCTCTCGCCCTTGAGCCCGCAACCCAACCCGCTGCTGGTGGATGCGTTCAACGCCAACCCGATGTTGAACGGGCTGATCCTGTTCATCCTGCTGGTCGGCATTGTCTATAATCTGCGGCAGGCCGCCGTGGTCAGTCCCGCCGTCAACTGGGTGCGCTCCTTCCGTAACTCCGTTGACCCGTCGCGCACCCGCCTGCCCCGCCCGCCTGGCCTGATCGGCGCTATGGCCCGCATCCTGCTTGATGCAGATGAGCGTGGTGGCCGCCTGTCACAGGAAACATCCCGCGCCATTCTCGACTCCATTGGTCAGCGTATTGATGAGGGCCGCGAGTTTGGCCGCTACATCACCAACCTGCTCGTCTTTCTCGGCTTGCTCGGCACCTTCTGGGGCCTCCTGCAAACCGTGGACGCTGTGGCCGCCGTCATCAGCGGCCTCGCCACCAATGGCTCCGGCGAGACAACCGATGCCCTCGCCCAGCTCATCAACAATCTCGAAGCCCCGCTCTCCGGCATGGGCACGGCCTTCTCCTCTTCTCTCTTCGGTCTGGCCGGCTCCCTGGTCATCGGCTTTCTCGACATTCAGGCAGGCCAGGCCCAGAACCGTTTCTACTCTGATCTGGAAGACTGGCTCTCCGGCATCACGGAGGTGGGTGTCTCCCGCCCGGCTGGTAACACCTCGTCGCTTTCAGCCAGTTCAGAGGACGTGCTGGGCGCCCTGCAGAATATCGAAATGGCCCTCGCGCGCCTGAACGAAAATCAGGCCGAATCCCAGAAACAGGCCGCCGACAATGTCCGCCGGGAAATCCGTGACCTTGGCCGTACCCTGATAGAAGGCATCCCTGCCGACGAGCAGAAGGGCCGCTAATCCATGGCCCGCCGCCGCTCTCGCAACGACGCCAATATCTGGCCGGGCTTTGTGGACGGATTGTCCACGCTGCTGCTTGTGGTCATGTTCGTCCTCTCCATCTTTGTGGTTGCCCAGTTCTATCTGGGCGAGGAGCTCGCCTCCAAGGATGATGAACTGGCGCGCCTGACAGCCCGCATCAATTCGCTGGCGGAGCAACTGGGCCTTGCCGAATCCGAGCGCGATGCCTTGCGCTCTCAGGTCCTGTCGCTGGAAGATACCATCGCCGAAAAGGAAGCAGAGCTGGCTGCCGCCGTGGTTGCCCTTGGTGTTGCTGAAAGCGCTGTGGCCGCCTCGGCGGAAGAGCTGGAAGCGGAAAAAGCGCTGTCTGAAGAACAAAAATCAGAAATCGCGACCCTCAACGCGCAACTTGCAGCCCTGCGTCGTCAGCTTGCCTCCCTGCAGGAAGCGCTGGAAGCTGCCGAAGCCAAAGACGCAGCCCAGCAGGCGCAGATCGAAAACCTGTCCCAGCGCCTCAACGCTGCGCTTGCCCAGAAAGTGCAGGAACTGGCCGAGGTGCGCTCGCGCTTCTTCGAGGCACTGCGCGATGCCCTGGGCGACCGGGACGACATCCGCGTGGTCGGCGACCGCTTTGTGTTTGAAAGCGATATTCTCTTTGGCTCCTGCTCTGCAACGATCAGCGAGGCAGGCCAGAACGAGCTTGAAAAACTCGCCCGCGTCCTGTTGGACATTCGCGGCCAGATCCCGAGCGAAGTGAACTGGGTCCTGCGCGTCGACGGTCATGCCGATCAGGAACCGCTCGGCCCTGCCTGTCAGGCCCGCTTCCGCGACAATCTGCAACTTTCGTCGGAACGCTCCATGTCCGTGGTGCGCTATCTGGCAGGTGCCGGTGTGCCAGAGCGTCGCCTCGTCGCTGCCGCCTTTGGTGATGACCAGCCTCTGGTCAGCGGCTTCGACGCCGCCTCCCTCGCCCAGAACCGCCGCATCGAGTTCAAACTGACCGAGCGGTAATCTAGTCGCACCCCGTCCATCATCTTGAAGATTGTGAAAGCCATGACTCCACCTCTCCCCCCGTCATCCTGAACAAGCGACCGCAGGTCGCGCAGATTCAGGATCCATGGCCAAAACTGTGTTCAGGATGACAACTACGCCCTGTCCCACACCGGCCCATAACCACCTCATTCTGAGCCGCCATAGACTCCGTCTGTGGCGCGCCGAAGAACATGGCATTTTGCTCCGCCTATCTGCCTGATGCTATAAAACCGTATGCTGAGTATTCACAAAGATCAAAATGGACTCAAAGCCCAAAAGTTCACCACACTAATCATTTTATGCACAGCAAATTATGATTCAGCATACCATGAAATGAGTACGATAATGCAACCTGGTGTCTCAGTTAACCTCAGCCGCCCTCACGGAGATGAGGATTACACAAGATACAATCCTGACGGCACGCTCAGGTCAATTGAATTTATTGGCCTCTTTGAGACCACATAGACAGTGATTTCAAAATTGAGCAATAAAATTACTTCCTTGCAATCATCATAGTATGTATAAAGATATTCTCGTTGCACAAAATCAGTAAACGGTATTTCATTAGAAGATATAGGATATTTTTCAACTTTTATTTTTTGAATGAGTTTAGAACTCGCATTTAATTTTCTCAAAAGTTCTAAGTTATCATCGAGTGCTCCGCTGTCTACTTGATATAAGAGATCAAAATTAGTCACAAAAAAATTTCTAAAGTTCTTTTCGATAACACTCAGCTGTTCGACAGTAAAATCTCTTGGGGAAAGAGGGCTTACTCGCGCCTCCTCTTCACTAAGTATGTGGTCATATATTGTGAGAAGTCGTGAATGCTCAGTCGTATAGAAAGGCAAGTGAACATCTAAGTCAAACATGTCTTCCCAAGTGGGATATATTGGCATTATAAGTTCTCGCGTTCATTGAAGTACATCATCAATAACATGAAATCTACAAAGCTGCTAAGGCAGAAAGAAGATACATAAATCAGAGACTAATCAGGAAATTCCCACTTTCCGCTCTTGGCCCCAAACGGACATCTGGCTCCTATTGGAAATTGGGCCGTTGGATATCAATCCAGATGTCATTTTGCTCTTGCGTATATCCAAACAACTCGCCCTCTTTTCGCTCGCACTCTAGAGACCACTTTCCGGGCTGAGCCAAAAGATCAATCATAGCTTGAATGCGCCACTCCTCGCCCGGCAGCGCAAAGTAAATGTAGTGCAATCGCACGACTTTCATGTGATCGATTTTGACGAATTCGTCACGACGCACGAACGTACCGCTCGCCACGTACCGATCAAATAACCTCAGATAACGTAAGACCACATCAGGAAAACATCCTTCGCCTTCTGAAAACCTAGCTAGAGGCTTTATCCCGCGGAGCATCAAGCCAAGCTCGCGGTTTGTGTGAACTAGGTAGGGTAATCGCTGTAAGTGAGGTGGCAGTTTCATGGCTTTGTAAGAATAGCGAAAGTTACCTCGAGTGTCCGTTTTTGGCGATTTCCAGCCAGCCGAGAAAATGAGCACCTGACCAAACCCTGCGCTGTAAGGCAATTATCTGCGCCTATCTGACCCTCAGCCTCATCTTGTCACTGCAAACATTAAAATCTATGGGCCCCCTTCAGCCAGCCTTTAGGCTGCCTCTCCTTGCGCAATCCGCGCCCTCAAAAAAGGAGATGCCTCATGACACAATCCCCCGAAATCCGGACCATCGAGGATGATGACCTCGCCCCGCTGAACCGCATCAGACTGCTGGAATCAGCCCTCGACAGGCTCACCCTGCAAATTGCCAGCGAGGAAAGCCTCATCAAACCGGACGAAAAAGACGTCTGCCTGTTGCAGGATCAGGTGCGCCTCATCGCCAGCCACATCCGCTCCTATCAAAAGCTGGAAGAGCTGAAAGAGAGCATGGGCTGGGACCTTGCGGCGGCGCGCAGAAAAGAGGAGGAAATCCAACAAGAGGCCGAATCTGCGCCAGCCACACCGCCAGAAACAAAAGCACCAACCCGGCCAGCCAGCGCCATGATCGACAGGGCCATCGACGGAGCTATCGGAGAAGCCACCACCACTGACAGCGAAAAAAATAATCCGGCACGACCATCAGCCGCACTCCCCTCGCCCGGCCTGCCCTCACCCGGCCTTGCGAAAAAAAATCTCCCCCGCGCCGAGCGCCGCCGTCAGGAAAAAGCCGCCCGCAAAGCACAAAAAAATAATCCCGATCTCATAAACAGCACCGCCACCATGACCTGACAACTACCGCGATCCTGCGATCAGCTTACCCCTCCTCCCGCATCCCCACGGCTTGTCCGTGGGGCCCATCACTGGAGCGCGCAACTCTCACCACAGGTTCAGTGACAAGTCATCCCAATGCGGATTCGCCTGTTCGATAAGATTGATCTTCCATTGGCGTGGCCAGGTCTTGATCCGTCGCTCTTTATGGGTAGCGGCAGCCATCTCGGAAAACTCTTCGTACCAGACCAGACGGGTACATTTGTATTTGCTCGTAAATTTCGAACCAATCCCGCGTTTATGATGGTCGAGTCTTTCAAGCAGATCAGAGGTGGAACCCGTGTACAAAGCACCATTCTTGCGATTGGCGAGAATATAACAGGCAATGAAGTCAAACCGGGCCATTCAGCATCTCCTTCAGTCAACGTGCAGGAGATGGACCCCACGGACAAGCCGTGGGGAGGCGAATACTCGGATAAGCCACCACACTGGCCAACCGGCAACCACGCCCTACCGCCCGGCTTGCCAATCCTGCCAGATCCGTTGTCCTGTAAAAAAAATCTGCGCAACAATCAGGAAAGCCAGCGGGATAGCCCCGACCACGGCAAGGGCGCGCGTCGCGTTCTGGCCCTCCGCCGAGGCAATGGCCCCAATCGTCAGGGCCGCAAGGATCAGCCCCCAGAAAATGCGCTCGCCTTTTGGCGGTGTCGCGCTGCGCCGGGAAGAAAAAACCGCCATCACATAAGAGCCGGAGTCAGCACTCGTGACCAGAAAGGTGAACATCAACAGGAACGTGGCAATCTGGGTGAGCAAGGTCAGCGGAAACTGCTCCATCAGGACATACGTGGCAGATGGCGCTGTCGCGAAATCGGAAATACCAAGATCAACATTGTCGGTCAGCTGAACATCAATCGCCGCCCCGCCAAAAATGGCAAACCAGAACAGGGTCAGCACCGACGGAATAAAGACCACGCCAATCAGGAACTCACGGATGGTCCGCCCCCGGCTGATACGCGCGATGAACACGCCCACAAAAGGCGTCCACGCGATCCACCACAAAAAATAAGTCAGCGACCAGGCCCGCGTCCAGTCCCGCGCCTCGCCTTCAGGTCGCAACTCCAGAGAGAGCTGTGCAAACTGGCCAAGATAAGCAGTGCCCATAGCAGCCATGTCGCCAAACAGCTGCACAGTCGGCCCGGCGATCAGCACGAAGACCATCAGGCAGAGCGCAAGGACCATATTGAAATTCGACAGCGGCTCAATACCGCCTTTCAGCCCGTTCCAGGCGGAGATCATGTAAATCGACAACAGACATAACAGCAGCAGCACTTGCGTCCCGATGCCATCACTCCCGTCCCCGAATATCCGGTCAATCCCGGCGCCCATATTGATGGCCCCTTGCCCAAGGGAGGCAACAATCCCGAAGGTGACCGCAAACAGCGAGGCCCAGTCTATCAACCGCCGCAAGGGCGACGGCAAGGCCAGAAACGGGACGCTCGGCAGCGGCGCTGTATTATTAGCATACGCCATATAACCAATCGCCAATGCCGAAATGCCGTATATAGCCCAGGCATGAAAGGCCCAGTGGAACATGGTCAGGGCGTAAGCATCAGCAATCGCCTGCGCCGTCTCGGGCGTTGCCGCCCCGGGTGGCGGGGAAACGGTAAAGATCAGCGGTTCAGCTGCGCCCCAGACAACAAGCCCCGCTCCCATGCCCGCTGCAAAGAGCATCGCTAGCCACGAAACGGTGGAAAACTCTGGCCGCGCCTGTTCGCCGCCAAGGCGTAATCCTCCCCACGGCCCGGCGGCCGCCACGACACAAATCACCAGACTGCCCGTGGCGATCCCCAGCGTCAGCCCGTCAAAATGCTGCAGGAACCATTGCGAGAACCCCTGAATGATTTCAGTTGTTCTGCCCGGTAACAAAATGCTCACCGCCGCAAGTGCCGCAATCAGCATATGCGGAAAATATGTCCTTATACGATTTGAGATATGAGTTGCCTACAGCATTCCATCACTCCTGGCTAGGTCTGCAACTGCAAGACAGTGAAGAGGCTATAGCCGTTGCAAATCAAACTTGTCGGCGATAAAGCACCAGTCTTCTTCGACGTATGGACACCGCATGAGCATCCTCATTCTTGGCGCTGGTATCGTTGGCGTTTCGACCGCCGTGCAGTTGCGGCAGCGCGGCGAAGATGTTGTGCTTGTCGATCAGGCTGACCCTGGCATGGGGGCTTCCTTCGGCAATGCCGGGATGATCCATGGCGAGGCGGTGTTCCCGCTCCCTTTCCCGCGCAAGCTTGGCGAGTTGCTGCAATTTGGCCTCAACCGCACACCGGCCCTGCATTACCACTTGCGCGCGCTCCCGGCGCTTGCCCCCTTCCTCGCCAGATACTGGTGGCACTCGGCCCCGGCCCGTCACCGCAAGATTGCTGACGCCTATGCCGCCCTGACCCTCAAGGCCCAGGCTGCGCATCTGGCACTGGCTGAAACCGCGAGCGCCACACACCTGCTTCGCCATGATGGCTGCTACACGATCTTCCGCTCAGCCAAAGGCGAAAAGGCTGCCATCGCAGAAGCGGAGCAAGCTGCACAGCATTCCGGCATCAGCTATCGGCTCCTTGATGCCGAGGCCTATCGCCAGTGCGAGCCCCACGTGACCGGTGTCAGCGGCGCTGTTCACTGGCAGGACTCACTTACTGTCACGGACCCGCATGAACTGGTGACAGCCTATTTCGGTTTATACAAACAGCTTGGCGGAACCTTCATCAGGGCCCGGGCAGAAGACATCCGTGCCGGGACAAACGGCTGGTCGCTGCCGTCCGGGGACGGCATGATTGAGGCTGACAGGCTCATCGTTGCGCTGGGCGCGCGCTCCGGTCAGTTTACCAGAATGCTGGGCTATCAGTTTCCGTTACAGCCAAAGCGCGGCTATCACCTGCATTATACGCCTGATACGGATCGCCCCCTCAACCATACAATTATCGACCGGGAGAACGGTTTCTCCCTCGCCCCCATGACCCGGGGCATTCGCCTGACAACGGGGATTGAATTTGCGCGCAACGAAGCCGCGCCAACGCCGGTACAGATCACAAGGTCCGAGAAGTCCGCCCGCCAGATTTTTGATCTCGGTACAGCAGAAGAAGCAACACCATGGATGGGCGAGCGCCCCTGCCTGCCTGATATGTTGCCCGTGATCGGCAAAGCACCGGACAGGGACAATCTGTGGTTTGCCTTTGGCCATGGCCATCAGGGCTTCACCATGGGGCCAATAACCGGGCAACTGATCGCAGAGATTATGACGGGGGATAAGCCGGTGATTGATCCGCACCCGTATCGGCCAGATCGCTTCTCACTTTAGGGTCAGAAACAAGGAACCGGCGGCCCTGTAATCTCATACGCACAAGCATTTGGGGGGGAGAGAACGCGCGTATCAGTCGGGCCGCCGGCCACATGACAACCTTGCAAGAAGGCAGTCACGAAGTCAGTAAAAAGCAGGATCAGCGTTTGATGGAGAGAGAAAGAAGTAACGCTGATCCCGCCGAGGATAATTACATCACGCCAAGTTTCTTGACTGTTGCCATTGTGAGGCCGCCAGTACCGAGGCCTTCACGGCGCTGGTATGCTTCAACCGCTCGCATCGTGCTTGGGCCAAGC
>JALEGJ010000014.1 GCA_022763115.1 Aquisalinus sp.
CCGGCTGCTCAGGCTGCCTTTGCGCATCGGGCAAAAATGAACGGCCTTGCTCAACTGGGTGACTGGTCGCAAGAGCTCGAAAAGGCCGCCTGATCGAATTATGGACCGTGATCTGATTTTCTGGCCGGTCGCGGTCCACCTCTCACTACTGATTTACCTCTATGGCTGGCTTTCGCTGGTGCGGTGGCAGCAACGGGCAGGCAAGCCGGTTGCGGCGCTAGAAGGGCGCATATCGGATAACCTTTCCAACCAGTTTGAAGCGCCGCTTCTGTTCTATGTGATAGTCGCATTACTCTGGGTGGAAAACATGGTCAGTGCGGCCGACATTGCTCTGGCTTGGACCTTTGCTATTGGTCGGTTGTTGCACACGTCTGTTCATACACTGACGTCTACCGTCCTGATGCGCGGCGGTGTCTTTACCATCAACTTCCTCGCCATTTATGGTTTGTGGGGATGGTTCCTGTTCCGCATCTGGAATTTGGGGTGAGCCGATCATGAATGACTGCCAGCTTTACCTCATCACGCCGCCTGCCATTGCGGACCTGTCCGGTTTCTGTCAGCAACTGGAACAGGTGCTGGCCGCAGCAAAGGGGACACCGGCAGAAATCGCCTGCCTCCAGATACGGTTGAAAGATGCCGCCGATCAGGACGTCTTGAAGGCTGCACGCAAAATTTTACCACTTGCCCACAATTACGAATGTGCGGTCCTTATCAATGATCGACCTGATCTTGCCGTTGAGGCCGGTGCCGATGGTGCGCATATCGGTCAATCGGACATGGACTATGCACAAGCGCGCAAATTGCTGGGGGCAGATGCGTCCATCGGCGTGACATGCCACAACTCCCGCCACCTCGCGATGGAGGCAGGCGAAGCTGGCGCAGATTATGTAGCGTTTGGTGCTTTTTACCCGACCGCCACAAAAGACGTGACGCATCAGGTCGATCCGGAAATCCTCACCGCCTGGAGCCAGATGACAACGGTGCCCTGTGTCGCCATCGGTGGCATCACACCCCAGAATGCGCGGCCATTGATTGATGCGGGCGCAGATTTTCTTGCTGTGTCCGGCAGTATCTGGAATCACCCGGCAGGGCCGGTTGCGGCTATAGAGGCATTTGCCGAGGTCCTGTCTGGCAACCCTTCCGCGCAAAAGTGAAAATAGTTAAGGCATCGGGCAAGTTGACGCTTATGGGGGAAGACCCGTATTCTGACTTTACAGGCTGAGCAAACTCATCGTCAGGAAGTCATGCGCTTACCCATATTAAGCCAAATCAGACCGGCCCGGTTATTCACGTCAGCAATGGCCGCAGTATCTCTTGCAGTCTTATCCGCCAGCGTGCCGGCTCTTGCCCAGAGTGCCAATCAGGCTGGCCTTGTTAGCGGTGGCACGCTGCAGCCAGCGATTGATGCCTGGCAGTCCGGTGATTATCGGCGCGCACGGATCATCGCCGAGCCCCTTGCAGATGCCGGTGATCCGGATGCGCAATATCTGGTTGGCATGATGTATCATGAAGGTCTCGGCGGTCCGGTGGATCGACCCGGCGCCCGGGTCTTGTATGTCAAGGCCGCCATGGCGGGCCATGCCTATGCCCAGTACACGCTGGGAGAGCTTGCCTATCATGGTCGCGGCGTGGAACAGGATTTTCAGCGCGCCGCTGGCTGGTACAACAAGGCCGCGCAATCCAATCACGCCCTCGCCATGGTGCGCATGTGTTATATGTACGCCGAGGGGCAGGGCCTGCCGCGCGATCCTGACCGTGCCGCAGAATTATGCGAGCGCGCTGCCAACACTGGCGAGCGGGCCGGGCAATATCACCTTGGTCTTCTCTATCTCACCGGCACCGGCAAGCCTTTGAGTTACCAGAACGCTGCCAGCTGGTTTGAAAAAGCTGCCCGTCAGGGGGACGGGGACAGTCAGTATAATCTTGCGCTCATTCTCGAAGGCGGTCTGGCGGGAGAAGCCCAGCCGGAACAGGCCGCTTACTGGATGCAGGAAGCATCGAAAAACGGGGTGCTCCCGGCGTTCACGTCCATGGGCCTCTTGGCGTATAATGGTCGCGGTGTCCCGCAGTCAGATCGTGCCGCGGCAGACTGGTTCCGCCAGGCAGCCGAAGCTGGTGATCCTGAGGGGCAGTTCCTTTATGCCGTTGCTCTGGCAGAAGGCACCGGGACGTCCCGTGATCTCGACCTTGCCTATTCATGGGCCCAGCGCGCAGTAGCTGCGTCACAGGGCGAGCCGGAAGAGATTCAGGCAGAGCGCATTGGATTGCGTGACCAGTTGCAGGAAATGATCTACACGCGCCAGAATTCCGGTGCCCCGACCCAGATTCTCGCACGCAATGATCCGCCGCCACAGCGCGTCGCAACGCAATCTGCCCAGCCGCTGTCCCCGGCGCAGTCCACTGCGCCACAGCAAAACGCCAGATTACGCACACCCGACCCCGAACCGGAGCCGGAACCAGAAGCCGAGGAAGAAAAAGAGGAAACCTCGAAACCAAGGCGGACCTTGCGGGACTAAATGCCCGACTTCCTGTAAAAATGTTCGCGTTGCGTTCGAACCTCGCTATGGTTCCACTATGTCACGACCGATTCGAATTCTGGGAATTGATCCGGGCCTGCGCTGTGCAGGCTGGGGCCTGATTGAGGTGTCATCCGGCCGCCTGACCTTTGTGGAAAGTGGCACCATCAAACCTGAAACGTCACAGGCGCTGGCAGACCGGCTGGCTGATCTGCACAAGGCCTTGCAGCAGCTGATTGAGCGGCTCGCACCGGATATGGCAGCGGTGGAGGAAACATTCGTCAACTCCAACCCGCGCGCCGCCCTGACGCTCGGGCAGGCGCGGGGGGTGTGCCTGGCTGCGCCAGCGATTGCTGGTGTGCCGGTGGCCGAGTATCCGGCAAATACGATCAAGAAATCCGTCGTCGGTGTCGGCCATGCCGGCAAGGAGCAAGTCCAGGCGATGATCCGTGTGCTCTTGCCGATGTCCGGCAAGCAGGGCGCAGATGCTGCAGATGCACTGGCGGTTGCCATCTGCCATGCCCACCACGCAGAGTTTACCCATCGGAGGTCAGCATGATCGGCCATCTGCAGGGAACGGTCCTCAGTGTGGGGAGTGAAACCGCTATCATCAATGTCGCCGGTGTCGGATACGAGATAAATGCCATGTCACGCACCCTCGACAGGCTCGCGCCCGGCGAGGCAGCCTCGCTTTCGATCGAGACAATGGTGCGTGAAGACTTCATCCGCCTGTATGCGTTTACGGATGAAGCTGAGCGCCAGTGCTTTCGCCTCCTGCAATCGGTGCAGGGCGTGGGCGCCAAGGCGGCCCTTGCCGTCCTGCAAGTGCTGACGCCTGCCGCCTTGCTGGATGCAATCTCCGTTGATGACCATGCGGCCATCGCCCGGGCGCAAGGTGTCGGCAAGAAAATTGCCACACGGATCACGACAGAATTGGCTGGCAAGACGCCGGACCTGATGGCGCTCGTTCGCGGGCATCAGGGTCTGGGGGAAGCCCTTTCTGGTAGCACCCCTGCGCCGCACGCCAGGGAAGAACCGCCAGTCGACACCACGACCAAGGCGGATGCCGTCTCGGCACTGGTCAATCTGGGCTATGATAGCGTTATTGCCAGACAGGCTGTTGCTCAGGCGGCACAGGATAATGCAGAAGCCTCCGTGCAGGAATTGATTACGGATAGCCTGAAGAGGCTCTCGCAATCATGATGACCGCTGAAGACAACACCCGCCTTGTGGAAGGCGCGCGCCGACCGGAAGATGCGGATGCTGCGCTGCGCCCCAAGCGACTTGATGATTTCGTCGGGCAGGCGCAGGCAAAAGACAATCTGCGCATCTTCGTTGAGGCAGCGGCACGACGAGCCGAGGCGATGGATCATGTCCTGTTTCACGGCCCGCCAGGGCTCGGCAAGACGACACTGGCGCATATTGTTGCCAATGAACTCGGCGTCAATTTCCGTGCCACCTCCGGGCCGGTTATTACAAAAGCAGGTGACCTCGCAGCATTGCTCACAAATCTTGAGCCACGCGATGTTCTGTTTATTGATGAAATTCACCGTCTCACCCCGGCCGTAGAGGAAGTCCTCTATCCGGCAATGGAAGATTATGAGCTGGACCTTCTCATCGGCGAGGGTCCTTCCGCGCGATCTGTCAAGATTGACCTGCCGCGCTTCACTCTCATTGGTGCCACCACCAGAAGCGGCCTGTTGACCAAGCCGCTTCTTGACCGCTTCGGCATACCCGTCCGGCTTGATTTTTATACTGAGCAGGAACTGGCTGGCATCGTCGCACGGGGCGCTGACAAGCTCGGCGTCCAGATGCTGCCGGAAGGTGCATTGGAAATCGCCCGTCGCTCGCGAGGCACGCCGCGTGTTGCGGGCCGCCTGCTGCGCCGGGTTTGCGATGTCGCTCTGGTGGAAGACGCGGCGATCATAGACCAGAGGGTGGCAGACCGCGCACTCACCCGTCTGGAAGTCGACGACCTTGGGCTGGACATGCTGGACCGGCGTTACTTGCGCCTCATCGCGGAACACTTTGGCGGTGGCCCGGTGGGCGTGGAGACAATCGCCGCCTCTCTCGCCGAAGCGCGCGATGCGGTGGAAGATGTGATTGAGCCGTTTCTCCTGCAACAGGGACTGATCCAGCGCACACCGCGCGGGCGTCTGCTCGCCCCGCGCGCCTGGAGCCATCTCGGACTGGCACCACCAAAAGCAGCCACTGACCTGTTCGGAGACTGACAATGCCTGAAGCAGGATATTCAGGCACGCCTCTTCTGAAGAAACTAGGCTACAAGGAGGGACAGAAAGCGCTGTTGCTGGCCGTGCCATCAGAACTGCCACAGCTTTCCACATATTCAGGTTTCAGCACCTGCAAGCAGATCAAAACCTGGCGCGGCTTTTCCGGCGGGCCATACGATTTGATTCATATTTTTGAGAAGCAGGCGGACAATCTTGAAAAGCACATGGGCAGCTTGCGGGAGCATCTCGTGCAAAACGGCATGATCTGGGTCAGCTGGCCGAAGAAAGCCTCCAAAGTCCCGACCACTGTTACAGAAGATGTGATCCGCCGACTGGCCCTCAACAATGGCCTCGTGGATGTGAAAGTTTGCGCGGTAGATGAGGTCTGGTCAGGCCTCAAACTCGTCATCCCGGTCAAGGACCGGACATAATAAAGTCACCCCTGCAAGAGGGGTGACTTCAAGGAAAGCGTGAGTTCGCCACGTATCAATTCACACGAACAACAACGCGCGTCTCGCGTACTTCGTAAGCGCGACCAGCATCGTCATAACACCAGTATGAGTCGTAGCGGACCTGTTCGTCCCGGTACCATGTATATTGGAATGCCCGGTAACAGTCGTACCCGCCATATCGACGATCATAGACGCGCTCACGACGCGGCTCCGTGTACGGATACCAGCGATCTGAGCGGTATGTGTACCATTCACCGTTCCTCTTGCGGCGGTATTCGTATGGCTCGCCAACACGCACTTCCACATCTGTATCAAGTTCGATGTTACCGCCGAGATCGATACCGATCTGGGCAGAGGCTGTGGGGGCAGCAGCCAGCATCACACCGGCTGTAACGAGTGCACAAGCATATTTCATAACAGAACTCCTTCCGTGCAACGCAGCATAAACACCGCACCCTTGAGGAGGTTCCGTCATATTTTCGAAAGTCCATTCTGACGGATATTTCTATGCCTCAACTGGAGGCGCAGTATATACGCTTTCCTGCAAGTTGATCCGGCAGGCGAGAGACAATGGTACGCAACGAGATTTCCATTCGCATCTATTACGAAGACACGGATATGTCGGGCATTGTCTATCATGCCAATTATCTGAAATTCTTTGAGCGCGGGCGTACCGAAGCCTTCCGCCAGACAGGTCTTGGTCACGCAGACCTGCTCGAGATGACCCCGCCGCTCGCCTTTGCGGCCCGGCGTATCAGCGTTGAATATATCAAACCGGCCCGCATTGATGATCTGCTGACGGTCACTTCAACCGTCACCGAAGCGCGCGGCGCGCGCATGGTTTTTCGGCAGGAAATTCATAAAGGCGACGACCTGCTGGCAACGGCAGATGTTCTCATTGCCTGTATCACACTGGAAGGAAGACCGGCGCGCCTGCCCGGGCAAGTCATTGACTACTATGAGGCACAGTTCGCTGGTGGCGGCGATTAAATCCCCGTTATGCGGGCTGTTTCGCCTGTTTCCTGCCATAAAAGCGGCTAGAGTGCCTTCATTCAAAGCGGTTGAACGTCACGAACGGGAACCGCAAAAAACTGAAAGATTGCGGCTTTCCGGCAATGGTCATTCCGGCGGTGGGCGGCTATGGTTAATTTTGGGTAACAGCTAGCAGGTGAGGGGTTCCACTCCATGCAGATCGAAAATCTAGAAACAACAGTCAACGGCCATCTGGGCGCAGACTTCAGTGTGCTTGGCATGTTCATGCAGGCGGACATTGTGGTGAAAGGCGTGATGATTATTCTTGTCATCGCTTCCGTCTGGTCCTGGGCGATCATGATCGACAAGTCTTTCACCCTGTCCCGACTGAAAAAGAAAGCAGGCAAGTTCGAAGACCTGTTCTGGTCTGGCAAGCCACTTGATGAGCTTTACATGAAAATGAAAGACCGTGCCGATCATCCGATGGCCAAGGTTTTCTCCGTGGCCATGGCAGAATGGGACAGAACCAAGGGGATGAGCAATACCGGCCTGGTGGTCAGTGCCCGGGATCGCATCGACAAGGTGATGAATGTCACGATCAACCGGGAACTGGAAAAAACCGAGAACCAGATGGGCGTTCTGGCAACCATCGCCTCCTCGGCGGTGTTCATTGGCCTGTTCGGCACCGTCTGGGGGATCATGAATGCGTTTCAGGCGATTGCCATTCAGGGTGATACCAGCCTGGTTGCTGTGGCTCCCGGTATTGCTGAAGCCCTGTTCGCGACCGCGCTCGGCCTTGTCGCCGCGATCCCGGCGTTGATCGGCTATAACCGCTATTCCGGCGCCATCAATTCTTACGCCTTGCGCCTGCAAGGCTTTGCAGACGAGTTCTCGGCCATTCTCTCCCGTCAGCTTGATGAGAGGGCGAAGTAATGGCGATGCAACTGCAAGGCGGCAGCGGGCGCGGGGGACGAGGTCGTCATCGGCCTCTGGCAGAGATCAACGTGACACCGTTGGTGGACGTGATGCTCGTGCTGCTGATTATTTTCATGGTCGCAGCACCGTTGCTGACCGCCGGTGTTGAAGTGGACCTGCCGGACACTGATGCGCAGGAGATCAGCGAGATTGTTGAGCCATTGTCCGTCTCTATCACCGCCGATGGCACCATCTTCGTGCAGGAGACAGAGATCGCCTATGATAATCTGGTTCCACATCTGCAAGCGGTGGCCGATGCGGGGTACGACCAGCGGATTTATATTCGTGGCGACAAGGGCGCAACTTATGATGATGTGGCCAAGGTCTTTGGACGGATAAACTCTGCCGGGTTCACCAGACTTGCCCTTGTGACCGATTAAGGGAGCTTTCTGCAGACCCCATGCGTTTCGCGATAGTCTCTTCTGTAATGCTGCATGTAGGCGCGTTCATGCTCGCCTATCTGTCGCTGCCTGACTTTCGCGACAATCCGCTGGTGGAAGTCATCATTCCGATTGAAATTCTCAGCGAGGCCGAAATCGCGGAAGAAACCTCCGTGCCTGAAACAACGGCTGCGCCTGAGCCGGTGCCGGCAGCACCCGAGCCAGAGCCGGAACCCGAGCCTGAACCTGTTGCCCCGGAGCCAGAACCTGAACCAGAGCCCGTGACAGAGCCAGAAGAGACTGTGCCGCCATTGCCGGAGCCGGAAGAAGACCCTGTCGAGGAAGCACCGGAACCGGAGCCTGAGCCTGAGCCTGAAGAGCAGCCAGAGCCTGTGCAACCGGATCCCGAACCGGAGCCTGAACCAGAGCCTGATCCTGACAATCTTGATCTGGATTTTCTGGAAGACGCGCTCAAGGATCTGACACCGGATGAACAGCGAAATTCCCCGCGTGAGACACCGAACGCCGTGCCGGGTGAGCGCAATCAGGACCGCATTGGCCTTGGTCAGCAACTCACAGCGACCGAATATGATCGCATCAAGGCACATGTTGAATCGCGCTGCTGGAACACACAGTCTTTCATTGGGGCGCCCGAGCCGGAAAAACTGGTTGTCCGTGTCGAGTTTGAATTGAACAGGGACGGGACACTTGCCGGAAACCCCACTGTCCTGAACCAGACCCAGATTGCCGTATCGGGCAACCCGTTCTGGCGCGTGGCAGAACGCGCTGCCATTACGGCGGTGCGCGAATGTGAGCCGTATGATTTTCTGCCGGAAAACAAATATGATGCCTGGCGCGAGATCATCCTGAATTTCAATCCGTCGGAAATGGCAGGATTGTAAGTGGCTTGTGGTGATAAAAACGCATAGGACTGCGCCAGAAAGTTATGAGCCCGGGGCAGAAATTGTGTCATGATTTTGCCTTGCTGCGGACGTAAATGATAGAGAAGAAGAGAAACGAAGGTTACGAGATGGGACTGACAATGCGTTTTTTGAAACTTCTGGCCATTGTGCTGACTGCTTATGGAGCCATGGTGGCAACAGCATCAGCGCGTGTGGAGATAGACATTACACGCGGTGTTTCAGAGCCCATGCCGGTGGCTATCCCGGATTACCTGTCGGCTGGCAGTACGTCAGAGCCGTTGGGCCGTAATCTTACCCAGATCGTTATCAGCAACCTTGAGCGCTCCGGCCTGTTCGCCCCGATCGATCAGCGTGCGTATGTTCAGAACCTTGAGTCAATTCATGAGCGTCCGCGCTTTGCCGATTGGCGGTTGATTAACGCACAGGTGCTGGTGGCCGGTGAGGTCATTCCGCTTGATGATGGTCGCATTCAGGTGAACACTCGTCTGTGGGATATTTATGGCAGCGAGCAACTCGCTTCCATCGCCTTCAAGACACCGGCAGATAACTGGCGCCGCGCTGCGCACAAGGTTTCGGACTTTATCTACAAGACGATCACTGGTGAGGATGGCTATTTCGACACCCGCGTTGTGTACATCGCGGAATCCGGCCCCAAGGTAGATCGCACCAAGCGTCTGATGATTATGGATCAGGACGGGGCCAATCCGGTGCCGCTGACAGACGGTCTGGATTATGACGTGCTGACACCGCGCTTCTCACCAACTCAGCAGCAGATCACTTATCTCGCATTGTTTGATGATCGCCCGGCGCAGGTTTACCTGTTCAACATCGCCACTGGCGAGCAGGAAGAAATCGGCAGCTTCCGTGGTATGACCTTTGCACCGCGCTTCACGCCGGACGGTCAAAACGTGCTGATGAGTGTGGAGCGCAATGGTAATTCCGATATTGCCATCATGGATCTGCGCACCCGCCAGCAGCGTCTGCTGACGACCAATCCGGCAATTGACACATCACCTTCCATGTCACCGGAAGGACGGCAGATAACTTTCGCCTCGGACCGGGGTGGCTCGGAGCAGATTTACGTGATGAATACAGACGGTACCAACCAGCGACGCATCACCTTCGGTGATGGCCGCTATGGCACGCCCGTCTGGAGTCCGCGCGGTGATCTTATTGCCTTTACGCGGCAATATCGCGGCAAGTTTTACATCGGTGTTATCCGTCCTGATGGCACGGGTGAGCGTCTTCTGACAGAATCTTATCTGGACGAGGGCCCAACCTGGTCGCCGAATGGCCGCGTTATCATGTTTTTCCGCGAAACGCGCCCTGGCGGGCCGGTTTCGCTCTGGTCCATCGACCTGACAGGCCAGAATTTACGTAAAGTACCAACGCCGGGGGATGCGTCAGACCCGGCCTGGTCACCAATGCTGCCGTAAAAGAGGTGGTCGCGATAGGATTCTGTGAATTTCCGGTAAAGATTTGACAACAAATCTCACTGGAATGTTGAAAGATGCGTTTTCTGGGAGTAGCCTACCAATTAGTGGTCGGCACGAAGGGGAGCGGATCATAAGTTTGGGGCATGAAGGGGAGCACCTTTCCGCCTGGGTATATGGCAAATGGAGCTTAAGTAATATGCAAGCGAAGAAGATTTTGATGAGAGCAGGCATGGTTGCAGCGTTGTCCGCACTCGCAGCCTGTGCGTCCAACAACACGACACCGGTCGCGGCTGAAAAGCCGATTGCACCGCGTCAGGCAGCGGCACCAGCGCCGAAAGGTCCTGTTCCCGGCTCCCTTGAGGACCTGAAGCAGAATGCAGGCAACATGGTCTATTTTGATTATGACCAGTACACGCTGACATCACAGGGTGAAGCTGTGCTGCGTCGTCAGGCTGCCTGGCTCAAGGAATACCCTGAAACACGCATCCGCGTCGCAGGCAACTGCGATGAGCGTGGCACACGCGAGTACAACCTTGCCCTTGGTGCGCGCCGCGCCAATGCGGCCAAGGCTTTCCTTGCGTCACAAGGTATCGACCCGGCCCGTATCTCTACAATTTCTTACGGCAAGGAGCGCCCGATTGACCCGCGCTCTAATGAAGCAGCCTGGTCCAAGAACCGGAATGCCACGACACTGCTCGTGACAACAGGCTCCGGTTCCTGATCCCGGAAATTCGGAATTATGGTTTTTCAAATGCGCTGGTCATGTACCAGCGCATTTTTTATGAGCGCTGTCAGAAGCTGTTTGCGAGCGCAAATCTGCCCTGAATTTAACGCAAAGCCTTGCGACACTATGCTAAATTCGGAACAATGCTAATCCGGAGCCATAAAGGCGAATAGAGGAAGTATCAGATGTCTTTATCCAGAAAATTCAAAGTAGCGTTGGCTGCTTCAGTTGCCTTGACCCTTTCGGCCCCGGCTTTTGCGCAATACGGCAATGACCGGGATACAGCGGACCGGTTGAACAGGCTCGAAAGTGCCATCCAGGATCTCCAGGGTGTCGTCTATTCCGTAGAGCAGACAGCTTATGCATCTCCGGATTCTATCTATCAGGATTATACGGCGGATAATTCGTACACTGGCAATATGTCCACGCGGATTGGTCAATTGGAGCGTGAGTTGCAAAACCTCACAGGCCGGATAGAGCAGGTGGCCTACCAGATTGAGCAGAATTCCCGCCGTCTGGATACGCTCACAGCGGCCATGTCATCCCCGGGCGTCAGTGCGCCAGTGTCCAACTCTCTTGGTGGTGACCCTTATGGCGAAGTTTATGATGACAACACGTATTCCCTGAACGATCAGTTGAGAGATCAAACGGGCGGTCAGGCCAATTCAGGTATCTCAGGCGGTCCGACAGATCTCTCGTCGACAGGGGCAGCCACAGGTACACAGCTGCCCACGTCTTCAGCGAGCACCTCCCGCTGCGCCCCATATTCTGTGGGGGATGCCAATAGCACATACGATCAGGCATTCGATTCATTGCTCAACGGTGATTACGGTCAGGCTGAGTGCAAATTCCAGGCCTTTCTTGATACGTACCCGGAAGACCCGCGTGCGCCGGATGCACAGTTCCGCCTTGGCGAAATCTTCCTGGCAACTGGCGCAAATCTGGACGCGGCCAGGGCATTCCTCAATCATGTACGTACCTGGCCAAATGATGCGCGTGCCCCGGAAAGCTATCTGAAACTCGGCACCGCGTATTCTCGTCTGGGTAAAACCGAGGAAGCCTGCCGGATCTTCGATGTCACATCCTCGAAATACCCGAACGCAGCGCCAGCGATCCGCCAGCGTCTTGCCGTCGAGCGCGGCTCTGCCGGTTGCTAGAGCACACGCCTGTCAGCCCGCAGGAAGCTGAAGACCTCCTGCGGGCCTTTATCCAAGAGCAAAAAAAAATTGCTGTTGCCGTTTCGGGCGGTGCTGACTCTATGGCGCTGCTCTGGTTGCTCAGGCAGCTGGAAGCCGGGCCGGAGATAGTGGCTTTGACTGTCGATCATGGTCTACGGCCTGACGCAGCAGATGAGGCGAAAGCCGTCGCCAGTTGGTGTTCAGAAAAAAAAATCACACATAAAACGCTGGTCTGGCACGGCAAGAAACCCGCCACCGGCATTCAGGCGCAGGCCAGGCGCAATCGCTACAGGCTGCTGATTGACGCCTGCCAAACAGAACAGATCGACACGCTGCTGACGGCACATAACCTTGACGATCAGGCTGAGACGGTGTTCGCGCGCCTTGCCCGCGCCAGCGGACCAAGAGGTCTCGCGGCGATGTCTGATGAAACACGGATCGCTGCCGGGGCAGGGGTGCCCATGACGCTGGCAAGACCACTGCTGGGCGTGCCGCGCGGGCGCTTGCGGGCAACCGCGAAAGAGGCTGGCCTGCCGTTCTTCGATGACCCGTCAAATGATGACGCCGCCTTTGAGCGTGTGCGCCACCGGGCCTTCCTGGCAGCTGTAGAAGCGCAGGACTTGCTCGAAAAAAAAATGCTGGTGACGCTCGCTGCAAAAATGCGCACAGCAACGGCCTTGCAGGAAGAGCTTCTGACCAGCCTGCAAAAAAAAACCGGCAGCTATATCACCGGCAGTGGTGCCTGCTGCCTCGATGCAGACAGATTACACGCGCTCTCTGAGCCTGAAAAAAAATTATTGCTGGCAAGGCTTGTACATGCCACTGGCGGCCAGAGCTTCGAGCCGGCGGAAGACGTGGTCGATGCAGCCCTCACGGCATTTGAGACCGGCGACAGTGCAACATGCGGCGGCGCCCTGCTGAAAGTCGTCAAAAGCGACCTCTATGTGATGCGCGAGCCATCAGCGCTGTTGGGCCGCAAGGACCAGCCCGGCGTCCTCAGATATGAGGTCCAACCCGATACCCGACAGGTTCTCTGGGATGATCGCCTGATTGTGACCCTGCCGGAAACACCGCCAACAGCGACCAGATTAACACTCAGACCCATCGGCGATAATGGTCGTGGGCCACAGTTACAGCGCCTCATGGTCAGCACATTGCCTGCCCTATGGCAGGATGATGCCATCGTGGCTGTTCCATCTTACGCAAAAAAAATACTGCCCCCTGCGCAGGCACCTTGGAACGGTGGCACAACTACACTAGATATAAGCCTGCTTATAAAGGAACGGCTCGAGCGCCAGGTCGTGCGTTTTTAAGGATAACAGGCAAGACTACTGTAATCTTTCCCTGTCAGGATAATCAGCGGCGCGCAGAACAGGATTTTTTCATGAACGGACGTAACTGGCTTCTCTGGGGTGTCATGCTCATCATGCTGCTGTTGATGGTGCAATATATCAGCTCATCCGGTACAAGCACGAACACTCGCCAGCTGAATTACTCTGAATTTGTCGAAATGATCGACAATCAGGAGGTCAGCGAAGCCATGATTGACGGGGACCGCGTCACCGGCACCCTTGAAAATGGCTCGCCTTACGTCGTCAATGTGCCCCTTGAAAGCAATGTGGCGGATCGCCTCGCAGAAAATGGTGTTCAGACCACAATCAAGCCGGAGGAAGAACTGCCACTGATGCTGGCTGTCATCTTCCAGCTTCTCCCGTTCATCATTCTGCTTGGCATCATTTTCTTCGCCATGCGCCAGATGCAGGGCGGCAGCGGCAAGGCCATGGGTTTTGGCAAGTCGCGTGCGAAATTGCTGACAGAGCGGCATGGCCGGGTCACCTTTGATGATGTGGCCGGTATCGATGAAGCCAAGGAAGAGCTTGAGGAAATCGTTGATTACCTGAAAGACCCGATGCGCTTCCAGCGCCTTGGCGGCAAGATCCCGAAAGGTGCCTTGCTTGTCGGCCCTCCGGGCACCGGTAAGACATTGCTTGCCAGAGCCATCGCAGGCGAAGCCAATGTACCTTTCTTCACGATCTCGGGCTCCGACTTTGTTGAGATGTTTGTTGGTGTCGGCGCTTCCCGCGTCCGCGACATGTTCGAGCAGGCGAAAAAAAATGCGCCATGCATCATCTTCATTGATGAGATTGATGCCGTCGGGCGCTCCCGTGGTGCCGGTCTTGGCGGCGGCAATGATGAGCGCGAGCAGACACTGAACCAGCTTCTTGTCGAAATGGATGGTTTCGAGGCCAATGAAGGGATCATCCTGATTGCTGCGACAAACCGCCCGGATGTACTTGATCCGGCATTGCTGCGTCCTGGCCGTTTCGACCGACAGGTCGTGGTGCCAAATCCGGACCTTGTGGGCCGTGAAAAAATTCTTTCCGTCCACATCAAGAAAGTACCACTCGGGCCGGATGTGAATATCCGCACCATTGCGCGGGGCACACCGGGCTTTTCAGGCGCGGATCTTGCCAACCTTGTCAACGAAGCGGCCTTGTTGGCGGCCCGTCGCAACAAGCGTCTCGTCACCAATCAGGAATTTGAGGATGCCAAGGATAAAATCCTGATGGGCTCCGAGCGTCGCTCCATGGTCATGGACGAAAAGGAAAAGCGAAATACCGCCTACCACGAAGCTGGTCATGCGATTGTTGCCCTGACAGTGCCGGAGGCTGACCCTGTCCATAAGGCAACCATCATCCCGCGTGGTCGTGCCCTCGGCCTCGTCATGCAACTGCCGGAGCAGGACAAGTATTCCATGAACTATGTCCAGATGACCTCGCGCCTCGCGATCATGATGGGTGGCCGGGTCGCCGAAGAACTTATGTTCGGCAAGGACCAGGTCACGTCCGGTGCATCGTCTGATATTGAGCAGGCAACCAAGCTGGCCCGCCGAATGATTACCCAGTGGGGCTATTCTGATGAACTTGGGTATGTCGCTTATGGCGATAATCAGGATGAGGTCTTCCTTGGTCACTCCGTGTCCCGTACCCAGAATGTTTCTGAGGAGACGGCGCGCAAGATCGACCTTGAGATCAAGCGCCTTGTGGATGAAGGCTTCAACACGGCCAAGCGTATTATGACCGAGCGTCGGGAAGAATGGGAGCGTCTCGCCGAAGGTCTGTTGGAATATGAAACCCTGACGGGCGAAGAGATCCAGAAACTTATCAAGGGCGAAAAAATTGTCCGGGAGGATCTGGATGAAACGCCGTCCGATCCACCATCTTCGGTCCCGACCGCTGGCGCACCGACAGGTGACGCGCCCGATGCAGAGCCCCAAGGGGCCTGATATCGCATGACGGGTCTTGCTTCATCACCGGTTTCCGTTTTCCTGGCGACAGCCAGGGCAGATGAGGCAAAGGCGTTCTACGAAAGTGTGCTTGGATTGCCGTTGAAGGACGATAATCCTTATGCGCTGGTTTTCGACCTGCATGGCGTCGAATTGCGTATTTCCAAAGTGCCCGGCTTCACCCCCTTTCCATGGACAGTCCTCGACTGGCAGGTCGAGGATATTGCCGCGTCCATGAAGTTGCTTACAGCAAACGGCATTGAATTTGTGTGCTTTGATGGTATTGACCATGATGCCGACGGCGTCTGGACAACCCCGGACGGGCAGGCAAAGATCGCCTGGTTCAAGGACCCCGACGAGAATGTCCTCTCCGTTTCCGAGCGCAGCTGACGAGTGTGTGAAAAACTTCTGTTTTTCTAGTAGCAAGAATCTTGAAAACATAAGTAGAAACTAATATGTTCTATTAATGTTCTTTCTCGGTGGTATGTTTGCTGGATCAACTTAAAAGCCAATATGAAATAATCTCATTCCGAAATGCGGAAGAGGTGTTGGAGTCCTCGTTCGCAGCCGAGTTAAGCGAACTTACGGAAGCCCTCACCGAGTTCAAAATGTCGGTCAATGATCTGCGTAGAGGAGGGGGAAATGAATCTGCTCATACGAAAAGATTTAAGTCCTTGATGAACATGCGCGGCTGGAATGAACGTCGTTTGACGGCAGATCTGATCGTTAAAACTTTCGAAGACAGAAAAAAGGCAAATCCTGTAACAGAAGAAATTCTGGAAGGTTTCTTGGACGGACACAATATCGATTTCGTTAAAGGTCGCGTTGCCGTTGAGTGGGAGTGGAATTCAAAAGACCAGACCTTTGATCGTGACCTTATCGCTTTCAGAGCCTTTTTCGAAAGCAATGTTATTGATGTCGGCGTCATTGTGACGCGCAGTGCATCGCTCAATCCGGTTTTCCGAGAACTTGGTATAATGACGAAGTATGGTGCTAGTACGACCTGGATCGGGAAACTAATTCCTCGTATTAATGCTGGCCGAAATGGTGGATGCCCAATCCTCTGTATAGGCATAACCCCAAATATATTTGATGACATAGGAAACGATGATGTGTGAACTCACTACTGATTTTCGTTCTTCAATGCCTGCACAAAAAGTTCATACAGTTCTGGCTGACCCTCCGTGGCAGTTCCAGAATAGAACTGGCAAAATGGCTCCGGAACACAGACGTTTGAACAGGTATTCAACACTAAACCTGGAAGAAATAAAAAGTCTTCCTGTTGCTGACTATACAGTTGAGCCGGCACATCTTTACCTCTGGGTGCCTAATGCATTGATGCCAGAGGGATTGGAGGTAATGAAGGCTTGGGGTTTTGAATACAAGACAAACCTGATCTGGTATAAGATTCGAAAAGACGGGGGGCCTGATGGTCGTGGCGTAGGGTTTTATTTTCGCAATGTTACAGAGATGATTCTCTTTGGTGTTAGGGGAAAGAAAGCGCGCACGCTTCAACCCGGTAGAAGTCAGGTGAATTTATTAGCTACCAGGAAGCGCGAACACTCCAGAAAGCCTGACGAACTCTATGATTTGATTGAAGATTGCAGCCCAGGTCCTTACCTTGAGCTATTTGCGAGAGGCAGTAGAAAAAAATGGTACACATGGGGCGATCAATCCGAGGAATACTCAATTGACTGGAAAACATATGACTACAATTCTCAAGGCGAGAAGATGATAGCTAATGGGGCATAGTCAGGTCTCATGACTCCCGACTACAAAATCATGGGCATTGTCAACGTCACGCCGGATAGTTTCTCCGATGGCGGATCATTTTCCAGCGTCGAACAGGCTGTCGATCATGCCCTGCAACTGGCTGAGGAAGGGGCAGACATTCTCGACATCGGCGGGGAGTCTACACGCCCGGGCGCGAAACCCGTTCCGTTGGCGGAAGAATATGCGCGCGTCATCCCTGTCATTGAGAAGTTGGCCAGCCAAACGAGCCGCGCCATTTCCATCGATACCCGTCGTCCCGAAATCGCGGAAGCAGCCATGGATGCCGGTGCGAAAATCTGGAACGACGTTTCTGCGCTCGGCTATAGTGAGCGCAGTCTTGGCACAGCCAGAAAGCTGAAAGTGCCTGTGGTGCTGATGCACGCACAAGGCACACCGGAGACCATGCAGGATAATCCGCGCTATACGGATGTTGTTCAGGACATCAAGCTCTGGCTGGCCAAGCGTATCCGTTTTTGTGAGGAAAATGGCTTGCCGCGTGAGCGCATTATCGTCGATCCGGGTATCGGGTTTGGCAAAACACTTGAACACAATCTGGCCATTCTGGGAGGTCTCTCCGAGTTGCAAGACCTTGGCTGCCCCATTTTGCTGGGGGCGTCCCGTAAAAGTTTCATCGGCGTGATAGATCAGGGTGCGCCACCAGATCAGCGCCTTGGTGGCTCCATCACCGCTGTTCTTGCTGGTGCCGCGCAAGGCGTGAGCATTTTCCGCGTCCACGATGTTGCAGAGACGCGGCAGGCACTGGCGACATATGCCGCAATCAAAAGTGTTAACTCTTAACTGGCCTCCTTATGATAGGCTTGTATGAAAGAGCATAGAGGCAATGAGCCGACAGTTCGGGAGAATTAAAATGCGCGGTGACGACACCAGCAAGATAGAGCGGGAAATTTTCGGCACCGACGGGGTGCGCGGCATGGCCAATGCCGGCGCGATGACGCCTGCCAATATCCTGCGCCTCGGCATGGCAGCAGGCCGCGTGTTTCGCCGTGGTGACCATCGGCACCGGGTCGTCATCGGCAAGGACACGCGCCTTTCCGGCTACATGATCGAACCGGCGCTGACAGCAGGGTTCACCTCTGCCGGTATGGATGTGTTTTTGCTCGGGCCACTGCCCACACCGGCCATGGCGATGTTGACCCGCTCGCTGCGCGCTGACCTTGGCGTGATGATCTCTGCCTCGCATAATCCGTTCCACGACAATGGCATCAAGTTTTTCGGGCCGGACGGGTACAAACTTTCTGACATGGTGGAACTGGAAATCGAACGCCTGATGGCAGATGGGCCGGATGTAGGCCTCGCGCCAGCGGGGGACCTTGGTCGCGCCAAACGCATTGAAGATGCAGGCGCCCGCTACATAGAATTTGCAAAATCCACGTTCCCGCGTGGCTTGTCTCTCGAAGGTATGCGGATCGTTCTCGATTGCGCCAACGGCGCGGCTTACAAGGTGGCCCCGACTGTCCTGTGGGAGTTGGGGGCAGACGTAAAGACCATCGGGGTTGAGCCAAACGGCTTCAACATCAACAGGGCAGTGGGCTCGACTGCGCCCAAAAACATGACCGAAGCCGTGCTGGAATACAGGGCTGATATCGGCATCGCGCTGGATGGTGACGCGGATCGCGTCGCGATTTCTGACGAAAAGGGTCGCCTGATTGATGGCGATCAGATCATGGCAACCATCGCGGAAACGTGGCAGGCGGAGGACCGGCTCAGCGGGCCAGGTGTTGTCTCAACCATCATGGCCAATATGGGCTTCGAGCAGTTTCTGGCCGACAGGCAGCTAGAACTTATCCGCACAAAAGTGGGTGACCGTTATGTGGTTGAAGCCATGCGCGAGCGTGGTTTGAATATCGGTGGTGAACCATCAGGACACGTTATTTTAAGTGACTATGCGCAAACCGGCGATGGATTGGGAACCGCGTTGCAGATTCTGGCGGTGCTCGCAGCCGGTAATAAACCGACCAGCGACGTATGTCATCGCTTTGCCCCTTATCCAAGCCTGTTGCAGAATGTGCGTTACGGAACAGGTGATCCGTTAGCAGCGGAATCTGTGCAAAAAGCGATCAAGGAAGGCGAAGCCGTGTTCAACGGCAAGGGCCGCGTCGTGATCCGCAAATCCGGCACCGAGCCGGTGATCCGCGTCATGGCAGAAGGCGAGGATGAAGCTCTGGTCAAGCGCGTGGTTGGTGATATTGTCCGCGAACTGGAAGCAGTAACGTAACAGGAAAGAGGCAGAGGTATGCTCAAGGGGCTGGCAGTCATCGGCATACGCCTTATAGCACTAAAAACTTTTTTAGTTGGCGGGCAAGCATTTATGGCTTTTGGGTTTTGGCCAGAGAATGGCGGCTTTACTTATTACATATATTCAGCTTTGAATTTGGGGTTAGCGGTCGTAATCTGGTGTATTGCACCTAGATTAGGTTCAATCTTGGTTTCGGGAACTAAAGATATTGAACTTGAAACTTCAGGTCTGACAGATCGCACTATTATCCGTGCAGGATCATTCCTGATTGGCCTTTATATGGTGGTAAACAGCTCTGTAATTCTGGCTGTTTCATTACCAGATTTTTTTGCCGCGATCTCAGGAATGTCTCACCATCACTCCTCAACATTTGGAGATACGTTTACACGTTACCGGTGGGACCCCACATTTTGGCCAGAAGTAGGGGAATTTTTTGCCGGGAGCTTGCTTATGGTTTTGTATTATTTTTCCTCTAATAGAAGATCTGCCGAGTAATGAAAGGGCGCATACTCATTATCGCGGGCTCTGATCCTTCAGGCGGCGCAGGCATTCAGGCTGATATCAAGACGGTCACTGCCCTTGGCGGGTATGCGATGACGGCGATCACAGCGGTCACGGTACAGAACACAACAGGCGTTACAGATGTTCACCCGATCCCGGCTTCTGTCATCAAGGCTCAGGCGGAAGCCTGTCTTGATGATATCGGCGCTGATGTCATCAAGCTGGGCATGATCGGTTCTGTAGACGTTGCCAGAGCCATTCATGAAGTATTGCGGCAGGTGCCGGATATCCCGGTTGTTCTGGACCCGGTGCTGGTGGCGACCAGCGGTGACACGCTGTCTGGCAATGATGTGGCAGAATATATCACCTCGCACCTCTTGCCCTTGTCCGCCATCGTCACACCAAACCTGCCGGAGGCGGCTTTACTGGCAGGCGTTGAAATTGTGGACGATGGCACCAGAAATAAAGCTGCACGCTTCCTGCTGAATCAGGGCGCCGGAGCTGTCCTCCTGAAAGATGGTCACAGCAATGGCGCAGAAATCAGGGACGTGTTGTACACGGCAGATAACGTCGAGGTGTTTGCCACCTCCCGCATAGAAACGCGGCATACACATGGCACGGGTTGTACTCTCGCATCTGCTCTTGCAACAGGTCTTGCGCAGGGGCAGTCGTTTGTTGCGGCAACAGAGCAGGCGATTGCCTATACTCAAGAAGCTATCCGTACAGCACCGGGCTATGGGCAGGGGCATGGTCCGTTAAATCATGCGCACACGGTCACATAAAAAGCCCGGGCAGTTTGCCCGGGCTAAAAGGTTAAGAAAATTTCAGTTCGCTTAGTTGTAGCTTTTCTTGATTTCAAAACCGAATACTGGAGGCTCGTTTACGAAACCGGTCAGGTTGTTGAAGTCGATGCCACCACGCAAGGATTCATCATTGAAAATGTTGCGACCGAACGCCGCAATTTCCATGTCGCCATCCGGGCTGACATAGCCAACACGGACACCAACTTCGAGCAGGTCACCACTCTGGAATTCTGCACTCTCATAGAGGAAGAAGTTCTTGTCGCTCTCATAAGCCGCGTCAGTGAAGACGAATGTCTCGCCACCATTTGGCAGAGGTTGTGAGAAGCGCGCTGTCACATTCGCGATGATTTCAGGGGCATGCGGCAAAGGATTCCCGTCAATGTTTGCAAACTCATCGAAACCGTCAGGTGCAAATGGATTTGCGGCTTGGCGAACAGGGTCAGTGATGGTGCACTGATCTTGGCCACATGCCAGAACTTCGAGACCTGAGTCCTGAATTTCAGTGAAATTGTAGCTGAGGCCAGCAGTAAGGAAGATATTTTCGGTTGGCGCGTAACGAGTGTCAAATTCGAAGCCGTAACCAATCGTTTCATCCGCATTCAAGAGCTGATTGAAGTTTGCGCCACCACCAACAGCAGTAAGTTGCTGGTCTGATATCTCATAATAGAACCCTGTCAGGCTGTAGCTTCCGCGACCTTCTGCGAAATCGCCTTTGACACCACCCTCATATGAAATGATCTCTTCAGTATCAGCCTGAGTAATGACGTCACCGAACAGCAAGCGCCCCTGAAATGCCGGGGCTCTGTGACCAGTCGCAATACGTGCGAAAATGCTCTGATTTTCAGTTACTTCATAAGTTGCGGCTACGTTCCATGAAATGAAGTCGTCATCTGCCTCAACCGTAGAAGCGGCGAGGGCACCAGCAGGGCCACTGATAATAGGCGATTGAACACGTCCAGCAGTGAACTCTTTTTCATCGTAGGAATAACGCAAGCCTGCTTGCAGTGTTAGCTTTTCAGTTGCTTCAAAATCGGCGTTACCAAAAAGAGCCCAGGCTTGAGTGTCCTGACTTTGGAATGTGTAACCATTCTGAGGATTGCCCGGAGCAAGAGAGTTGAAGTTGAAAGTATCAATTTCAAAGCTCTCGTCGAAGTAGAAGAAGCCAACCATGTAATCGAAAGCACCGAGATCGTTTGAAGACAGGCGAATTTCCTGTGTAATCTGTTCATGCTCTGGCAGGCCATCAGCACTCTCGGCAGGGAACGGAATTGTGGGAGGTACGTCGTTACCAATAAAGGCTGCACCAAAGCCGCCATCAATGTCACCACGGGAGAACACTTCAACATCCTTCCAGCCTGTTACAGATGTCAGCGTGTGATCGCCCAGATCATAATCGAGTGTCATCGTGGCCCCATAACCACGGACTTTCTGCTTGTTAACGCCATCATAGAAGACTTCATCGCGGTTGAAGTCCTGAGTCAGGTTATCCGTACCCGGTTGGATGATATTCGCGCGGAACAGGCGCGCAGTGCCATCAGAGCCCCAGCCATGAACATTGAACAGGGCTGTCAGTGGGCCGTCATTGTCATACAGCAACTGTGCACGCCAGCCGAAATCATCATAACCACCAAGTTCGTCTTCCGGCCCGCTGGCCAGATTGTCCACCCAGTCATCACGGTGCAGGTAGGTGCCGGACAGGCGCATGGACCAGTCATCATTGATTGGACCGTTAATCATCGCTTCAGTGCCGATGGTATTGAAGCGCGCCCATGACGCGCTGGCGAATGCTTCAAACTCATCAGTTGGCTTGGCCGACGCAACTTTGACAACACCCGCTGGGGTGTTGCGACCAAACAGCGTGCCTTGCGGGCCACGAAGTACTTCCACCTGGTCGATGTCGAACAGTGGCAGGCCTTTCAACACAGGGTTTTCAAGTACAATATCATCGTACACGAAGGAAACAGGCTGTGACGCATTCAGGTCAAAGTCCGTGTTGCCGAGACCGCGAATATAAAAACGCGGGAATGTGCGGCCAAAAGAGGATTCGATTTGCAGGCTTGGCACCCGCGCGGAAAGGAAGCGAACGTCAACGCCGGCAGATTGCAGCACATCCAGTTCCTCGCCGCTGACGGTGCCAACGGAAACCGGAACGTCCTTGATGTCTTCAGCACGTTTTTGCGCTGTCACAATGATGGTGTCGAGGCCACCGTCTTGCGCATGAGCTGTCGAAAGCCCAAGCGCGGCAACGCTGGCAGTGGCCAGTAGACCGGCGCGAGTTATCAGTTTTTGAGTGGATTGTTTCATGAATGAGTACCCCATTTTGAAGATTAGCCTGTGCGAGAAATGCCCGACAG
>JALEGJ010000163.1 GCA_022763115.1 Aquisalinus sp.
GAATCTTCTCCTTATTTATCATGTGCGTTGAGACGAATGACCGCGCCCCTACCCTGATCGATTTTACATCGACCCCCAGACAGGAAAGTCAGAGCACTGCGGCCTTTCGCCTTTGTGGAGAAGTATTCAAGAGGCGTGCCGGTTTTCGGCGAATCTTAAAAAAGAATGAATATTTTCTGAACAATCTATTAATGACCCTGTACGCACCGAAGCCAAACTGCCCGATTTATATAGGGGTTGAGCGATCATTAACCTTCAGCGAGAGCCTTTGCGCGTTTCTTGCGCATATGCGGCTCCAGTTCGATTTTCCGCAGGCGTACATTTTCCGGAGTCACTTCCACCAGTTCATCATCATCAATATAGGCGATGGCCTGTTCCAGTGAGAGACGGCGCGGCGGCGTCAGGCGCACGGCATCGTCCTTGCCGGCAGCTCGGATATTTGTCAGTTGCTTTGCTTTCAGCGGGTTCACGTCGAGGTCGTTGTCCTTGGCGTTCTCGCCGATAATCATGCCCTGATAGACCTTCTCGCCCGGGCTGATGAACATGACGCCGCGCTCTTCAAGGTTCCATAAGGCGAATGGCACAGCTTCCCCGGTGCCCATGGCAATCAGCACGCCGTTGCGTCGGCCCTGAATGGCCCCTTTATGGGCCCGGTGTTCAAGATAGGAGCGGTTCATCACACCGGTGCCGCGGGTGTCTGTCAGAAACTCACCGTGATAGCCGATCAGGGCGCGGGTCGGGCCATGCAGGATCAGACGGGTCTTGCCGCCGCCGGTTGGTTTCATTTCGGCCAGCTCGCATTTGCGCTGGGTCAGTTTCTCGATGACCCCGCCGGAGTATTCATCATCCACATCAATGACAATTTCTTCAAACGGTTCTGTCAGTGTACCACTATCATCCCGACGCATCAAAACTTGCGGGCGTGACACGGAAAGCTCGAACCCTTCGCGGCGCATATTCTCGATCAGCACGCCAAGCTGCAATTCGCCGCGGCCTGCAACTTCGAAGGCATCGCCATTGGGGGAGTCCGAAACACGAATAGCCACATCCCCTTCTGCCTGACGGTAAAGACGCTCCCGGATTACCCGGGATTGCACCTTGCTGCCTTCGCGGCCCGCCAGTGGTGAATCGTTGGGGGAGATGAAGACGGACAGGGTTGGTGGATCAATCGGCTGTGAGGGAATCGCATCGCTTACGGATAAATCACATAATGTATCGGCAACAGAGGCTTTCTGAAAACCTGCGATGGCAATGATGTCGCCAGGCATCGCTTCGTCAATCGGTTGGCGCTTCAGGCCGCGAAAGGCGAGAATTTTGGAGACACGTGCCTGCTCAACCAGCTTCCCGTCACGCGACAGGGCTTTATAGGTTGTGCCAGGCTTTGGCGTGCCAGCAATGATCCGCCCCGTGAGGATGCGCCCGAGAAACGGGTCCGCTTCCAGCGTGGTTGCCAGCAGCCGGAAGGGGGCATCGGGGCCACCTTCAACAGTAGGCGCCGCAACATGCTCGATCACCGTCTCGAAAAGGGCAGACATGTTCTCACGCGCGCCATCGAGGTCCGTCGCGGCCCAGCCTTCCTTCCCGGAGGCATAAAGAACCGGAAAATCCAGCTGATCTTCATTGGCACCGAGTGACGCAAAAAGGTCGAACACCTCATCCAGCACGCGGTCCGGGTCAGCGTGGGGGCGGTCTACCTTGTTCAGCACCACGACGGGCTTGAGACCCAGGGCCAGCGCCTTTGACAGAACGAACTTGGTCTGCGGCATGGCGCCTTCTTCGGCGTCCACCAGCAGCAGGGCGCCGTCCACCATGGAGAGAATACGCTCGACCTCGCCCCCGAAATCCGCATGGCCTGGCGTGTCGATGATATTGATGCGGGTTAGGCCGCTGGACGGACTGTCCCACTCTACGCTGGTACACTTGGCAAGAATGGTGATGCCGCGTTCGCGCTCGATATCGTTGGAATCCATGGCGCGCTCATCCATGGCGGCACCTTCGCGCACCGCGCCGGACTGGCGCAAAAGCTCATCCACCATCGTGGTTTTACCGTGGTCAACATGCGCGATAATCGCGATGTTTCTGAGGGACTGATCGGTCATGGAATGCCTTTATGCTGCAGTGCAAAAAAATTTTCACGCCGCTATAGGCGCTTTGATGTCTGCTGGCCAGTAGCTTTCTTCGCTTGAAAGAATGCGAGTTTGGATATACATAGAAAAATGTATATCCATGGAGATTTTGATGCAGGTATCCAAATGGGGCAACAGTCTTGCGATCCGGCTGCCCGCGTCCATCGTCAAGCTGCTCGACCTGAAGGAAGGTGATGAGGTCAACATCACCGTGGCTGGCGAGCGCGAATTGGGAGTAGATAAAAAACCTTCGATAGAGGAGCGATTGGAAAAACTCCGCCGTTTCGAAGGCAGTCTGCCGAAAGATTGGAAGTTCGACCGGGACGAGGCGAATGAACGCTAGGTACCGCGTCTTTCTCGACAGCAATGTGCCGATCTATTTGACAGGTCAGGAACCGGCTAAAGCCCAACGTGCGCGTGAAATACTGAAGAATGGGTCGCTGGAGCGGTTTATCTCTACACAGGTTATCGCCGAGTTCGTAACTGTTGTCAGACGCAAGGGTTTACTGGAGTGGCCATATGTGCGTGAGTTTGTCTCTCTTTTGAGGGATACATGCCATGTCATTCCGCTGACATATAGTTTGCAGATGAAAGCCCTGCCTCTGGCGGAAAGGTTTCGGTACACTTTCTACGACAGTCAGATCATTGCAGCAGCATTGGCCGCTGAAGCTGACTGGCTTTATTCTGAAGACATGCAGCACCAGCAGAAGATCGAGGCATTGACCATCCGGAACCCGTTTCTTGATGTCTAAGGGAGTGAGAGAAAAATGAGAGTGAATCTGGCCATGCTGGCAGTGCTGTGCACTGCCCTTGTCGCGGCTTGTGGCTCGGGCGACAAACCGGAAGCTGCTCCACGCGTAACACTCACAACGGACAGGGGCGAGATTGTCATTGAGCTCTATACGGAGAAAGCTCCCGTAACTACTGCCAACTTCCTCGCTTATGTGGAAGCGGGGCATTACGACGAGGGTGAAATTTACCGCGTCGTGCGGTTTGATAATGATCGGGGCGATCCCAAAATCAATGTGATTCAGGGTGGCTTGAATCTGGATCAGGCGGCGCCCTTGCCATCCATCGAGCATGAGACAACGAACAAGACCGCCATTCTTCACACGGATGGCGTGATCTCGATGGCGCGGCTTGAGCCCGGTAGTGCGGCTTCGGAGTTCTTCATTTCTATTGGTGATAACCCCGGTCTTGATTATGGCGGGATGCGCAACCCGGACAAGCAGGGCTTTGCCGCTTTTGGCCGTGTCATTCAGGGCATGGATGTAGTGCGGGAAATCCATGCCCTGACGCAGACAGTGCCAGCGGACGATCCATATTTTGAAGGCCAGATACTGGCGGAGCCGGTAAAGTTCCGTGCAGTCATAAAATAAGGACAGGGAATAAATTATGCGTAAGAGTAGAATGCTCATGATTTCTTTTCTCGGTGCTGGGCTATTTGCCTGTGGCCCGACCGAAAAGGCTCAAACCTATAGTTCTGATCTTATTATTAAAGGTCGCATTTATACCGGTAGAGAAGACTTTCCGATAGCTAGTGAAGTCATTATTAGCGACGGCTTCATTAGAGCTGTGGTTCCTGACCCTATAATATATGATGAAGCAGATACATATGACGAAGAAAGTCTTCTTGCCTTAGTAACTGTATCTCCTGATGCGGAGGAAATAAAACTTGGTGAAGCAATAGCATTCCCCGGCTTCACGGACGCCCACGCACATCTTGACGGTATCGGCTTTCGTGAGCTGACCCTGAACCTGGAGGGCACGTCTTCTGTGGAGGAGTTGAAGTCTCGCGTTGCAGAGGAAGTAGGGGAGACTACGCCGGGGGATGTCATCTATGGGCGCGGCTGGATTGAAACCGGCTGGCCGGAAGGGCGCTTCCCCAACCGCTATGACCTGGACGAGGCCGCGCCGGATAACCCGGTTATTCTGGGCCGGGCGGACGGTCACGCAGCAGTCGTCAACTCCAGAGCGATTGAGCTCTCGGGGATAACGGATGAAACGCCGGATCCGTCCGGCGGCGCCATTGAGCGGGACGAAAATGGTGTGGCAACGGGCATACTGATTGATAATGCGGAAAATCTGGTCAGAGGTCTCATTGCTACGCCCTCACCGGAGCGTCGCAAGGAAGCACTGCAAAAAGGGGCAGAGGTTTATGCGGCCTATGGCTGGACAGGCGTCCATTCCATGTCCGTCAATCAGGCAGATACGGAGCTTTTGATTCAGCTGGAAGAGGAAGGCCGGTTGCCGATCCGCGTCTACAACTCCCTGACGCCTGCCGGTCTCGACGACTTGGCGGAGACAGGCTTCTGGGAAATGAATGACGGCAAGCTGACCACACGCGCGATCAAGTTTTATGTTGATGGGGCTCTCGGTTCACGCGGCGCCCTGCTAAAAGAGCCGTATGCAGATCAGCAAAAGACCAGAGGGCTGCAACTCATCACTAAAGAGCAAGCAGTAGGAGCTTACCGCAAGGCGCTGGCCAATGATATCCAGGTGACAACCCATGCCATTGGGGACCGGGGCAACACGCTTGTGCTCGACTGGTATGAGGAAGTGCTCGCGGACCATGACGGTGATCCGCGCTGGCGCATCGAACATGCGCAAGTCATCGACCCGGCAGATATTCCGCGCTTTGCGGCCCTCGGCGTCATTGCGTCCATGCAGCCATCACACGCCATCGGTGATTTGCATTTTGCCCCTGCGCGTCTCGGGGATGAGCGTCTGCGCGGGGCTTATGCCTGGCGCAGCCTGACGGATGCCGGCGCTGTCATTGCCGGTGGGTCAGACGCGCCGGTCGAGCGCGGCGACCCGATGATTGAGTTCTATGCGGCAGTGGGGCGTACCGACCTTGCAGGCTTTCAGGGCGCAAACTGGCACCCGGAAGAGGCTCTAAGCCGCGCGGAGGCCCTCGCCATCTTCACGAAAAATCCTGCTTATGCAGCTTTTATGGAAAACCGTCTCGGGACGATTGAGGTCGGCAAGAAAGCAGACTTTACCGTGCTGTCAGCAGACATCATGACGATCCCGGTAGAGCAAATTCCTGACGTGAAAGCCGTCATGACGATCGTCGATGGCAAGGTTGTTTATGACGCAAGAAAGCAGTAGCCCAGAAATATCGCTACTCTCAATATAAGGATGAACCATGACCGACCACATCCGGGTTTCCAGTCAGTTTGACGGGGGCAACATCATCTGCCGCAGCGCGGAGCGGGCTGATGATATCCAGCTTGATATTCGCCATGACAATGAGAGCCATTTCTACCAGTGGTTCTATTTCCGCCTGACTGGTGCGCAGGATCAGGATTGCCGGATGCGACTGATGAACGCCAGCGGCTCTGCCTATACGCCTGGCTGGGAAGAGTATCAGGCTGTTGCCTCTTATGATCGCGAAAACTGGTTCCGTGTGCCGACGAAATATGAAAATGGCGAACTTGTCATTGAGCATACGCCATATCTGAACGCGGTCTATTATGCCTATTTTGCGCCGTACACCATGGAGCGTCATCAGGATCTGATCGCATCTGCCGCTGACAGTGACCTGACTCATGTCTCCGTTTTGGGCACCACACTGGATGGTCAGGATATTGATTTACTGACCGTCGGCACACCGGGCGAGGGCAAGCTGTCATTCTGGCTTACCGCGCGCCAGCACCCTGGCGAGACCATGGCTGAATGGTGGATGGAGGGCTTCATTGGCCGATTGCTGGATGAAACAGACCCGGTCTCCCGCCGCCTGCTGGAGCGGGCCGTCTTTTATCTTGTACCAAACATGAACCCGGACGGATCGCGGCGCGGGCATTTGCGCACCAACGCTGCGGGTATCAACCTCAATCGGGAATGGGATAAAGCCAGCCTTGAGAAAAGTCCTGAGGTTTTCTGTGTACTACAGAAAATGATCGAAACAGGTGTGGATTTCGCGCTGGATGTCCATGGCGATGAAAACCTGCCGTATAATTTTATCGCCGGCGGTGAAGGCGCGCCCGGTTTCACCGATCATCAACAGAACCTGCTGGACAGTTACAAGGCCGCGCTGGCGCAGATCAGCCCGGATTTCCAGACGGAATTTGGGTATCCTGTGGATGCCCCGGGCACGGCTGATCTCTCGATTTGCACCAATTATATGGCCTGGAAATTCGGCTGCCTCGCCATGACTCTTGAGATGCCGTTCAAGGACAGCAAGATCACGCCGGACCCGGATTTTGGCTGGTCACCGGGACGTTGCATCCGTCTCGGCGTCGCCTCGCTGGATGCCATGTGGCAAGTTATTGATTTGATTGAGGAAAAGCGTGGTTAATGCTGCCATGTCCCGCAATCTGGGATAATGCTATATTAACCGATACACGTCATGCTGGTGGAATGTAGATACTTCCAAGGCTGACGCAGTATGCCCCTGCTGGAAATCATCTGGCCTACCAAGGTTGATGGCGACATTCTGGACCTCGCCCGGCGACGGCTTCTGGTTGTGCTGAGTTTTGTTATAGGTGTTTTCGGCGCCGTGTCCGGCACGACTGTCGGTCTGTCAACATTTGAACAGGCGCCTGTTATGAGCGTTGCGGGAGCGGTGCTTCCACTATTCATGCTCGCGATCCCCTTTTTCGCCTATTTCACGCGGCGATTCAGGGTTTCCTCAATCATCCTTTTATTGTCCTTGTATGGCGTTATCCTGATTGTTGCGACGAGTGATCGCGGGGTGCTGTCGCCTGCCCTTTATTACTTTCCGACTTTGCCCGTCGTTACAGGGTTATTGCTCGGGCATCGCCCTGCTGTGTTTGCAGCAGTATTTGTTGTTCTCAATTACTTATGGTTGACGCCGCATTACCTGACAAACTGGGAAGGGTTTGCCCTGTCAATTCTGGCGTCCGGATTGACGTTGGTCATCTGTATTTTTCAGCGTGAAATGGAAAAGGTTACGCAGGCGCTGCAAATTGCCCGCAGTGAAGCGGAAGCCGGGAATGCAGCCAAGACCGAGTTTCTGGCCAATATGAGCCACGAGTTACGTACACCCCTGAACGGTGTTTTGGGTATGGCGCAGCTACTGGACGAAACACGCCTCGATCAGAAACAAAAACAGTACACAGAGACAATTCTGAAATCTGGCCGATCCCTTCTGGCAATTATACAGAACGTCCTGGATTTCTCCAAAATTGAAGCGAACGAGCTCCTCCTTGAGGAGGAGGGTTTTGACCTTGCAGAGCTTCTGGATGAAGTCAGCAGCACGATCAGCGGTATTGCGCTCCAGAAAGGTCTCGATCTGCAGGTGAGGGTCGATCCGGCAATTGCCGGGCAATATCGGGGGGACGTCAAAAAACTCCGCCAGATACTGATCAACTTTGCCGGAAATGCAGTCAAGTTTACGGAAAGCGGAAAGGTTGTCATTTCAGCCACACGTGAGGGGGAAGAAATCCGCCTCGCCGTATCAGACACGGGCCCCGGCATTCCGGAAGATCAGCAGGCGCGCGTTTTTGAACGCTTCCGCCAGGTGGACGGGTCTGTGACGCGCCGTCATGGTGGTGCCGGGCTCGGCCTTGCTATCTCTCAACAATTTGCAGATCTGATGGGCGGGCGTATCGGCGTGAAGAGTTTGCCGGGTGAGGGCAGCACCTTTTTCATCTGCCTCACCATGAAGAAAACGGGCCGTGCCCTTTCGCTGATACCTGTCAGTGCAGAACCGGCACCCGACCTGGCGCCACCTATGGAAGAAGAGGCAGAAATGCGGGTGCTTCTTGTAGAGGACAATGCGGTCAATCGGGAAGTCATCAAGGCAGCTTTGCGCAAGCACCGCGTGGTGATCCATGAAGTCGAGAATGGGGCTGACGCATTGGAGCAACTGGAGGCCGGCGAGGTTTATGATGTTGTGCTGATGGATGTGCAAATGCCTGTCATGTCAGGCGAGGAAGCACTTCATCGCATCCGCAGCGCAGAAGCGCCATATCAGCGTGTGCCTGTGGTCATGATCACTGCGAATGCGGAGCGTCTCTCGCTCAATCGTTATCTGTCGATGGGCGCAAATGGCAATATCACCAAGCCGTTCAATATTACGACGCTTTACGATACAATTTCAGGATACTGTCGGCGGCCGATGCATTCGGATACATCATCAATGCCGGGGCGTGAAGCGGCGTCTCAATAGCCGTCTTCCTGCTTCTCCATATAATCTTCATAGCGACCAGTGGCTTTCAGAGCGGCAGCAACCTCTGGCGGCATGTAATTCTCGTCATGCTTGGCCATGACCTGCGAGGCAACGAAAATCCCCTCATCATTCAGATTGCCCTGAATGACCACGCCCTGATTTTCGCGGAAAATGCCCGGCAACGGATCATTCGTCACAACAGTTACCGTGCCTTCATAGTCGGTCACATCAAACCAGGTCTCGAGGCCTTCGCCCTGTTTGATCGTGCCTTCAGCGACCATACCGCCGATGCGAATAGCGCGCCCGTCCAGTTCACTGGGGGAGGGCAGGTCTTTCGGCGCGTAAAAATAGACAGAGGTCTGACTGATCCCGATCAGCACAAAGAAGCTGGCAACAGCGAGTGTCGGCAACAACAAGCTGACAACCAAAAGCCGCTGTCGCCGGCGGCGCATGGGCGGGCGTTTCTTTGGGGCCGGTTTGTTTTCAGGCGTACCTTGTTCAGTGTCAGTCATGGTCGTCTAACTCTTGTCACTTTTAATAGCAGCGTTCACGGCCCAGCCCACAAGGCCGCCGAGAAGGATAATGGATATGGCCCATGAAGCGGCCACATAACTTGTCACATCCGTACCGATCAGTGTGCCTTCCATGTTCAGTTGCTCCCCTCACTGGCAGGTTGTGATGAAGGCTCCGGTTGGCGCGGCGCCGGGTCATCCGTCATGGTCACGGGTTGCGCAACACTGACCGGGCGCGCAGGGGCGTGGCTGCCCTGGCGTTTTTCACGCAGGATGGTGCGCAGGCGCAAAGTCACGAAGAACCCGAAAAGCATGGCGTACCCAGTCATCATGGTCAGCAGGGGCAGCAACATCTCCGGCGGCATTTTCGGCCCTTCCGGCGTGATGATCGTTGCTGGCTGGTGCAGTGTCTCCCAGAACTCGACCGAGAACTTGATGATCGGCAGGTTGATCGCCCCCACAAAACATAGAAGTGCGGCAGAGCGCGCGGCCTGAGCCTGGTTCTCAATGGCCCGCCAGAGCGCCATGTAACCAATATAGATAAATGCCAGCACCAGCACGGACGTCATCCGGGCATCCCAGTCCCACCAGACACCCCAGGTAATCTTGCCCCAGATGCTGCCCGTGATCAGCGACAGAATGCAGAAAGCGAGGCCCATGGGCGCGGCTTCGCGCGCCGCCAGATCCGCTAATTGATGGCGCCAGACATAGCCAAAGATACTGGCCACCACCATGAAAGCATATGCCATCATCGTCATGGAGGCAGCAGGCACATGCACATACATGATGCGCACACTCTCGCCCATCTGGTAGTCCGGCGGCGTGAAGAACAGCGCCCAGATTGAGCCGCCCACCAGCAGGGCCGCAGCTGCCAGCCCGGTCCCCCAGAGAATAGGGCCGGAATAACGCATGAAACGTTCCGGATTTGCCAGCGTATCAAAGATGTTGAAGGTACCCATACAATCAGCCTGATTTTCTCTCCGCCCCTAGATTTGGCACAAAAGAGCGGAGGCGGCAAATGGCATGTGCCGCGATAGGCTGTTCCTATCGCGCGCCGAGGGAATGCAGGCAGCTATTTCGATATGTGCTGCTTTAGCCGCGGCACATGGCGCAAATCTTGTTGCCGGCAGGGTCTCTGAGATAAGACAGATAGAGTTTCAGGTCGTTGTTTTCCCGCCAGCCCGGCGCGTCTTCAATGGCCGTGCCGCCATTCTCGAGGCCTGCCTTGTGAAAAGCGTCTGCGGCTTCAGGCGTCTCGGCTGCAAAGCCGATGGTGCCGCCATTGGCCCCGCAGGCTTCATTGCCGTCAATCGGCTGGGTCAGCATGAAGATGTTGCCGTTGTGAATATACATCGCCCGGCCTTTCGGATCGACCCGCCCGGGGCGAATGCCAAGGGCGCCAAGCGCTGCATCATAAAATGTTTTCGATGCTTCCAGGTCTTTCACACCGATCATCACGTGACTGAACATGGGCAGGCTCCTCTCAACTGTGTGATAAATTATTTAGGCGGAGATATAACGGTTGAAAAAAGATGTCTAATGTCCAACGCAGTCAGCTTTATCTGACTTGTTTGACTGATTGTCGGCTTGGGCTTGTTCAAGGTTTGGGAGGTATGTTGAACAATTGTGCATCAGACCCGTATTGCGCCAGAATCCCGTTAGCTTTTTCTTCAAGGTCCACGCAGTCTATTCTGGTCACAGCAGCCTTCACAGGGCGTTCAAGGGGTGGTTCCGTAGGCTCCAGAGTATCTGTGTCAACAAAGCGCCATTCATCTTCTCTGCCATACGCTTTGTCGCCACCGGCGCGGACAGCCCTGAACATGGAATTTCTTTTAACGGCGTTGACGCCCTTTTCCATCATGGCATAACGAAATAATTCATCTGCCCACTGCCTTTTTCCCTCTTCGCCGACAGCATACAACCAGTCATGTGCGACCGCCGCTTCGGCATGTCGTCCAAACGGACTGATGGCAAACTGGGCCCAGCCCGGGATTGAGGCGAAATCAGTCTGATATCCTCTGGGTACGAGGATGACTTCGCCCGTAGGGGGGTAACAGTAAAGCCAGTCATCCAGAATAGCTGCGACGCGTCTTCCCTCGCGCTCGGTTTCATTATCAAGAAACAGTTTCATACCGCGAACGCCTTGTCGGAACTCGTCTTCAGCGACGGTGAGGTCACGGCTTTCATCTGTGTTGAGCAACGATTTGACGGTGCCGACAGGATTATCCAGGAAAATAAAAATGCCGAGTATGATAAGGGCCGAGAATATTATGATACGCATGAATTTGTCCTTAATCACATATAATCATTTTACGCGGAAATAGATGCTTTTCTGGTACTCGTTGGACGGACCTGCCCCATCTGATGGTCGCCCGCCAAGGTTCACCGCAGGCGGCGCATCGTCTCCTCCATAAATCCAGATTCTGTATCTGCCAGGATTTGAGGCAGGTAAGGTCAAGTCGCTCTTGCGGTCACCCAGACAATAATACCGGCCGGCTTCAACGCGCGGCGCACTGTTGCCTCTCGGATGCAACGGATAGGACCGTGCATCACTGTCGATCAGGACAACTCGCACATACATGGATACGGTCGGGCGGAAACACATCAGGAAAAAATCCCCCTGATTCAGCGTAGAACCACCGCGCATCGGGTTCCCATAGTCCCTGATGTTGCCGCCTGTGATGCCCCGTCCGCTGCTCAATATACTAAAGCCGGATGAGTGCCTTTGCATCATGGCGCTGAACTCAAGAAGCTCCTGTTCGCTTGTCGCCATGCTGGCTCTGGTACGGTCAATCCCCGCATAAGCCTGACCCACGCTGACGAGCAGCAAGGCAGTTAGGATAGGAAGAAAAAGCCTTGTCAGTTTTAGGTGTTGGCAGATCATGTGAACTTCCTCACATATTGAGCACCTTCATACATCACCACACCGGTGCCAATGTTGGAATCATTATTACGCAGGGCAAATTCATATCCAGCCCCCAGAGCATCAACGCGTTGTGATGGGCCGCCATGCGTTGATTGTTTGTTGACGTCGCTTGGAGCCAGGCTACGCCATGCGTTCCCGACAGCGTTGAGAGTGAGTGTAGAGCCATAAAACTCTTCGCGCAGATAATGGTATAATGCCCACCCGGCCATATAATCCGCCTGCAGCTCAATGCGTCTGCAATATGTGCTGCCGATAATACTTTTAAGGTCGCAATCGACTTCGAATTGCTTGATGTGTGCAAATTCATGCGCAAACAGGGCAGCGAGTGTCACAGTACCGGCGGTTTTATTCTGCATTTCCTTTCGGATCAGGTTCCGCCCGAACAGTATCACCTCTGGTCCATTACGGAATGCTCCCCTCGGATAAGCTATTGCCCTGCCTCGTGAAGGGTCATTGTAGTAAAGATAAGGTGCATTTACATTCAGTATGCGTTTTAATATATTTGCTATGTTCCTGAAATTGCTGTCCACGGAACTGGAAGATGATGAAAAATAACGTGATGCATTTTCGATATCGCTATCGTAATTTTGCTGTATGTCAAACGCATTAGACCTGCATCCCCGATTGCCGGTATCGCAAGCGTTTTCACAATCCAGATATTTTGCTGAAGCAGCTGTTTGTATCGGTTGCGCCAGCATCGTGGCGCAACCGCATAAGCCGTATGAAAAATGTCTTCTGTTTAGCATCAATATCCCCACTTATTGAAGCAACCGAATTATTCCCTCTGCGTATCAATCAGGCACGCACCGCGCTATGGCACGGATGCAGTAATTGTCCATATATGAACGGTATCCATAGGATGTGCACTTGGTTTCGCTGTCACGCGTCTCGTTGAGCTGAATGTCACCAGCCCCAGCCCAGCTGTCGCAATAGTCGACGCGATAATTTCTGGGGCAACTCACTGATGTTTTCAGATTGATCGTGCCACATTTTTTATCCGACTTTACGGTCTTGGGCCTCAATTTCTCACAATCCGCGGGGTTGCCAAGACAACTTGACACTGATGCGCTGACTGGAGTTGAGTTTACGCTACTTGCTGCGGCTGATGTCGAAATAACCAAAAATACGCTACCAAGGGCACTTGCGGCAACAGCCGCACATATCATGAATGTTGAGCGGGTGTTCATAGCATCTCTCCTTATGCAGGAATATACTATCAGAAAAGGTAAATTTGGCAAATTGAGATTATCAGCACGAAAATTTTTCTTTACTTTTCAATGGTTTGCGTGCGTCGCATCTCTTGCGTAGTTGCAAATATCCAGTTGTACGTGTCTTCATCACTCAATCTTGAGTATATGCCCGGTGCATCTTCGCGCCCGCAGCCGCGACCGGAACTGACGATACCTATCAGCCAGTCCCCCCAGTCGGCTGCGACAAGAAGCGGGCCGCCACTGTCTCCCTGGCAACTGTCATATTCACCGTGAGAATATCCAGCACAGAGAGTATTTTCACTAATGCGGCCTTGTTCAAACAGACCTTCGCAATCCTGATTGCTCCATATGGGTATGTTTGTGGCAAGCAGAGTCTGTGACTCTGGTTTGTTTTCATCTCGGCGCCCCCATCCCATGACCTTGGCGCAATCACCGGGTTCAGCCCACAGATCTTTCTGGCTTGGTGGTAGAATAATCAAATCACGGATATTATAATCAATATCCATCGGATTTTCGAGGAGTAATAGTGCGAGATCATGTTGCCCTGACGCCGGGTCGTAATCCGGGTGTATTTGTGGCTTGCCAACTGTGCGTTTGCTCTGACCATAGGCCCGGCCCTGTTCATCAGCCGTCCTGACGGTGATCTTTTCCTCCAGCAGCTTGTCGAAACAGTGGGCAGCCGTAAGAACCATGTCTTTGTTTATAAGAACGCCGCCACAAACTGCAAATGTACCATCCGAGATGTTCACCATCCATGAGGCATCCTCAAAAGTCAGTCTTTCGACAAACCCATCAGCTTTTAACTGTTCGAGTGAAGCGTCTCGGGGAAGACATTGATAATCCGCACTAGCTTTTACCGGCAACAGGGTAACCGGTGCGACAAGCATCAATGTACAGAGAATAAAATTATGGCGCTTCATGGGTTATGCTCCCAAGAGGTGTTTATGTTACTCTACCCGCTCTCCATAGATATCCAGTTCGATCACATCGCCGGTGGCAAATTCTGTGACCGGACCGAACTGTGTCTCCTTGTCGCCGACGATGAGATAGATCATCTCTTCCTCGTCAAGATACTGCGCGGCAACTGCCTTGAAATCATCAAGACCCATGCTGAGCAATTCTTGCTGTTCATCCTCGACGTAGCTCTTGCTTTTGCCATATTTGGAAATCTGGCGCAGCGTGCCGAGCTTGGCGTTGAGGCTTTCAAAGGCCCGGGTGTTCTCCTTGATGAGCTTTGATTGTGTGGTTTCAACATCCGCCTCGGAGAAAGTCTCGCCATAAGTCGCAATCATATCTTCGATGATCGTGAGCGAGTCTTTGGTTGCGTTTGCGCGCACGCTGGTCCCTGCAATGAAAGGACGCGCTGTCAGGCCATTACCGATAGAAGAGTAGGCGCCATAGGTATAGCCCTTCTCGATGCGCAGTGTTTGCGCGAGATCACCGCTGATGCCGCCACCCAGTTTTTCATTGGTAAACTGAATTTTGTTAAAATCAGGATGGGCCGTCGGCACCGTGAGTTTGCCAATATAAAGCACACTCTGCTTTGAGCCCGGCACGTCGATGAAGTAGGTGCCGCCGCCTTTCGTCTGTGCCGGGATGTCATAAACAGGTGGCGCTGCATCCGTCGCGGCGAAGATGTCCGCCAGCGTAGCAAAGGCAGCGGTGGCCCGCGCTTTTGAAATGTCGCCCGCGATATGAATGCGCGGGGACATAGTTTTCAGCTTGTCGTAATGCGCTTGCAGGTCAGCCAACTCCAGAGCACTGACGGTTTGCGCCACGCCGTCCGTGGGCAGGCCCAAGGGATGACCTTCGCCATAGATCAGCTTGTAGAAAGCCAGAGACGCAATCGCGTTCGGGTTGGCCTCGCGACCGGTGATAGACGTTAGCGCAGCGGACTTTACCCGCTCAAAGTCAGCTTCCTCCCAGCGCGGCTGTTCGAGGATTTCACCAATCAACGCCACTGTTTCCTCAAAATTGCGGGCAAGGGATGTGGCAGAGATGGTAATTTCCTCAGCAGACGCACTGACGTTGATGCCGGAACCAATGAGGCCAATGGCCTGTTCCAGCTCTGCTGCCGTGCGGTTCGCCGTGCCTTCATTCATCAGGCGCGCCAGCAGGCTGGATACGCCTTTCTGGTCCAGTGGATCAAGACTGCCACCACCGTTGATGGTGATATCAAAACTGACCAGCGGTATCTCGCTGTTTTCAATGCCAAGAACGCGGATGCCGTCACCGATGGATTCTTCCCAGACATCCGGCATTTTCACGAGCGGCAATTCGCCGAAAGGGGGCTCCGAGCGATCATATTTGCTCGGCGTTTTCTCAAACGCGCCGATCTCGCCGCGCGTCACATTCTCATTGGCGTTATCGGCGCGCACTTCTTCGATATAGACTTCAGCCAGAGTGGAGTTTTCTAGCGCCAGATCGGCTTTGCCTTTGGGGACGAAGCTGGTGATAACAGCGGGCTTGTCATTGATATATGTATCGTACACCCGCATAACGTCTTCAGCTGTCACCGCCGTCAGCAGTTCTGCCTGTTTGATGGCGTAAGCCGGGTCGCCGGCAAACTCGTTGTCGATGGCCATGGTGTTCGACTTGCCAAGCACGGTGGAGAGGCCCGAATAAAGGATGGTTTCCTGTTCGGCCTTGATCCGTTTCAGGTCGTTCGGGTCGACACCATTGGCCTCGAAATCAGCCAGAGCCGTCTCGATCCCGTCCATCACGTCATCAAGGTCTGTATCTGCCTTGCCACGCACACGGATGGTAAAGGTGCCAGCGATCTCATCGACGCTTGAGAAACTGCTTACATTGGGTGCCAATTCGCGCGTCTCGACAATCTCGCGATAAAGCGGCGAGTTTTTGCTGCCGCCCAGAATTTGTCCGAGAACATTCAGGGCCAGCGCATCCGGGTGATAATCTTCAACCGTCGGGATCGTAATGCGCAGTTCTGGCAGCCGCGCGAAATTATCCTCAAACCAGAGCTGCTTTGTCTCTGTCAGCCCGGCAGGCATCGGGGGCAGGGGCTCCACGTCTGGCCCGCGACGAATCTCGCCAAACCAGCGCTCCACCTTTTCCTTTGTCTCTTCAATGTCAATATCACCAGCGATAACCAGTGTGGCATTGGCCGCGCCATAATACTCTGTGTAGAACTCTTTAAGGTCTTCGAGTGTTGCTGCCTGCAAGTCCGGCAACAGGCCAATCGTGGTCCAGCTATAGGGGTGACCTTCCGGATACAGGTTCTTGCGGATGACTTCTGTGGTGTAACCGTAGGGCGCATTGTCATAACGCTGACGTTTTTCGTTCTTCACGACCTGGATTTCCGCATCCAGCGCGGCCTGCGTCACGGTGTTAATCATGTAACCGAGGCGATCAGAGTCGATCCACAGGATCTTGTCGAAAGCGTCCTTGGGCACAACTTCGTAATAGATCGTACCGTCGCTCCAGGTGCCGCCATTGCGTTGGCCACCCCAATCCGGGATTGCCTTGCGATTCCAGCCACGGGGTACGTTTTCGGAATCATTAAAAGCCATGTGCTCGAAGAAATGAGCAAAGCCGGTGCGGCCCGGTTTCTCGCGATTGGAGCCCGCGTGAATGACCGTGGTGACCGCGACAATCGGGTCCGATGTATCCTGATGGAGCACCACTTCCAGGCCGTTATCCAGCGTGAATTTTTCGTAATCCAGCTCGAACCCGACTGCCGCTGAAGCGTCTTGCGGGTCTGCAGGCGCGCTTTCGCAGGCTGTCAATATGGCCATGGATCCCAGCAGGAATAGGTGTTTCAGCTTCATGATGCCCCTCTCTCAAGCTCTTCCGGAGATTGTTTTTCCGGCAGACTATATCATTCGCAGTGAGCAGTGTCAGGAGACCGGCCTAGGGTCAGGACCCATTAATGTCGCCATTTTGGCGCAGCGAGGATTTGCGATAATTAGGAGAGTGAAGACAGACCGTTTGCTAAGCAAACGCAGC
>JALEGJ010000164.1 GCA_022763115.1 Aquisalinus sp.
CCGGTTTGAGAGTGATGACAGAGCCTATCGTCCAATTCAGGAATGCCTGCCTGTCCTATGACGGGCATCTGGACATTCTGAAAGACCTGAATCTCATCATTCGGGACGGCGATTTTCGTTTTCTCACGGGCCCGTCCGGGGCCGGGAAAACCTCTCTGCTCAAGATGATGTACCTCGCGCACAAGCCCACCAGCGGCATTCTGGAGATGTTTGGCACAGATGTGGGCACAGTCCCGCGCGACAACCTGCCGCATATGCGCCGTCGCATCGGTGTCGTATTCCAGGAATTTCGTCTGCTCGATCATCTCACGGCCTATGAGAATGTTGCGCTTCCTATGCGGGTCGCAGGTGTTAACCAAAAGGAGTACGGGCAAGACGTAACCGAATTGTTAACCTGGGTCGGTCTGGGCAGTAAGATGGATGCCCTGCCCCAGACCCTGTCAGGCGGTGAAAAACAGCGGGTGGCGCTGGCCCGGGCGCTGGTCTCAAAGCCTGACCTGATTTTGGCAGACGAGCCAACCGGCAATGTGGATCCGATCATGGGCGAGCGCATCATGCGACTGCTGATTGAACTCAACAAGCTGGGCACGACCGTTATTGTCGCAACCCATGATCTCGCGCTGGTGCGACGGATGCGCAAAAGCGTCCTGCGTCTCAAGGAAGGCCGCCTGACACTGCATGGCCCCCTGAAAGATAATCAGGACACGGCAGGTGCCCAGTTGACGGATGATGGCAGTGCGACTGACGGTACGATTCCCATGCAAGGGCAGGCTTCGTAATGGCGATGCAGGAGAGTACAGAAACCGGCAACAGCCTCATGCCCTCTGACAAGCTGTTACCCTGGCTGAAACGCGCGCCCCTGCTGCCGGAAGCTGGTGCCGCCGGCACACCGCTGGTGGCTGTGATAATGGTGATCTGCTTCCTGGCCAGTCTGGCGCTGGCGGGCTTCTTCGCGGTCAGTGAGGCGGCGAATGACTGGACTTCTGATCTGCGCGGGTCTGTTACCGTACAGATCAAGGGGCAGGATGCAATCACCATTGCTTCTGACACAGGTAAGGCCATGGAGTTTCTGCGGGACACAGATGGCGTAATTTCTGCCCGTGCCCTCTCCCGGGAGGAAACCGTGGATCTTCTGCAACCCTGGCTTGGCACCAGCAACCTGCCTGCTAGCCTGCCCGTTCCCGGACTGATCGAGATGGAAGTCACACCTGCGCTTCGGCAACAGCTGGATGACCTGGCAACGAACCTGTCAGTGGCAGCACCAGGTGCAATGATTGACGATCACTCCACCTGGAATGACTCGCTCGCAGCCTCGGCCAGAACAGTTCAGATATTTGCCTTTGGCGTATTCGCCCTCATCATGGGGGCGGTCTGTGTGGTGATTATTTTCGCGACCAAGGCGGGACTGGCGGCCAACAAGGAGATCGTCGATGTGTTGCACCTTGTTGGTGCCACGGACAAATATATTGCGCTGGAAGTGCAGCGGCGCTTTCTGGTTCTGGGCCTGCGCGGCGCCATGGCTGGCGTTATTCTCGCTGCCGTCTGTATTTTCGTGCTGGTAGTAGCCTTCGGCTCAGGCATCGGGGCAGGCTATTTTCTGCCTGACCTGTCTGGCGGCGGCGGCCTGTTTTTCTATTTGTTGAGTGTGCCCCTGATGACCTGCCTGGTCGCCGCCTGGACGGCTCGCACGACCGTCCTGCGCACCCTTGCCAAACGGTTCTGATCCGGTTTTCATCTCTTCTGAAATATGGAGTACTTATGATGACTGATCTGACACCAGACCAGCAGGACAAACTGGACGCCGCTGCTTTTCGACGACTGCTGGCCCATCTCGATGAACGCAAGGATGTTCAGAATATCGACCTGATGATTCTGGCGGACTTCTGCCGTAACTGTCTCGGCAAATGGTACAAGAAAGCTGCTGATGATGCCGGAATCGACATCTCTGACGAAGCAGCAAGAGAGCGAATTTACGGGATGCCTTACAAGGACTGGAAGTCGAAACACCAGGCCGAGGCAACGCCTGAACAGATGGCCGCTTTCGAGAACAGGCGAAAACAGGACCATTAAGGTTACGCCACCACCGCATTTGCGTCTGCGCTCAAGTGCGGTACTATTCACGCCGATCTGGGTTGGCTGCGCGCCAATCGCGTATGGGTAAGGTGCGAATGCAGAAGTTACTGCGATTTGTGATCTTCGGATTCCTGCTCTGGCTGGGTGGCTTTTTTCTGTTCGTCGCGACCCTGCCGCGCGAGGGTGACCCCGGCGTTGCCGTGCATGTTCTGACCCTTCAGACTGAAAACACCGGCATCATCGCCCTGACTGGCGGTGGCGGGAAGCGCATCGGTGCTGCGGTGGATTTACTGTCAGACCAGCGGGGCCAGAAAGTCCTTATCTCGGGCGTTCACCCGGATACCAAAAAGCAGGAACTGGCAGCGCAATATAGCGGTTCGGCACTACTTTTCGACTGCTGCATTGATATCGGCCAGCGCGCCCTGACAACCAAAGGCAATGCGATCGAAACCCGCGACTGGATTATCGCACAGGGCTATGACACGGCCATCCTCGTCACCACAGATTATCACATGCCGCGCGCCAGAGCCGAAATTCATGCCGTGATGCCGGAATTGAATGTCATTGTCTGGCCTGTGGCTTCAACAGCGGCCCCGGCAAAAGGCTGGCACACTTCTCCTGAAGCGTGGCGTATCCTCCTGACCGAGTACATGAAATTCCTGGCTGTCCGACTCGGACAGTTGCTGCCAATCGCCTGACAGGCTATCTCCCCATAGATGTTGATTCTCCTTCGCTCTCTCCTGCTCAGGGTCTGGCTTGTATTGGTGACCGCAGTCATCGGCACATTGGCGTTCGTGACCCTTGCCCGCCGTGACTGGGCTCTGGCGCTTGGCAAATTCTGGTCGCGCACCGTGCTGTTTGGCGCGCGCATTTTCTGCGGCATCGACCACCGTATAGAAGACCCCCGAAACATGCCGACATCGGGCGCTCTGGTCGCTGCCAAGCACCAGTCTTTCTGGGAGACGATGGCGCTGACAGTTATTCTGCCGAAGCCCTGTTTCATTCTCAAAAAAGAGCTTCTGATGATCCCCATGTTCGGCTGGTGGCTGCGCGCCTGCGGGTTCATCCCGATTGACCGGAAGTCAGGCATCAATGCCATGCGCAGCATCATCGAGCGTGCCGAAAAAGAAGCCGCTGCCGGTTATCAGGTGCTGATCTTTCCGGAAGGCACCCGGATGCAGCCGGGCACAACGGGGACATACCATCCGGGCGTCGCAGGTATTTATTCGAAACTGGGCCTGCCCTGCTACCCGATTGCTCATAATTCAGGCCTGTACTGGAAGCAGCCCGGCCTGATCCGCCATCCGGGCACGATAACGGTGAGCTTCCTGCCAGCTGTACCGCCGGGCCTCAGCCGCAAGGGATTCATGGCTGAATTGCAGGAAGTGATCGAGACGAAATCTCTCGACCTTGCCGGTATTGCCCGTGAAGAAGAACCGGAGGATGTGCTGCCGGAGATTGCCGCCGAGAAAAAGAAGGCCAAAAGCCCCATTTCACCAGGCGCCAATTAATTCCGGCACATAAGCCATAATTCGGGCTGCGCTATCTGTCATCATGTCGTAAGTAACCCGCTGAAACCGGAGTATTTCTTGTGAACCAGTCCCCACAACCGACCATCCCAACAGGCAAACGCGCCAATCGCTGGCTGCTATACGGACCGCTTGCCGCAGGCGGGATCGTCTTTGCCATTTACACCATTATCTGGATGGTCGGCGCCAATATCATGCGTGACGAGTTGGACAACTGGATCGCCGAGCAGCAGCAAAACGGTTTTCTGGTCGAGCACGGCAAGATCAACGTGGAGGGCTATCCGTTTGTCCTGCGTGGCAAGCTCATGGCACCTGTCTATAGCAACCCGGAAGATGGCTGGCAGTGGCAGGCTGACCGGCTCTATGTAGACACGCTGCCCTATAATCCGACACGGCTGATCCTGATGCCCTATGGGGAACAGGTCGTCCGCGTGACCGCAAACCGGCGCGAGGAAATCTGGCGCATCAATGCGAGTGTACTGAAAGCGAGCATCTCTGAAACAGCCAACGGTATAGAAATCCGTGATCTGATTGCTGCCCCTGAAGGCGGCACCTCCGCGACGGAGTTTAACCGTGTGGCGATCGGCTCCCTTCTCGCCAATACTTATATTCGCGATGACGAGGAAGCAGGCCTGAAACAGGATATCGGGCAATTTGCGCTGGCAGCGGAAGACATCGCCTTTGATGGCGAGACACCCGAGCGCGATATTCGCATCAAGTTGGCAGATGCCAGCATTGACGCCTCGCGCCTGCCCGCCCTCATGGAAGCGATAGGCGGGCGTGGCAGCTATGGCAACTGGCGACGTCAGGGTGGTGAGGTGCTGATTACGAGCGCCAGACTGATGATTGGCGGCAGTGACGAGAACCTGCCTGTGTCAAAAATCGCCCTGACCGGAAACCTGAGCGTGGACGCTGGAAATTACCCGACTGGCGATCTGACCGCCAGCATCTCGGATCATGCTGGCCTCTTAACCCTCTTGGTAAACTATGATCTTCTGTCAGCGGATAATGCGCGCGACGTGGACGGCACGCTCAGCATGATCTCGTCTGCCATGGGCAACGAAATGCGCGTGCCGCTGGAACTTGAAGACGGCCGTGCCCGGATCAAGACACCGCTGGGCGGCGTCACCATCGCCCGACTGGAGCCACTGGAATAACGAAACCTTCAAGCCGGGCAATGGGCACCGGCTTCAACCCAGGCTGAGGTGAGCGCGCCGAAAAGGGCCTGCTCGCCTGGTGCAGGTGTGCGCCCTTCGCCCGGATTCCAGGCCCAGTTGACCAGATGGTCGACCGTGTTGTGCTCAATCAGGTCTTCCAGACTACGCCCACCATTGAGATTTTCATCCTTGATCTGTACACAAAGCTCTGCCGGGGTTGCGCCAGCCCAGCCCATGCTTTCCGGCGCGAGCAACCACGGCTCCGCGCCGGGCACAGACCCTTCCATACTCGCATATGCGACATTCTCCTTGCCGTGGCAGGTATCACACCCCATGGCATCCGGCCCGAGACCTGCGCCGCGCACCATTGGCGGTTCATGAGGTTCCATATTGTCGCCCTGCGTCGGGCCGCCATAACGTGGATGGCAGTTTGAACATCTGGGGTGCAACAGCACTTTGGACATCTCGGTGAAAATTGCCGCCGCTCGTTCCGTGTCATCCGTCATTGAAGAAAAACTGGCTGGCGTTTTCAGGCCTTTCAGTTCCATCACGCCCGCGTAATCTGCGGCCTTGTGCGCGCCATCATGACCGTCTTTATGAGCAGTTTCGTCACCCTTTTCGGCACATGCTGCCAGCAGGAGCAACGTGGCACAGGCTGATGTCAGTAATTTTGTCATTGCAGGTCTCAACATCTTGTCGCTCCTATGCCTTGAGGCTTTTTATCATCGGCAGATGACGAACAGGCTCGCCCGTCAGCTGACGCACCGCATTGGCAACAGCCGGGCCGATTGGCGGTGTCCCCGGCTCACCAACACCGGTGGGCGCCTCTTGAGAGGCAATGATGGATGTTTCGACTTCCGGCATTTCACTGATCCGCAAGGAGCGGTAATCATGGAAGTTGGATTGTACCACTTCACCGCCTGATCCAAGTTGCAACTCATTGAACAGAACTGCGCCGAGGCCATAGCCGATGCCGCCTTCCATCTGTGCCTTGATGATTTCAGGATTAACAGCAATGCCACAATCCACGGCACACCAGACCTTGTGCACACGCGGCATACCATCCTCGATGGACACTTCCGCAATTTCAGAAACATAGGACCTGAAGGACTCGACAGAAGCCACACCCAGTGCATGGCCTTCCGGCAGGGAACGGCCCCAGTCCGCCATTTCAGCAACCCGGCGCAGCGTCGCCGCAAGGCGCTGATGCTCGCCCATCAGGGCCAGACGACCTTCAACAACGTCCTTGCCACCTTTGGCCAGCAATTCATCAATGAAAGTCTCGACCGTGTACCCCGTATGGGTGTGCCCCACAGAGCGCCACCACAAGGTTGTCACCGGACAGTTGAGAATATGACACGAGGCGTTGAAATTCGGCACCGCGTAAGGAATGGCACTGCCGCCCTCGACCAACCCGGCGTCCACACCGTTCTGGATCATCATGCTTTCAAAAGGCGTGTTATAAAGGAACGACTGCCCGGCCATGACATGATCCCAGGCGACGATGTTACCATCCGCATCAAGACCACCGCGCATTTTATGGGCTGTGACCGGCCGGTAGAATCCGCCGCGCACATCATCTTCGCGCGTCCACATCAGTTTGACCGGACGCTCGCCGCCAGCCGCCATGAAAACTTCCGCAGCTTCTGCGGCAAATTGCGACATGGGCTGTGCCCGCCGCCCGAAACTGCCGCCCGCCAGCATTGTATGTATATGGACTTTTTCAAGCTCCACACCCGTGACAGCCGCAACAGCCTGCTGATCGAAACCGGGGGCCTGACTGCCCAGCCAGGCATCAATGCCACCATCTTCACGCCGCGCGATGACAGCATCAAGTGGCTCCATCGGTGCATGAACGAGATACGGGAACGTATACTCCGCCTCGAGTGTTGTCACAGCCTCAGACAACGCGACGTCAACATTACCTGCCTCGCCCGCGACAGCACCGCGCGACTGAACAGCCGTTACGCGCTCGGCCATGATCTCGTCAGAAGTTCGTGTTTCAGCAGCGCTCATTTCCCAGCTGACATCAAGCAACTTGCGCCCCTTGAGCGCAGCAAATGTATTTGCCCCGAAGACGGCAACGCCGCTGCTGAGCTGTTTCACATCCGCAACCCCGGATACTTCTCTTGCCATCGTGTCATCGAAAGACGCCACTGTGGCACCGAAGACAGACGCGTGCTCGACCACGGCAGTCAGCATATCGTCCTTGTACACATCCAGTGTGAATATAGCCGCGCCATTGGACTTCGAAGCCGTGTCCAGCTTCGGCACTCCCTTGCCGATATAGATGAACTGGTCGGGTGTTTTCAGGCTCGGCTCCTGCGGCACGTCCAGTGTCGCGGCAGCTTCGGCAAAGGTGCCGAATGTCGCGCTCTGACCACTCCCGGCATGAGAGATGATGCCCCGCTCAACTGAAATCTCACCGGCCGGGACACCCCAGGCGTCGGCTGCTGCCGAGACAAGCATTGACTTTGCCGCCGCTCCGGCCTTGCGCATCAAGAGGAAAGAGTCGGCCATGGCTGTTGAACCACCGGTAATCTGCATGCCGCCACTGACTTTATTGGTGTAGCGATCATTATCAGCAGGCGCGTGTTCAGCGCGGATCTGACCCCAGGCAGCATCCATTTCATCTGCAACCAGTGTCGCAAGGCCGGTCCACGGCCCCTGCCCGAATTCAATATGCTTGACGATCACGGTCACCAGATTATCTGTGCCGACACGGACAAAAGCGTTATACGCATGGCTGGCAACATCAGACGCAGCACCCTGGGCACGTGTTTTCATCGGCAGCGTGACGCCGATCATGAGAGCACCAGCGCCAGTCAGGAATGCCCTGCGGGACGTCGAAATCGTATCGAGTGGTGACATGTCCTAACCCTCCAGCTTCTTGCCGGCAGCCTTGACGGCTTTCCGGATACGGACATAGGTCGCGCAGCGGCAGATATTGCCTGCGAAGGACTCATCAATTTCCTTGTCCGTTGGCGCCGGATTAACTGACAGCAGCGCTGCCGCCGTCATCACCTGCCCGGACTGGCAATAGCCACATTGCGGGGTATCAAACTCGGCCCAGGCGTCCTGAACGGCCTGGGCGGTTTCTCCCTCAAGGCCCTCAACAGTCGTCACTGCCGCCCCCTCAAGTGAGGCAATCGGCGTGACGCAGGCGCGCCGTGGCCGACCGTTCACATGCACGGTGCAGGCACCGCATTGCGCAATGCCACAGCCAAATTTGGTGCCCGTGAGCCGCAGTTCATCCCGCAATACCCATAAAAGCGGTGTATCAGGATCGACATCAACCGCCCTGTCCTGATTGTTGACATTCAGGGTAACTTTCATCGCTCTCACCTCCCGTAACCAGGCCAGAAAAGCCGGTCATTTCCTCTGGCGTGATAGTACGAGCGTTGGGCGGCGAAGTCTACGCGGGTGTCCGGTTGAGAAAGGGTGTAGCCCCCTACGACAGAACCACTTGAAATTATTGACACTTTTATAAAGATTAGAACCAGCATAACCAAGTATGATAGCCTGCACTTTGTTCTAAGTGACCTCATCATAGGTAAAATTTGTGAATACGCCCCGCAAAAACTGGTCTGAGGACGAAGTCAGAAAGGCTTTATCGCTGTACTTAGTTACCGACTTTGGTCGTATCCATAATGGAAATAAAGACATCATAAATCTTGCAAATAGTATTGGCCGAACACCAAATGCCGTGGCTCTGAAGATGGCCAACCTAGCAGCGCTTGATGAGACCCTCCCAAGAAAAGGAATGGCTAATGCAAGCAAACTCGATAAGGCGATTTGGAGTGAATTTTTACGTGACCCAAACTTTGTATTGCGGGACTATCAAAATTTACCAGTTACAGCTATTGACGCTGTAAACCAGCTCCAAAACAATGAAGCTAATGGCGGTTTTTCAGAAACCTCATATAGTTTTTCTACTGATCGAATAACCGATAAACTGGTCAACACAACCCAGCGCGTTGGTCAGGATTTCTTTCGAAAGATGATCTTAACCTCGTATAGAAGTGAGTGCGCTCTTACAGGCATTGAGGACACTCGCCTGTTGAATGCAAGCCACATCGTAGCTTGGAAAGATGACGTAGCAAACCGCCTTAATCCTACGAATGGTATTTGCTTAAACGCATTACATGACCGTGCTTTCGACAGGCACTTAATCACATTTGACGAAGATTATCGGCTGGTTATCGCAAATAACATTCCACATAAAGCGAAAGAAAAACTAGCAAAAGTTGAAACAGAAAGACTATGCATGCCATCAAGGTTTCTACCGAGCCAAGAGTTTCTGGAAACGCATAGACAGATCTTTCATCAAAAATCAGAAACCATTCAATCCTAGAATATATACAACAGCTAAATAAAGCTGTGTCATTCAATAAGTCAGTCTACAAACTTAGTTACTTCTTGTCCCGACCAAAGTTTGGTTCGGCTGTTTCCTGCCCTGCTTCAATGATGGCCTGACGCAGGCCGCGCGAGCGGGTGAAGGCTTTTTCCAGCGCCTCGGCGTCGCCCCAGCGGATGGCGCGCTGCATCACGGCCAGCTCCTCTGAAAAGCGGCCCAGCACTTCCAGCACAGCGTCCTTGTTGTGCAGGAAAACATCTCGCCACATGACAGGATCTGACGCTGCGATGCGGGTAAAGTCACGAAAACCGCCTGCGGAGTATTTAACAACTTCCGCCTCATTGACATTCTCTACATCGTCGGCAGCACCGACAAGTGTGAAGGCGATCAGGTGCGGCAGGTGAGAAGTCACTGCCAATGCCAGATCATGATGACTGGCATCCATGCTCACAACATCCGACCCGATGCCCCGCCAGAGTTTTTCCACCTTGCTGACAGCAGCCGCATAATCCTCATTCTGCCGGTTCAGAGGTGTCAGGATGCACCATCGTTGCTGGAACAGCTCCGCAAACCCGGCCGCCGGGCCTGAATTCTCCGTACCCGCAATAGGGTGCGCTGGCACCACATGGAAATGCGCCGGCATGGCTTCGCCAGCGCTTGCGACGCTGCCCTTGACCGAGCCAACGTCCATGATAATGGCGCCTTCTTTCACGATGCCTGAAAGTGTGGCGAGCACATCCGGCATCACGCCGACCGGGGTTGCGATGATTATCAGGTCACAGTCTGCGGCGACGGATACATCAGACGTCACATCGTCAGCGATACCAAGCGCGGCTGCATCGCCGCGCGCGGCCTCTGACTGATCGACAGCGTGAATATAAGTTGCCAGCTGCGCCTGCTTCAGCGCACGCGCCAGGGATGAGCCAATCAGCCCGATGCCGATAATGCAGACCTTGTCAAAAAGGACACTCTGTTGTTCCGTAGTCGTCATCCTGGCCCCGGCAACTCTTTCACTCTGGCGCATCAGCGCTTGTGGCCCGATCACCGACATGATGCAAGTTGCGGGCGCTGCGCCGTGTCGCTGCCGGGCGCAGCAGCCTTGGCTGTAGCACATCCGCCTTGGTGCCGCGTGCCGGGATGGCGATTTCCTTTACCGCTTCCACCAGCGTCACGCCGGCGAGCGCTGACCACATATATTCCCCGGCCCGCTCCCAGGCGCGCGAGGCACGCAACATGAAGCCCATATCCAGCGGCGGGAAATACAGCGCTGAGCTGTGGGCCGCTGGCGTGAACATCGCCGATTTCAAAAGGCGGTCGAGTTGCACGCGCAAGTAAGGCCGCCCGGCGGAAAAGGGCGTTGTCTCGATCATGGCCCAGGGCCCGCGCCGGTTCGGCACGACGATAATCAGCCGCCCGTCATCCGCAAGCACCCGCCAGACCTCGCGCAGCAAGCGTCTTGGATTTGCCGCTTCTTCCAGGCCATGCACAATCAGAATGCGATCCATGGAAGCATCCGGCAGCGGCCAGTAGACGTCACTGGTCAGGCAGGCATGACTTGCGACGGCACCGGCCGTCACGCCCATCCCCTCCGGCAGCAGGCAGAGCGTGCGCTCTGCTGCTGTAAAAACAGGCATGTACGGCTGGCCATAGCCGAAGCTGGCCACGCGCAAGCCCTTTGCCGTGCCCCAGGCCTGTTCGAGGCGCGCGGAAATGTAGCTCGCCGCGGTCCGCCCCAGCGCCGTGTCATAAAAGGCCTCAATATCCAGCACATCAGTGCGCATAGGTGCTTTGCCTGTTACTGTTTTTCGGGCAGTTTATGCTTCCGCCCTTTTAAGCATTGGTAAAGGACATATGATGCGCCAGGTCCACAAATTCAAAGCAGTTGATGTCTGCCAGTTTCCCTGTCTGAGTGATAATTACGGGTTTCTGGTGCGGGACAGACAGTCCGGCCAGTGCGCCGCGATTGATACACCGGACGCCGACGCGATTTCCGCTGCCGCGGAGGCAGAAGGCTGGACCATCACCCATATCTGGAACACGCACTGGCATCCGGACCATACCGGCGGCAACCTTGCCCTGAAAGAGCGCTGGGACTGCACCATTATCGGCCCTGCCGCAGAGCGCGATCGCATCCCCGGGGCAGATCGTCTGGTTGAGGGCAATGAGACTGTCAGCCTGGGCGACGTCCCGGCAGACATTATTGCAACCCCCGGACACACGACCGGGCACATTATTTATCACCTGGCGAGCGAAGGTGTGGCATTTGTGGGCGATACATTATTTGCGCTTGGTTGCGGTCGTCTGTTTGAAGGCACGCCCGCGCAAATGTGGGACTCTTTGTTGAAGGTGCGCGCCCTGCCCGCAGAGACGACGATTTTCTGCGCCCATGAATATACCGCCGCCAATGCCCGGTTTGCCGTGACCATCGAGCCGGAGAACAGAGCCTTGCTGGAGCGCCATGAAGAGATTATCCGCTTGCGACAGGAGGGTCAGCCGACAGTCCCTACAACGCTCTCCCGGGAGGCTGAAACCAACCCCTTCCTGCGGGCAGACAATCCTGCTCTAAAGTCAGCCATCGGCATGACTGACGCTGATGATGTGTCGGTTTTTGCGGAAGTGCGTCAGCGCAAGGACAATTTCTGATCCATGGAGAAAACCGCCGACGAAACCGCTGCGCTATTCGATCTCAAGCCGCACCCGTTCGATGGCTGGTTTGCGCCTGTGCTGACCGACAAACCCGGCCCCACCCGTTTCCACTACCTCTCGAAAGCCGGAGAATATGCTGCCTGGCATCGCACAACCGGCCCGATCCTGCTGACCCATATTGATGGCGCGCCATTGACCCTGACCACCAGCGAGAACGGCGTCACGGCCCGCAACCAGCTGTTAAAACCGGGCGCCTCCTCTTCAGGCACGATTGAGGCCGGTGTCTGGCGCACATGGGAGACGCTCGGGCTTTGGACCTTGTTGATTGTCAGTACGGAGAAGGCGGCATATTTTCTGGACTGGGATCTCGCGCCGGATAACTGGTATCCGGGCTAAAGCGCGCCTTCGAGATAGGCGCGGGTGCGGCCGAAGCCATTGCTGCCGGGGCTTGCGCCGAATCGCAAGGTATTGCCGGACAGGCTGGGACCGGACCCGTCACCGCTGCACTGGAAAGACCTGATCTTGCTGCGCACTTTGTCCGCGCCACCACTGTTGCAGATCGCTTCGACGGCGCTGAGCGCCCCATCACAGGCACGGGCAATGCCACGACCTGCGTTCGGCCAACTGCCGGACCGCCCCCAATCAATACGGGCACTCAGGGAGATACCGCACTGGCCGGATGTGTAGGCGGCTTCCCCGCGAAGTTCGCGCTCTTCTGCCTGGCGGATGCGCTGTTCTTCCAGCGGGCGATCATCCTGCACAAGGTCATAAGGCTCCGCCGCCATCGCCGGAAAGGCAACGGGAAACAGCAAAAAGAGTATGAACAGAAACGTTTTCATCCAACACCAGATATCAGAAGTTTGTTGAATACATGATGAATTGGGCACGTGAAAGACCGGTTTGCGGCAAATTCGCGACAGAATGTCACCAAAGAGTTACAGCACACTTTCCAGATACCGCCGGATAGCCGCTGAAGATGGCCGCCCGGCAACCCCGCCACGCTCATTGTAATACACGATCAGCGTCGCATCTGCGTAATCAAGCCCGGTAGTCTCGCGCTTGCGAAACTCCACGGCCTGCAAGCGCCGCGCAATCGCCCGCTGGCCCAGCGCGTCAGAGGCCACAAGATCAATCGCCTTGGCCGCCGTCAGCACCGCGTCTCCCAGCACGGCCTGATTGGAGCCGGTTTCACCGACGGACATCAGTGAGATAAAAAAGTCATATTTTTCAACGAGGTAACTCGTAGCCTGTCGCATCCGCTCATCAACAGCGCCGCTCGACATGACCGGCGGCAGGAGAGTCTCGGTCTGGCCCATGACCGGCAGAACCGCAGCACCGCCTGCGACCACCGCGCCAAAGGACGTGGCGGAAAAGTCAGCCAGGGCTGTTTCCTCCGGATCATAAAGGGTCGCGCCGCCCGTGGCGGTGACGCGCAAGACCGCCTCGCCGCGCCGGTTCTTGTAAGTAACATCACCACGCGGGCTGCGACTGGCAGCCAGCAGCATGATCTCCTCGCGCGGTTGCCCCTGTAGCAGCCAGCATTCAAGGCTGTCCTGCTCTTCACCGCAGTGAAAGCGCAACAAAGCAGTCTGGCCGCTGACCTGCAGGGTAAAGCGCGTACCGCCCTCTGCCGTTTCATAAAGCTGGGGCTCGCGACTGGAGAGGCGCACCGCGCTTGGGCCCCGCCGCCTCAAGAGAGCTGAAAACGGGTCAATGTCAGGCAGACTGGTGACGTCAGAGAAATTGTCGTCATCACGCTGGGTCGGACCAATAGCTGCTTCTGCCCCAACCTGGATGCTTGCGAGCAGAAGGCAGCCGAGTAGCGCCACTCCCCACAACCGGGGGCGCTGCCCGTTCTTGCCTCCAATTTGGGGCCAGCTTTTGGATATGTCACCCGGCAAGATGCAATTCCCTTTTCGCGTATAATCAAGGAAGCTGATTATTACACCAATTTGGCAAAATTAGGGACGTGTTTCTGTTCCCGGATCTGGTGCAGGATCGCACCGCACATTTCACCCCGGAAAATGAAAAAGGGTGGCCAATGGCCACCCCTCTTACGCAACACATACGCTTCGTTACACAACGTGAAGCGAATTAGAATTCGTAACGCGCACCAAGCTGGATTTCCCAAGTGGAGATGCCAATGTTACGGCTTTGAGCTCTTGGTGCGTTGAAGCTGTTAATGATGTACTGATTATTTGCGTAATCGATATCAGCATCAACTATAGGAACATTGAACTCAAATGTGTTCTGACGATAGATACCCCACTCATCGTTCAGCAGGTTTGTGAAGTTATCGATATCTACGATAAACTTCAGCTTATCATCGCCAAACTTTTTCGGCAGAGGAATGTTCTGCTGAATACGCAGGTCGATTTTACCGTTCCAATCGCTCTGGAACGCATTGCGAGGTGCAATACCCCCGCGATATTCGCCAAGGCCAGATGCTTCGATGAAGTTAAGATAATCCTGCAGTGCACCACGGTCAGACAGTGGGCTGATCAATGGATCATTTACACCAGTTGGCACATAAACCAATGAACGGTCTTCAGACGCATCTGAGTCACCAAACAGGTTACCACCAGAAAGCGGGTTACCATCACCAAATGGAGTGTCAAATGTGTATGAGAACGGACGACCTTCGTTCAACTGACCGAAGAATGTAAAGCGTGTGTTCCACTCAGGCTTCCACTCATAATCAAATGTGACACGAGCGGTAAAGCGTTGCTCAACTTCAGAGTTAGCGGTCGCTGGTACCGGATTGTTGAAGTCGGATGTTGAGAAATTCTCGAAGTTGGAAATCGCACGTGACGATGTGAGTGGAGATACTTCTTCAGCATCTGTGTAGGCGTAACCCAATGTCATATCGATATCGAGTTTCTCGAAATCCCAATCCTTGTTCACATATGTTGAGAATGTGAATGCGTCTGGTGTCTGATTTGAGTTCGTCAGGAAGAAATCACCGTCACCGGAGCCACCGCTGCGGCTTGAGCAGTTGCCGGAGAAAGTACCAGCGTTCAGAACTTCAGGACAATCTGGGTCCAGAAGATCCTGAGCTGCATAAATCGGACGGCCATCAGGTGCCCGACCGACAACGACCAGGTTTGCTTGTTGGAACAGGAATGGGTCTTCTGTCTCAGAATACAGGAAATCCACCCCGAAGAGCCAATCGTCACCCATGCCCCAGTCGCTGAAATCAGCATTGTAAGTACCGCCGAGTGCCCAGCGACGAACCTGAGGGATTTCGAAGTTCGGGTCGATGAAGTTTACGAAACCATCACCGATTGAACCGGACGCGGCAACATCAGCTTGCATCTGCGTTGGAATGTCAAAGCCATTGAAGCCATTGATGATTGAAGGATCGGTTTCAAAAGTTGAGCCGAGGAAACCTGTATTCGAGTAGCTGTTAGACAAGAATACGAATGGGTTACCGCCAGAGAAGATCCCGAAACCGCCGAACAGTGTCGTGCGATCATCCACCTGCCAGTCAAATGCGATACGTGGCTGAATGATAGACTTGCCATCAAAGTTCTGATCGTTCGGAATACCATAGCGCTGCTGAACGCGTGGGTTGCTTGTTGGTGTATCATCAGTTGAGTACATATCAATCCGCAGACCAGCAGTCAGCGTCACGTCAGGAATACCCGTGTAAGTGTCCTGAGCATAGAGCGTGTGGATTGTGTTATCGAAAGATGCAGCACCATCTGCAGGATCGTTTGTGAAGTAGTTCGCATAAAAGATAGAAGATGGTGTCTGGTTCTGGAAATCAGCCAGACTGTCGTATGATGCTTCACCCTGCGAGAAAGCCACGAACAGGTTGAAAATCTCAATATTGTCATACTCATACCCAGCCGTGAATAAGTGATCATTCCACTGGTAGTCACCTTTCAGTTTGATATTGAGTTGCTCCTGCTCAAGCATGTTGGCGTGACGGAACACATCTGGACCAAGGGTGATTTCATCACCGCTCGCCGTGTCGATCACAACTTGTGCAAATTCAGTTCCGCCGATTGGATCCTGACCGGTGGTACGTTCCTGATAGGAAATACGTGCCTCGGTAGAAAATGCCGGGGTCCATTCAGAAAAGAGACGCGCTGTGTAAACATCCAGTTCCTCAGTACGGTTATAGTAGTTTGAGGTCAGCGCGATGTCACCACCACCTGTATTCTGTGGAATTACATTATTTCCTTCAGTACGCTGATACTGCACTTCCAGACGATTCTGTTCATTGATGTACCAATCCAGTTTACCAAAGAAACGCTCGTCTTCAACATCGAAAGCTGTCCCAGGAAGACCGCCAGCATCATATCCGTAGACACTTTGCGCAATTGAAGCAGCTTGCTGAAGTTCAGAGGAAAGGGCAGCAAGATCATCAGGATCGATGTTGTTAATATCTTCGCCTTCAAATTTCTCATAGCCAAGCGTGAAGAACAGTTTGTCCTGAATGATTGGACCAGTCAGCACACCACCATAACTGTACTCGTCAAAGTCAGCTATATCGAGATCATCGCCTTCGATTGAGTCGCCTTGCAGGTCGCCATTTGTGTAGTCGACAAAGAATTTGCCGGAGAACTCGTTACCACCAGATTTTGAAACAATGTTTATGTTACAGCCAGAGAAATTGCCATATTCAACATCAAAAGGTGCCAACTCGACAGAAATCTGCTCAACGATATCGAACGGGAACGGCAGACGTTGTGTCGGGAAACCATTCGAGTTCAGACCAAAATTGTCATTCTGCACAACACCGTCGACTGTCAGAGAGTTGATGCGGTTTGAGAAGCCAACACATTCGATGCCATCGTTATTCGTCTCATCAATGAATACGCGTGGGTCGATGCGAATGATATCTTTGATGTCACGGTTTGTGGTAGGCAGGTCAATAATGTCCTGCTGTGTAAACACAGCTGCAGGACCTGTAGCAATATCAGCCAGAACGCTAGGAGTGCCTACAACGATAATCTCGTCTGTTGTTGAGCCTTCGAGGTCAAATGTCAGGCTGGCAGCCTCGCCTACTGTCAGGAAAAGACCTTCAACACGTTCGCCCTGAAATCCACCATTCGCAGCAGATACCGTGTAAGGACCACCTACAGGCAGGTTACGACTGGAGAACTGGCCATTTGAGTTCGTAGTGACCGTCCGGCTGACGCCAGTGCGTGTGTCTGTAATCGTGACGGTAGAGTTCGCCAGAGGAGAACCGCTTTCATCTGTTACAACACCACGAACTGATGATGTCGTCGTTTGCGCCATTGCAGTGCCGCCCCATGCAGCTGTCAGCGCAATTGCTGCAGCGCCGGCTGCGAGTGCCTTCGTTAATTTCATGTCGATAGTCCCCAAAATAAAAGGTTGTCGGCAACCATTTGCCC
>JALEGJ010000165.1 GCA_022763115.1 Aquisalinus sp.
AAAATGTCAGCGAAAGTGTCTTCCTGCAACCGTTTGATGCAAAGCCGGCCCAGGTCTCGGCAGAAGACTTTGACGCGCTGCGCGAGCAGGCAGCAGGGATTGTCGCTGCGCAAGTTATTCCTGCTTTCAAGACGTTTGAAGCATTTTATCTGGAGGAATACCAACCGGCTTGTCGCGAACTGGTAGGCACAAACACGATGCCAGGCGGTGACGCCTATTACGCGCATCGCGCGCGCCTGTTCACGACCACAGATATGACGCCGGATGAAATTCACCAGATCGGCTTGCAGGAAGTCGCGCGCATCCGGGCCGAGATGGAAGAGGTCATCGCAGAGGCCGGATTCGAAGGCACCTTTGCCGAATGGCTGGAATATCTCGCCACGACACCTGAATTCTATCCGAAGACGGGTGCGGAACGTATGGAGATTGCGGCAGTCATCTCGAAGCGCATGGATGGCGAGTTGCCGAAACTGTTCGGGCGTCTGCCGCGCATGCCCTATGGCTTGAAGGAGATCCCGGCTGACATAGCAGAAAAGACCACCACGGCGTATTACAGTCGGCCAGCGGGTGATGGCACGCGCGCGGGCTTTTATTTCGTGAACACCTCGCTCCTTGATACGCGCCCGAACTACCAGCTGGAGGCCTTGTCCTTGCATGAGGCCGTACCGGGGCATCACCTGCAAATCGCGCTGGCGCAGGAACTGGAAATGCCACCATTCCGTCGCTACAGCGGGTTCACAGCCTTTATCGAGGGCTGGGGGCTTTACTCAGAGCGTCTTGGCCTCGAAGTTGGCTTCTACGATACGCCTTACACGAACTTTGGTCGCTTGTCTTATGAGATGTGGCGCGCCTGCCGTCTCGTTGTGGACACCGGGCTTCATTCCAAGGGCTGGACCCGTCAACAGGCGATTGATTACATGGCCGAAAACAGCGGCCTGTCCATGAACAACGTCACCACCGAAGTGGACCGCTATATCACCTGGCCGGGTCAGGCGCTTGCCTACAAGATTGGCGAGCTGAAAATCAGGGAATTGCGTGCCTATGCCGAGGAAGAGCTGGGCGCTGACTTTGATATTCGGGCCTTCCATGATGTCGTGCTTGGCAGCGGCGCTATTCCGTTGTCGGTGTTGGAAGATATCGTGAAGGACTGGGTCGCCGAGCAGCAAGCGGGCTGAGGTCAGGCTGCCTGCTTTCGGCCAATGGTATAAACGAGGATAGTGATGCGTATCATACTGAGTATATTGAAATGGCTGGGGCTTGGTTTGCTGGCCATCATTGTCCTGCTGCTGGGCTTTATCTTTATTCCGCCGTGGTTTGCCGTCATGCAGGATGAGCGTTCTGCCGCGCCTTATGTGGCATATCTTGAGGATAACCATTTTACGGTTGAGGGAGAGCAGCCTGATTTTCAGTTTGCGCCCGGCTTTTACGATCACAGGATTTTCCTGCTGTCAGAAATCCATGGCTACGCCGCGCCGCAGGAACTGGACTTTCAGTTGCTCCGCCATCTGAATGAGAAAGAAGGTGTACGCTATTATCTTGCCGAGATGGACCCGGCACAGGCGATGGCGGTCAATATCTTTCTGGAGCTCGATGACGATACCTATCTGCGTGAGGTATTCGATTATTATGCGGATCAGTCAGCGCAATGGGGCAACAAGGAGTTTCTTGCCAAGATCGAGAAAATCCGTGACTTGAATGAACAGCTTCCCGCAGATCGAAAGATATACTTCATCGGGGTCGACAGAATTTATGACGCTGATTTTGCAAGGCGGATGCTGATCCTGATAACGGCCCAACAGGATCAGGCTGAATATGCCGACATTGAAGCATACCTCCTGAAGGCATTCGGGTCAGAGCCGGACTTGCCGCCTTATGAAGAGGCCACACAGGACACATATCCAATGAGCTGGATTCCGGTGCAGCTGTTCAATGCGCAACTTGCCCTGACCATGTTGCAACAGGAGCAACCGGGTAGCCGCTATGACAATATCATCCCGAACATCAGGGCTGCGATGGAAGCGACCGGGCCGGACGAAAAATTTTACGGGTTGTGGGGCATTTTTCACGGCATCCAGGTGACCGTAAATGACGTTAAACCACTTGCCATGCGCCTCGAGGAAGAGAGCGAAGGCGAGCAGGTCGTGACCATAGCCGCGCTTTATGCGGAGGGGTCCATGTCAATGATGCCCAGCGAGTTCCTGGCACCGGTTGTCACCCCGCCAAACAATGAGGCCTATACATTGCTGCCAGCCAATAATGATGATGTGTATCTGTATTACATGCGCGGCATCCGTGATCTGAAGAAAGTCGCCGGAGATGCCCCTGTCACGATTTTTGATATGGGGGCGGAAGGATCACCCTATCAGTCCTCGGACCGGCTCATGAAGTCACGCGGTTTCCTGACACATATGCAGGCGTTTAATGTGCAGGGAAATACGGCGGACGCGGTGGAATATATCGCTCTTTTTCAGGGTTCACCGGCGCTCACGCCATGGCGCGGTGAGGCCTATGACATCACCGCAACGCAGTAACCTGGGGCATCTCTAGCGGCGAGTATGCCGGGCAGCGCGTTCCGTGACCACCCAGTCAAGGGTCTGATCGTTCTTTCCGTGTGGTACGAACTTTGTCTCCTGTCCGGCATAGGCATACCCGACTGCCGTCACGTCACGATGCGCGCGATAGGCAGCCAGCGTTCGGTCATAATATCCGCCGCCCATGCCAAGCCTCTTGCCGTCAGTGCTGTAGGCGAGCAGGGGGCAGACCAGAATGTCCGGTTCGCATAAAAGCGCCCCGTCAGGCGGCGTCATGATGCCGAAGCGTCCTTCGATCAGATCCATATCGGGGGTGTACACCCTGAATTGGAGCGGCGCATCCTTGCGCTCGATAACCGGCAGGCAGACAGTAATGTCATCAGCCCACAGCGCTTCTGCCAGCGGCCAGGTGTCCAGTTCGGCGTTGACCGGAAAATACAGGCTCACCACCTGTCCGTGTTGAGGCTGCAAGGCACGCATGAGATGCGCCGCCGCCTGTCGCGGTGCGTGGGGGCGCGTCTTCGCCAGTTCCTCGCGCACTTTGCGCGCGTGGGGGCGCATGAATGCCTTGGGGTCAGCCATCTTGCGCAGGTCCAGTTCGGGGAAGATCATGAAAAGATCACTCTCAAAATAAAAGTGCCACCCTGGCCGTTGGACATGTGTTTTCGCCCTGGACCCGAAGGTTCAGGTGGGCGCCGCGTATGCAAGACCACGGTCGA
>JALEGJ010000166.1 GCA_022763115.1 Aquisalinus sp.
AGGCCGTTCTGATCGGGGTGTAGCGCAGCCTGGTAGCGCATCTGGTTTGGGACCAGAGGGTCGGGAGTTCGAATCTCTCCACCCCGACCATCAGAAAAGGATATGAGGCGACGCATGTTTGCGAGAATCTACTCTCCCGCCAAAACGGCGATGCAATCCGGTAAGAATAAAACGCGCCAATGGATCCTCGAGTTTGATCAGGCAGCTGCCAAGCGGATTGACCCTCTTATGGGCTGGACCAGCAGCAGTGATACAGTTTCAAATCAGGTTCGTCTCAAATTCGATACGCGCGAAGCCGCCATTTCCTACGCCAAGGAAAAGAATATTCCCTACCGGATTGATGAAAAAGCCGTGGCGGAACCGGTCATCAAGTCCTACTCAGACAATTTCGCTGTGAACAGACGAAAACCGTGGACGCATTGACGAAGTCTGGTAACTCTACCTACAGATCCAATTATCAGGCCCCGTAGCTCAGCTGGATAGAGCACCTGCCTTCTAAGCAGATGGTCGTACGTTCGAATCGTACCGGGGTCGCCAGTATTTTGATTTTAATTGCCAGTATCTTCTTTGATCTCAACAGCCAAAAGGCCTTTGGGGCCCTGACCATAAGATACCTGAACGACTTGGCCGGGCAGAAGGCTATTGATATTGGATCGGCGTAGCGTTTCCATATGAATAAAAATGTCTTTTGAACCTTGGCCTTGAGTCAGGAAGCCATATCCCTTGGCTCTGTTGAACCACTTTACTTCGGCCTGCTCAAACGCACCAGCAGCTTCAACAGGCGGTAAATCACTGATAGCGGGAGCGACAGTAGCCGCCGTGGACTCATCGATCTTCAAAACGCGCGTCGCTTGCAAGCCTTTGGGGCGCCTGACCGCTTCACATATAACTGTAGAGCCTTCCAACGCAGATGAATGTCCGGTTTCTTTCAGACAGGAAGAGTGCAGCAGGATGTCGTCTTCTGCTTCCTCTGAAATAATGAAGCCATATCCTTTGACTGTATCAAACCATTTTACGATCCCGGTCACTTCAAAAGAAGCTTCAGGCTTATCGTTATCATTTTCCTCAGTCCCCGGATGTTGGTCCATTACTCGGCCCTGCTATGTGGTAATGACTATCCTAGTGGTGTTTAAATTTTCTGTCATCTAACTGACATGGAAAATCTTTCCAATTTCGTGCATAAAGTCAAAGTATTTCGCCTGACAGTTGTAATCAGTGGGGAAAACCTGCGGAAATCTCAGGCAGCAACCTGAGATTGTACGTCGTTGACGAATTTTCGAACCAGAGAAATGAAGACCATAAAGTCTGATTCGACATTCTGCAGCGTTACACCACCAGAGGAATTTCTATCCATCTGGATGGCCAGATCACCCTGTCGGTCAAGAAAGGCACGACCAAATTTCACATCATTATTGTAGCGATTGAGAAAATCATAGCTGAGCATATCGGAAGAAATATCATCAAGATAAGCAAGATATGTGACATCTCCGTCGCGACCATCCACGGCAATCATGACGGCAAGGCCGCGATACATGACTGCAACCGTGTTTTCACTGACGTTGACAACCGTGTACCCTTTTGAGTCCATAGCAGTCTTGATATCGTCCGGCGTGATCGCAAATGCGTTTGTTGAGGTAAACAGCAGACCGACACTCAGAAAAATGGCAAGAAACTTCTTCATCACACCCTCGCTAGATACTTCAGGCGTTAAAGTCTCGCCCTCTTGGTTAATCAAACCTTAACTCGGGCAAAAATGCAATCAGTCAGAGTGGGTTGGACCAGCAAAATAAGGGCTGTTATCGAACTGGTTCCGGGTTGTTGCCTTCAGGAAACAGTCATTGGGTTCCTTAGAAAAGCCCAAAGATTCGAGGGTTTCAGATATTCCAATCTGCCATAGGCACCAAAATGCAGTGACCAGGCAAGACGCGGTGAATCTGTCTCGTTCGGTCCTGCACTGTGTATCGTTAGCGGATGGTGGAGGCACAGGTCTCCCAGTTCAAGCCGGGGAGAAACTGCCTCCGCTTCATTTGCCTCTGTTCGCAAGACATGTGGATGCAGATTACTATCCCTGAAATGTGGTAAGAGATCCCCAGCGTGGCTGCCGGGTACATAGGAAAGGGTACCATTTTCGGGGCCGGTTGGCTGCAAAGGCACCCAGAAATTCACAGTTTCCAGGTGCGTTTTGGCTTTCATATATCCGCGATCCTGATGCCATGGCGTGCTCGTGTTTGAGTGCGGCATTTTCGATATTGCGTGATCGAAAACATAATGCGCACTGCGACCGATCATTTCTCGGGCAAGAGCTTTTGTTTTGAGAAAAACGCCTGTTTGAGTGAGCTCAGGACATACTTTGATGGCTCTGTCGATTTCAGGCTGACGTGTTCCCGGCTGCGCATCACCTATTGCGCCAATATCCCTGATTCTCTGCCCCACCTTCTCGGCAAAGTTTTCGAAAAGCGGGGTCAACAGCTCCCTCGTCTCACGAATTTCGCTCTCGGAAAAAAATCCTCGCTCTACGGCGAATCCGTTTTCAGCGTAATGCTGTAAGTCCCACACATCGGTTGATTTGAGAGCAGTTTCAGACACAATTCATACCGTTACTAAAAGCCATAAGCAGGCGATAGTAATTAGCATAAATGATTGAGGTTAATACTGTGCAAAGGGCCTGATGGCACTCCCTAGGGGAATCGAACCCCTCTTTCCAGGTTGAAAACCTGGCGTCCTAACCGATAGACGAAGGGAGCACATATCAGGTAGGATCGGTGATATATTTGCGGTGTAAGCACTTTGCAAGTGCAAAGTCACTGTTAAGGCATCTATTTTTACCTGACCTCAGGCTTTTGCAACGTCCTCAATAATGATCTGGCCGGCGTTACCACCCCGCCATTCATCTGGCTTCACCTTGCCCAGTATATGCACCCTGTTTCCAGTCGTAAGTAGCTCTTTGCCTCCCGGCTCATCTGCAAGGCGAAATGCGATACCCCGGGCACTATTGCCGATATCGTCTTCCAGGGTCACCGCGACATGATTGGCGCCTTTAATGTCAGCATAGCGGATGCGCATGTTTTCCAACATGACGACTGGCTCAGGATAGTCTTGACCGTATGGACCGGCGCCAGCAATTTCTTCCGCGAAACCCTTGTTGATAGCAGCAGGCGAAATCACTGCGTCGACCAGCTTTCTCCCTTCCGTCACATAACCCTGCTCCGGTTTCTTGATTGCTGTTGCGAGAAATTTGCCGAACTCTTCCAGTCTGTCACGAGCGACGGTCAGGCCAGCTGCCATTGCGTGGCCACCACCTGCGACAAGCACGCCATTCTGCCGGGCAGTCGCAATGATCTGGCCGAGGTCAATGCCATCTACGGATCTGCCGGAACCTTTCCCGATCTCGCCATCAAAACTGATGACGATGGCAGGACAACCATACTTTTCTTTTAATCTACCGGCGACGATCCCGATCACACCCGGATGCCAGTCATCACCCACAGCCAGAACATAAGCAGGCGACTCTTCCGTTAGCGCAGCATCAATCTGTGCAGTTGCCTCAGACTGTACCTTTGCTTCTATGCGCTTCCTTTCTTCGTTCAGATCCTGCAGTTTTTCGCTCCAGTGAATTGCATCACGTGCCGAACTTGCCGTCATTAACTGAAAAGCAGTGTTGGCGTGGCCGATACGACCGGCAGCGTTGATTCTGGGTCCTATTGAAAAACCCAAATGATCAGCCCGTGCCTGTCCCTTGGCACCTGCTCTCTGAGCCAGAATCTTTAATCCCGGATAAGGTGGAAGGGTCGTCTCATCATCCAGTCGCCCGAATACTTTCAGACCCTGTGCAACCAGAACTCTTGTCAGGCCGTTCAAAGGCATGACATCACAAACCAGACCCAGAGATACGAGATCGAGCCAGTGCATGATTTTCGGCTCAGGGTGAGTTTCAAAGTACCCTTTTTCCCGCAACAAACGGTTCAATGCAGCCAGGGTCATGAACGCCACCCCCACCGCAGACAGGTTTCCCAGCCCGGATAAATCGTCAGGTCTGTTAGGGTTGACAGTTGCGATCACGGGTGGCGGGGGCAATGTCATCTGGTGGTGATCCAGAACAATCACGTCCAGGCCATCATTTCGAACCTGCTCAAGAATATCATGGGCCATAGCCCCGCAATCCACAGTGAGGCAGAGAGTGGCAGATTTTTCCTGCAAATAACGGAAGGCCTGCAAATTCGGACCATACCCCTCCAGAATACGGTCAGGCAGATAGACTTCGTGCTCAATATTCAAGGCAGAAAAATACCTGCTCAAGAGTGCTGATGCCGTGGTGCCATCCACATCATAGTCACCGAAAACTCCAACCTTTTCACCAGTGAGGATCGCTTTAGCTATCCTGCCAATCGCTGCGTCCATATCTTTAAGAACCAGCGGATCGGGCATGGCTGTACGCAGCGATGGTGCCAGATGTGATGCGGCCCCTTCGGCTGTAATACCTCTTGCAGAAATAATTTGAGCCAGTGAGCCGGATATCTCGAGGGACTGGCTGATGGTTTCGGCAGACCGGTCACAAAAAGGTCTTTTGAGCCAGCGCTTTCCTGACAGGGAATGCTCAACAAGAACTTGGCAGTTCTGGATGTCATCCATTAAATCATCAGACTGCCGGGACACGTTATGATTCTCCATGTCCCCTCATGATGTGTTTTCAAGCTCGCAATCAAGCAGAACCCAAATGCCTACTTAGATGGTGCGTTAGAGATTGCATCTATATACCGTACTGTTCCCGTTTTGGAGCGCATAACCACAGTTTGCGTATGCACGCGGCCACGATCCCAGCGCACGCCTTTCAACATTGAGCCATTGGTGACACCAGTCGCAGCGAACATAACGTCCCCAGAGGCCAAATCCAAGAGGTCGTATTTACGATCAAGATCAGTAATGCCTGCTTTTTCAGCACGTCCTCTCTCGGCATCATCACGGAAAATCAACCGTCCCTGCATCTGCCCTCCAACACAACGCAGGGCTGCTGCTGCCAGAACACCTTCTGGTGCTCCGCCGGTACCGACATACATATCAATACCTGTTGCAGGCTCGGTTGTATGGAAAACGCCTGCCACGTCACCATCAGGAATCAGGAACACACGCGCATCCACCTTGCGGGCCGCATCAATAATGGACTGGTGGCGATCCCGATCAAGGACGCAAAGCGTGATTTCGGAGGTCTCCACATTTTTGGCTTTTGCAAGAGCGATGATGTTGTCTTCTGTAGAGGCGTCCAGATCCACAATGCCTTCGGGATAGCCGGGGCCAACAGCAATCTTTTGCATGTAAACATCAGGCGAGTGCAAAAGCGTACCGCCTTGCGCCATGGCCACAACCGCCAATGCATTGGACATGGCTTTGGCTGTCAGTGTAGTGCCCTCCAGCGGGTCCAGTGCGATGTCGACTTTAGGACCGCCTTGCCCGACTTTTTCACCGATATAGAGCATCGGTGCTTCATCACGTTCGCCCTCACCGATCACGACAGTGCCGTCGATAGACAGAACATTCAGCGCGTCCCTTAGTGCTGTAACGGCGGCCTGATCTGCGCCTTCCTTGTCGCCGCGACCAATCATGGTTGATGCCGCAACGGCAGCTGCTTCCGTACAACGACCGAGTTCAATGGTTAGAATCCGATCCAGATAGCCTTCCTGAGTGGCCATAAATTACCTCTTATAAATTACCGGGCTTAGTCAAAATCTTCGATCCTGATAATCGAAGGTGCGCCCAAAGCAAATGCCTTTTGCCTGATTTCATCAGCGGCAGCCCTGATTTCTGCCATCGTCGTCTCATGCGTCACCAGCATGACCATCGCATCTGGCCTGCCTTCGCCGGAAGCAGAAACCGATGGCTGAATAAGACTGTCTATTGAGATACTCTTTTGGGCCAATGTTTCCGAAATACCTGCGATAGCGCCCGGCACATCCTTCAGACCCACGCGAAGATAAAAGCGGGATGCTTTCTTATCTGGCGACACAAGGGTTGCCTCCTGCAAGTCCGTGGACAAGGCATTGTAAACGGGTCCGGAAACGCCGCGAGACAAAGCGACCAGATCTGCAACGACAGCTGCAGCTGTCGGCCCTTTGCCGGCCCCCGGCCCGGAAAATGTAAGCCGCCCGAGCGGATCGGTTTCCACAATCACGAAATTATCCGCACCATCGGCTTTCGCAACGGGGTGATCTTCCTTAACCAGCGCCGGGTGGACACGCAGTTCGCAACCGTCCTCACTCCTTTGCGCGACAGCAAGCAACTTGATACGAAACCCCAACTTGCTGGCACCTGCAATATCTTCTGCGGTAACTTTCTCTATGCCCTCGACCGGGAAGGACCCGTATCTGATGCCAGCGTCAAAAGCGATCGTTGAAAGAATAGCCAGTTTTTGAGCAGCATCAGCGCCGCCCACATCAAAGGATGGGTCTGCTTCAGCATACCCTAGAGACTGAGCTTCCCGCAGGGCCTCGTCATATCCCCAACCTGAGCTTGTCATCTTTGTGAGCATGTAGTTGCACGTGCCATTTAGCAAACCCACAAGACGGTCAACACGGCACGCGCTGGCCCCTTCGCGAACCCCCCTGATGACGGGTATTCCTCCGGCAACAGCCGCCTCATAAAGAAGAGAAGATCCTTTATGTTCCGCCATGGCTGCCAGGCCAGCGCCATGTTCAGCAAGCATGGCCTTGTTGGCGGTGACAACGTGCTTCCCCTGCCGCAAGGCTGTTTGCACGGCCTCATAGGCTGGTCCGCTGGCACCTCCCATCAGTTCCACAAACACATCTATGTCATCGCTGCCAGCAAGCTCTTCGGGAGAGTCAAACCAGCACACCCCGTCCAGACTTACCCCCCTGTCCTTGCCTCTGTCTCGCGCTGAAACGCCAACTAGGCGGAGAGCTGCACCGGCACGGCGTAATCGATCATTGTTGTTTACGAGAAGCTCAACAACTCCTGTGCCAACAACACCCAGGCCAGCGATCCCGACCCTTACCTCTTTCATCATCCAATTCCTTTTGAGCGCATAGTCTGGCAGGTGAAGAAACCTGGCTTACTTGATGACTGTCCTGTAGGTTATCGCTGATCTTTTGGCGGTAATCCACCAAGCCGGGGTATACCCCTGGCTCGCAATGCTTTTGCCTTCGCTTTGTCGTTTTCCAGTTGCTGAACAAGTTGCAGAGCGGCCTGTTCGACAGTCATTTCCTGACGACGCCCGTCTACCCAAAGAGCGACACGTTCACCTCTGATACGGCCTGCCTTGGTCTGGTCAGTGGAAACTGACCGGGAAAGGAGCAGTCCCTGCTCCAGTAATTCATCCTGAAAATTATTGATGACCGTTTGTTCGTACTTGTCAGGCAAGTCAGTCGGTATTTCTGACAAACGCGGGAAGTTCATATCCGACGCTTCCCCGCGCTTTGCTTCAATGCGGCGCGCAATTTCCGGGTTGATAACTCTCGCCTCTGATTGCACAAGAGAAGTGCCGTCAGACGACCCACTCTGGCAGGCGACAGTACCAGTCAGTACCAGCAGTAATATACAGAACGCGCGCATAATCTCTCACTTCAGACGTATCCTTTGTAGGATGGTTTAAGCGACGCAGACAACTGAAAAAGACAAGAGCTTGAAGATGGCCGAAACAGACAACACTGATGCCACTGCAAAAAACCTGAAAAAGACGCCTCGCAAGGCAACGAAAAAACGCACCACGACAAAAAAAGCCACCCGGAAACGCACCCCGGCAAAGAAAGCGGCGCGAAAGGCAGCCAGCACAAAACCAGTTCAGCAAAAAAAACCGGCGTCATCCAGCAAGCCTTCATCTGGTAAAGAAAAAACGACACGACCTGACGGGGTTAAGAAATCTGTCTGGGAAGATGTTGGGGCGTTAACGGAGTATATTAAAGATGTCAGTGGATATAATCAGGAAATACTGACTGATATCGTAGACAAACAGACAAAAAAACCTGCCGCCGCACAGGATTCTAGCCAGGATCCGCTGAACGTGACTGATACAATGATGGGTGTGTATCAGAGTATATTCACAAATCCTCAGAGTCTCATGCGCAGTCAGTTCAGGATGTGGGAGGATTATGCGCGCCTTGCCGAAAGCATGAGCAAAAAGGTTCTTGGTCAGGAGACGGACCCGGCAGTGAAACCCGATGTCACTGACAGGCGATTTTCACATCCTGCATGGCAGGAAAACCACGCGCTGGACTTCATCAAGCAATCCTATCTTATTATGAGCCAGCACGCGCGCAATATGGTGGAAGAAGCGCCGGATATTGATGAGCACAAACGCCGCAAGGCTCTTTTCTATACAGAGCAATTTTTAGCCGCGATAGCACCCACCAACTTCCCGACGACTAACCCTGAAGTCATCGAAGAAGCACTCAAATCCAAGGGCGAGAATTTCCTGCGCGGTTACAAGAACCTGCTTGAGGACATGGAGCGCGGCGAAGGTGAACTGGAGATGAAGCAGGCCGATCTTGATTTCTTCAAGGTCGGCAAAAACATCGCCACCACACCCGGCAAGGTTGTCTATCAAAATGATCTGATCCAACTCATCCAGTATGCACCAGCAACTGCGGAAGTCGATGAGCGTCCTCTTCTGATCTTTCCTCCCTGGATCAACAAGTTCTACATCCTCGACCTACAGCCGGAAAACTCCTTGATCAGTTGGCTGACGGAACAAGGCAAAACCGTTTTCGTTGTCTCATGGGTTAACCCCGGCAAAGACCTCGCACATAAAACCTTTGAAGATTATATGTTTGAAGGCATTTATGCTGCCGTCGAGGCTGTTGAACAGGCAACCGGCGTAACTGGTGTCGATACAATCGGATATTGTATAGGCGGCACTCTATTATCTGTTGCACTCGGACATATGGCAGAAAAAGGCGACGACAGAATAAAATCCGCGACCTTTTTTACAGCCCAGATGGATTTTGAAGAAGCCGGCGATCTTCTACTTTTTGTTGACGACGAGCAGATTAAAAATATCGAGAAACAAATCGATGCTGCCGGCGGTATTTTCGAAGCCTCCTCCATGAGCCGTACGTTCAATATGCTCCGACCCGTTGATCTGATCTGGTCTGTGTACGTAGATAATTATCTGCTCGGCAAAGAAGCTAAGCGCTTTGATCTATTATACTGGAATTCTGACGCTACAGATATGCCCAAGGATGTTTATCTGTTCTACTTGCGTGAATTTTATCAGCATAACAGATTGACGAAAAAAGAACTTGTTATCGATGGCGTCACGATTGACTTGAATAAAGTAAAAATTCCGGTCTTCATGCAGTCGGGCGAGAAAGATCACATCGCGCCGTTTCGATCTATCTACAGAAGTGCAAAGCTGTATGGCGGACCGGTGACCTTCATGCTCGCTGGCTCAGGCCACATTGCGGGCGTCATCAATCATCCGAATAAAAAGAAATATCATTACCGCACAAACGAAACCCTGCCAGATACGGTTGAAGGCTGGATGGGCGTTGCTGAAAAGCACGATTATTCCTGGTGGCCATACTGGCATAAATGGCTCGAGAAGGTTGGTATAGGGAAAAAAGTTCCCGCCAGAAAACCGGGAGATGGCGCATTGAAACCAATTGAAGACGCGCCGGGGTCTTACGTTCTGGTCAAGTCGGATTAAACGTAAACATAAAAAAGCCCCGCAAAAGCGGGGCTTTTCTGTAATGAAGGGATTCGGAATTAACGCTTCGAGAACTGGAAGCTGCGGCGGGCTTTTGCCTTGCCGTATTTCTTCCGCTCAACCACGCGAGAATCGCGCGTCAGGAAACCGCCCTGCTTGAGAACACCGCGCAGCGCAGGTTCATAATAAGTCAGCGCCTTGGAAATGCCGTGACGCACAGCGCCGGCCTGCCCGGATGGGCCAGAACCTTTTACCGTACAAACGACATCAAACTGGTCCTTGCGATCTGCCGCAACCAGCGGCTGCTGAATAATCATCTGCAAGACGGGGCGACCGAAATACTCGCTGTAGTCCTTCTTGTTCACAGTGATTTTGCCAGAGCCAGGCTTGATCCAGACACGAGCAACAGCTGTTTTGCGCTTGCCGGTTGCATAGGAGCGACCGAGGTCATCAATTTTTGGTTCAGCAAGAACGACTTCTTCCTGTACCGGCAAGTCAAGGCCTTCTGCGCTGACAGCGTCTTTCAGGTCTTCAAGTGTTGTTGTTTCACTCATTCTTCAGCTTCCTTAACCGCGCGGTGTATTTTTGGAGTTCATCGCTGCAACATCCAGTTTTTCGGGATTTTGCGCTTCATGTGGATGTTCGCTGCCTGCATAGACTTTCAGGTTAGAAAGTTGCTTGCGCGCCAGCGGGCTTTCTTTCGGCAACATGCGCTGAACCGCTTTGGTCAAAACGCGCTCCGGGAAACGACCATCCAGAACCTTGTCTGCTGTACGTTCCTTGATGCCGCCAGGGTATCCTGTGTGCCAGTAATACTTCTTGTCAGTGCGCTTGCGCCCGGTGAACACAACCTTGTCTGCATTCACGACGATTACGTTATCACCGCAGTCGACATTCGGCGTATAAATCGGCAGATGCTTGCCGCGAAGGCGTGTCGCAATCACAGACGCCAGACGGCCAACTACAAGGCCTTCTGCATCAATCACAACCCATTTCTTCTCAATGTCCGCCGGTTTGGCATTGAAAGTTTTCATGATTATTGTTCCATATTCCTGTAAGGGTAGCGCCT
>JALEGJ010000167.1 GCA_022763115.1 Aquisalinus sp.
TGATGGCGCTTCCTGAATTCTCAATGCGTCAGCTGCTTGAAGCTGGCGTACACTTTGGTCACCAGACACATCGCTGGGACCCTAAAATGAAATCCTACATCTTTGGTGATCGCAACGGCATTCATATCATTGACTTGTCGCAGACAGTTCCTCTGCTGCATCAGGCTCTGGTTAAAGTGCGTGATGTTGTTGCAGGCGGCGGGCGTGTTCTTTTTGTTGGAACCAAAAGACAAGCCCATGCACCCGTGGCCGAAGCTGCCCAGCGCTGTGCGCAATACTACATGAATGTACGTTGGCTAGGTGGCACGCTGACAAACTGGGAAACAATTTCCAAGTCGATCAAGCGTCTTAAGTCCATGGAAGAGACCTTGAACGATGGCGGCGCCGGCCTGACTAAAAAAGAACGCCTGCAGATGACCCGCGAACAGGAAAAACTTGAAGCCTCGCTCGGTGGAATCCGTGACATGGGCGGTGTACCTGATCTGATGTTCGTCGTGGACGTGAAAAAAGAAGCCATCGCTATCCAGGAAGCCAAGAAACTCGGCATTCCGGTGGTTGCTGTCGTCGACACAAACTGTTCACCAGCGGACGTGGATCACATTATACCAGGTAACGATGACGCGGCGCGTGCGATTTCACTTTACTGCAATCTCGTCGCGGATGCCGTGATCGACGGTCTCTCTGCAAGTCAGGCCTCCCTAGGCATCGACATTGGCGAAATGGAAGAGGCTCCAACAGAGATTTTGCCCGAGCCGACCGAAGCAGAAGTGTCTGCGGAAGCTGAAACGGCACCAGCAGAGGTCTCTGCGGCTGAAGAAGAACAGCGCCCTGACGCCTGAGCGCTTTAATCGACAAGAATGATGGTCGTCACCGGGTTGTCACAAACTCAGTCTAACGGCTGTCTTAACTCGGAGTAATCGTGGAGCCTCGAAACGGCTCTCACAAATTGAACAGGAGATAAAAATGGCTGCAATCAGTGCTGCAATGGTAAAAGACCTGCGCGACAAAACAGGCGCAGGCATGATGGACTGCAAGGCTGCGCTCAAGGAAACAGATGGCGATGTGGAAGCAGCTGTTGATTGGCTGCGCAAAAAAGGTCTGGCGAAAGCAGCCAAAAAAGCAGGCCGCACAGCTGCTGATGGTCTTGTAGCTGTGGCTACATCAGGCACAACAGGTGTTCTGGTCGAGGTGAATGCCGAGACAGACTTCGTTGCACGTAACGAAACATTCCAGAAAATGGTTGCCAACATCGCCGAGACAGCACTTGGCGTAAATGGTGATACTGACCAACTTAAAGTCACCAACTATCCTGGTTCCGAGAAGACCATCGAGGAATATATTTCCGAGATGGTAGGTCAGATTGGCGAAAACATGACCTTGCGCCGCGCCGCAGGGCTGTCTGTCGATGAAGGCGCGATTGTGCCTTATATCCATACGCAGGTTTGCGAAGGTGCTGGCAAGATCGGTGTGATCGTTGCGCTCAAATCGTCCGGTAACACGGATGCGCTTAACGCGCTCGGCAAGCAGATCGCAATGCATGTTGCAGCTGCCCGTCCACTTTCATTGAAGGTTGAAGAACTGGACCCAACGGTGGTGCAGCGCGAAAAAGATGTTCTGTCTGATCAGGCCCGCGCTTCCGGTAAGCCAGAAAACATCATTGAGAAAATGGTCGAAGGACGCCTTCGTAAATTCTACGAAGAATCTGTCCTCCTGGAACAGATTTTTGTGATCGATGGCGAGACCAAGGTTGCAAAAGTCGTCGAAAATGCCAAAGGCGATGTAGGAGCGGATGTTGAACTTGTTGGTTTTGCGCGCTTCGAACTGGGTGAGGGCATAGAAGTGGCTGAGGATGATTTTGCTGCCGAGGTTCAGGCCATGGCAGGCGGTAATTAAGAACGCTGCAGAAAATGAACTCTCAAGAGGGGCACTTCATTGTGCCCCTTCTTTTGTGTGGAATGGGCTGGCTGAAAGGCTGAGCTTGTGACTGTGCAATGGCATGGTGAAATTTTTGTGGCTGTGTTTTACAACACTTCAATCGGGCACGAAGGCTGGCCGGAATCAGCTGGCAGTGGTATGCGATACTCACTACTCAAGCATCAGGATATGAGTTCATGACCCAGACGGCTCCCGCACAATCTCTGGCCCACAGTGCCGCAACGCCAACTTTCAAGCGGGTCTTGCTCAAAGTTTCAGGCGAAGCGCTAATGGGACCACAATCATTTGGTATCCATCAGGATACAGTCGAGCGGATCGCCAAGGAAATCGGAGCCGGCGTTGCGCTTGGCGTACAAATTTCCCTCGTAATTGGCGGCGGTAATATTTTCCGGGGCCTTTCGATGGCCGAGAATGGTATGGAGCGGGCCAGTGCTGACTATATGGGCATGTTGGCAACTGTTATGAATGCCCTGGCCATGCAGAATGCTCTGGAAAGTATTGGTGTTCAAACGCGCGTCATGTCGGCCATTGAAATGACGTCCGTTTGCGAACCCTATATTCGTCGCCGAGCCTTGCGCCATATGGAAAAGGGACGCGTTGTCATTTTTGCCGCTGGCTCTGGCAACCCGTTTTTCACGACTGATACCGCAGCCGCACTGCGGGCCGCAGAAATGGGGTGCGATGTATTGATGAAAGGAACGCAGGTTGATGGCGTTTACTCAGCAGATCCCAAGACGAATCCGGATGCTGAAAGATATGAGTCTCTCTCATATATGGATGTTCTGAAGAATGATCTCCGCGTCATGGATCAGGCTGCAATATCGTTGACCCGAGAAAATGGGATACCAATTATAGTATTTCCACTTGCCGAGGAAGGTGGCGTCGTAGGCGCGCTGACAGGGCAGGGTACTTTTACAATCATCAAAGACTGATAAATCTAAGAGGTATAAAAATGGCAGATGATGCATCCGGACCAGACATGAAAGACCTGAAGCGCCGTATGGAGGGCGCCATTGACTCCCTGAAGACAGAATTCAGTGGTCTCCGCACGGGCAGGGCATCGGCTAACCTTCTGGATAATGTTAACGTCAACGCATACGGTTCAATGATGCCAATGAACCAGGTGGGTACCGTCAATGTACCGGAGCCAAGAATGTTATCTGTACAGGTCTGGGATCAGAGCCTTGTCGGCGCGGTTGAAAAAGCAATCCGAGACTCAGGACTTGGTGTAAACCCGGTGACAGACGGTCAGAACGTTCGCGTTCCTCTACCGGCGCTCACCGAAGAACGTCGTGTAGAATTGACCAAGATTGCGGGCAAATACGCTGAACAGGCACGTATCGCTGTGCGCAACGTGCGGCGGGATGGGATGGAAAGCCTCAAAAAAGCCGACGGAATTTCAGAAGATGAACAAAAACGTCTGGCAGATGAAGTGCAGAAATTGACGGATAGCATGATTAAAGAAGTCGATGCATCGCTCGAAACCAAAGAGCAGGAAATCATGCAGGTCTGATACTGACTGCAAACAAGCTGAAGATATTAAAAGGAAGATAATCCGGGTGCCAATCAAGAGTTCGAATAAGCTGGTGAAAGGCATTTCCGGTATTTTCGCAGGTGCAGAGCGCAAACCTGCGGAGGACATACTTGACCTGCAGGCCAAAGTTTCAAATCTCGCAGCCTCACAGTCAGTTGAAGAGGAGAAGTTCACTTCAACCGTCAACAAAACGCTCTCTCATGTTGCAATTATCATGGATGGTAATGGTCGCTGGGCCGAACAGCGTGGTCTCACACGTCAGGCAGGCCATCAGGAAGGGGTTGCCGCCGCACGTCGGGCCATTGAAACAGCGAAAGAACTGGGACTGACTCATCTGACTTTGTACAGTTTTTCAACCGAAAACTGGGGTCGTCCCGAATCTGAAGTGCGCGATCTGATGAACCTGATGCGCACGTATATAGAGTCAGACCTTCCGCGCCTTGTGGAAGAAAATATCCGCGTCCGCATTATTGGTGACAAGTCAACACTGCCAGTTGATATCAGACTGCTTGTTAACAAGGCAGAAAAGGAAACCGCTGGAAACACCGGTTACACACTCCAGATTGCCTTCAATTATGGTGGGCGTGACGAGCTGATAAGAGCATTTCGTAATCTGGCAGCAGATATATCGAAGGGTACAATGTGCCCTGAGGATATTGACGAACGCAGTATTGCCAGTTTTCTCGATACAGGTGATGCGCCTGATCCGGACCTTGTTATTCGGACGAGCGGCGAGAGAAGGATCAGTAATTTTCTGCTTTGGCAGGCAGCCTATGCAGAATATATTTTTCTTGACGAATACTGGCCGGATTTCACGCGCGACGTCTTCATGCGCGCTGTAGATGAGTATCATGCACGTGACAGGCGCTTTGGCCGCCGCAATACGGGCTGAAATGGCGATTGATGCCAGAAGTCAATTCACGATGGCAGGCATTGATTGCCAGTAAACTCTTCCAACGGACTATCATGGTTCTCCTGTTGGCGCCTATTGCCATTGCGATTGTCTGGGTTGGTGGTCGCATGTTTTCGGCACTTATAGCTTTTACCAGTATCGTTCTGGTATTTGAGTGGACAAGAATCGTAGACAGGACCGAGTTCTCAACTGCTTTCTATGTCCTGTCATTCACAGCAATATCCTCAATATTCCTTGCGGCAGGAGGGTCATATGAGCTTGCCTATGCCACCACCATTGCTGGCGGTCTGGTAAGTGCTGTTTCTGAAAAACTGAAAGGCAGGCCTTATCAATGGCCAATTATCGGGATCGCTTATCTCATCATCCCATGCATTGCGTTTGTCTGGATACGCAACGGCCCTGAAACTGGTCGCAGCCTAACACTCTTATTACTTGTCGCAGTATGGGCGACAGATATAGGTGCCTATGGTTTTGGCAAACTGATCGGCGGTCCGTTGATGGCGCCGTCAATCTCACCGGGAAAGACATGGGCCGGTGCATTTGGTGGCATTCTGACTGCGATGACTTGTTGCAGCCTGATCGCATTACTCGCAAGTGAGAATTGGCCCGTCTGGATCATGGCATTGATTGGAATTAGCCTATCTATAGCAACTATTGTGGGTGATTTTGCTGAGTCCGCGTTGAAACGCTATTTCGGCATCAAGGATTCAGGTGGCTTTATCCCTGGCCATGGTGGATTGCTTGACAGGCTTGACGGGTTGCTTTTTGCAACGGTTGCATTGGCATTGGTGCTATTCATCTATAGCGTGATGTGACGAACAACGGGGATGTGAATGGACCTGTCATTACAGTCGGCAACAGCCGCTGACCCAGATAATAGCTCCGGCCGAGAGCCACGCCGAGTCAGTGTCTTCGGGTCCACTGGCTCTGTGGGTGTTAGCACACTTGATCTGATTGAATACACGAATAAGCATAGCGAAAAGGAACTTGAAATCGTTGCTCTGACAGCGAACACCAATGTGGAGTTGCTTGCCAGACAAGCTATCACGATGCGTGCGCAATTCGCAGTTGTTGCAGATGAGACCAAGTATCTGGACCTGAAAGAACTTCTGCAAGGAACAGATGTTGCCGTCGGTGCAGGAGAGGAAGCCATGCAGCAGGCGGCAGAGATGGATGCCGATTGGGTGATGGCGGCTATTGTTGGCGCTGCCGGCTTGCAGACCAGTCTGACCGCAGCCCGGCGAGGGGCCGACATAGCCTTTGCCAATAAGGAATGCCTTGTGTGTGCAGGCAGTGTTTTTCTTGATGCGATGGCGCAAGGGGGCGGACGCCTTTTACCCGTGGACTCCGAACATAATGCGATTTTCCAGGTTTATGATTTCGACCGACCAGAGCGTATCACACGGATCTTGCTGACAGCCTCAGGCGGTCCATTCAGGACCTGGTCACGCGATCAGATGGCACAGGTTACTGTTGAGCAGGCAGTCAATCATCCCAATTGGTCGATGGGCGCGAAAATATCGATCGACAGCGCGACGATGATGAACAAAGGGCTTGAACTCATTGAGGCAGCACGACTTTTCCCCACACCTTCAAGTGACATTGAGATCATTGTGCACCCTCAATCCGTGATTCACTCCATGGTAGAATATGTAGATGGCTCTGTCCTGGCGCAGATGGGTACACCCGATATGCGCACACCGATCGCATCGGCTCTGGCATGGCCAGACAGGGTTGCTTCCCCCAGCGCAAAACTTGATTTTCATACTTTGACCGACCTTACTTTCGAAATGGCTGATGCGGAAAAGTTTCCTGCTTTAAGGCTTGCAAGAGAGGCTCTTGAACTTGACGGACTGGCACCGACAGCGCTGAATGCCGCCAATGAAATAGCTGTGGAGGCCTTTCTGAATCGTCATCTAAATTTTCTGGACATTACGGCTGTCACAGAGCAGGTTCTGGACTCGTTTGGTTTTGCAGTTTGTCGTGACGGAATAAGCCTTGAAAATGTCCTCGAAACTGACCGGGATGCACGCCACAAAGCCCGCGAAATCGTGGCGAAACTGTCTTGTTAGCCTTCTTTTTATCCCGGAACCCCAATGAACACGATACTGTGCCCCGATGAGACGAGCTTGAACAAATGGATATGATCTTGGGTCTGCTAGTAACGCTGGCGTCTTTTATTGTTCTGCTGTCGTTCATCGTGTTTTTCCACGAATTGGGGCATTTCCAGGTAGCACGCTGGTGTGGTGTCAAAGTGGACGTTTTTTCCATTGGTTTCGGCCCTGTGCTACTCAAGAGAACAGACCGGCATGGTACTGAGTGGCGCGTAAGCGCACTACCACTTGGCGGTTTCGTAAAGTTCTTTGGAGATGCCGGACCTGCTTCTGCACCATCGGAGGAAGTCAACGAGGAAAGGTCAGCAGAAAATGCCGCTGACTCTCCCGGGATGACGCAGTTTCCCAAGAGCAGTGAGAAAGACCAACTTGAGCATCGTCTGACAGCAGAAGAGAAGTCGGTGTGCTTTCATTTTAAGCCATTGTGGCAACGCGCTGCTATTGTTGCAGCCGGCCCTATGGCCAACTTTGTTCTGGCGATTGCGATCTTTTTCATTTTGTTGATTTCACTCGGCGAAACCGTCCGTGAAGCCAGAATTGTCGCAGTTGAACCTGACTCGCCAGCAGCTGAAGCTGGCTTCGAGGCTGGGGATAAAGTCTTGTCTGTAGACGGCAAACGGGTCCGTGACTGGACTGATCTAACTCAAGCTGTGAAACTTGGCACCGGAGAAGAACTGGCATTTGAGGTTGAACGCAATAACAGCGTCATCATTCTTATGGCAACGCCAGAACGACGGGAAATGCTTGACCGTTATGGCAATACAGTTAGCGCTGGCTTCTTAGGTGTAAGTTCTACATCCGATTTTCAGAATGTCCGCTACGGCCCCATTGAGGCCATGGGTAAAGCAATTGCCCGGGTTGGCGACATGATAGGTCTTACAGTGAAATTTCTGGGCAGGATTATCCTTGGCAAGGAAGACTTCTCCCAACTGGGGGGACCTGTCAAAATTGCAAAATATGCCGGCCAGTCCAGCATGTCCGGTTTTGATGAAAATATCCCTGAAGAGGTAAGTCTGGGGCGACGGTTGATGATCAGTCTCGTCGATTTTGTTCAGATGGCAGCCATGATCTCAATCAGCGTTGGCTTTCTTAATTTATTGCCTGTTCCGGTACTGGATGGCGGGCATCTTGTCTTCTATGCGTATGAAGCCATAGCCGGAAAACCGCTCAGCGAAGCGGTACAGGCAGTTAGCTTCAGAATCGGGATTGTTATTCTGCTGTTCTTGATGGTATTCGTCACCTGGAACGATATCAGTCAGGAATTCCTATCGAAACTGACAGGCTAATTGTTCACGGCTGATCGCCAAGATAAAGGGTATGAGATGAGTAAAATCGGGCAGGGGTCTTCCATGAGTAAGCATAAGGTATCTGGCTTCAGTGCAGCTTTTCTGCTGGCCATTTCAGGGGTTTCAACCCTTGCTGTTACCTCAGTTACAGGGCTTGGTAGTGCTGTTGCTCAGGAAGGCGGTGTTCTTGTCCAGCAAGTTCTGGTGCGCGGTAATCAGCGCATCGAGGCGGATACTGTACGCTCATACCTGATCATCCAGCCCGGAAGCCGCGTCGACCAGCAGTCTCTTGATGTCGCGCTCAAAACGCTGTTCGCCACCGGTCTTTTTAAGGATGTCAATATATCCCTGAACGATAATGTGGTTCTGGTTGAAGTGGAAGAGAACCCAATCGTCAATCGGGTTATATTTGAGGGTAATCAGCGCACAAAAGAGGACAAATTTAACGAAGAAATCCAGCTTGCGCCTCGCGCCGTATATACTGTGGCAAAAGTGCAGTCTGATGTTCAGCGTGTTATTGAAGTATACCGACGTTCAGGCCGCTTCGCTGCTACGGTGACCCCAAAAACCGTACAGCTTCCGCAGAACCGTGTGGATGTAATCTTCGAGATTGATGAGGGACCTACAACAGGCGTCGCAAAAATAAATTTCTCCGGGAACGAAGTTTTCTCCGATCAAGACCTGAGGGATGTCGTTATTACTGCAGAAAGCCGATGGTACAAATTATTTGAGAGTAACGACAATTATGATCCGGACCGTCTCGAATATGATCGTGAACTTCTAAGACAGCATTACACAAAACTTGGCTATGCTGACTTTCAGGTTGTCGCGGCCACTGCCGAACTCACACCAGATAGGGAAGACTTTTTCATTACTTTCCAAGTTGAGGAAGGTCCAAAGTACGAATTTGGCAAAATTGATGTTAAGACAACTTTATCAAAGGTCAACGAATCTCTACTGGAGCGCAGCTTACCTATTAAAAGCGGAACTACTTTTAACAGTGAACTGATCGAAAATGCTGTAGAATCAATCACTTTCGCTACTGGAATTTCCGGCTACGCTTTCGTTGATGTTAATCCGCGTCTCACCCGTAACACGGAAGCCAAGACAGTAGATATCACTTTTGAAGTTAATGAAGGCCCTCGCGTTTACGTTGAACGCATTAATATTGGAGGTAATACTCGTACTCTTGATCCTGTAATCCGGCGAGAAATAGGATTGGTCGAGGGCGACGCTTTCAATAGAGTATTGGTTGATCGCTCCGAGAGACGCGTAAACGGCTTAGGCTTCTTTGGTGACGTATCGATCAATGAGCTGCCGGGCTCTGCACCTGATCGAACAATTCTGGACGTGCAGGTTGAAGAGCAGTCAACCGGCTCTTTCTCCGTTGGCGCGGGTATCTCATCTCAGGACAATTTCATCGCCAACCTGTCTGTATCAGAACGTAATCTTCTTGGACGTGGGCAGTTTTTGCAACTGGATCTGCGTGCAAGTTCCAGGACTCAGCAGGCTACAGTGCGTTTCCGAGAGCCGTATTTTCTCGGGCGTAATCTTGCCGCGGGATTCGATCTATTCAATAGCAGTGTAGATTTTGAAGAGTCTGGTTTTGTTAGAGATAGTTTAGGTGCAGGCCTGAATCTCAGTTTCCCGGTATCAGATTCTGGTAGGCTTGGTCTAAGCTACACTATCAGAAACGATCGGCTGGACATAAGCCAGGCTGGCATACAAGCAGTTTCTGGTTCACTTGACCTTAACAATCCCTCTGATCTGGAGACAGTTCTTATATCTGGTGCTTCTCCGCAAGATGTAACAATTGATGCTAATGGTCAGCAAATTGTCCGCGCAGAATTCTGCGACTTTGTGGTTAACCAACTAGATTCTACATGTGAGTCTCGCGGTGATTTTCTGACATCGCAGATTGGCTATAGCCTGAACTATAACAAGCTGAATAACCCGTTCATTCCATCTCGAGGGTGGCGAATTGGTGTTAGCCAAGCTTTTTCTGGCTTAGGCGGCGACGTACAAAATTTGAAAACTACAATTCAGGGCGCCTACTATAGACCATTACCATTTGATTTCGTCGGAGCCATTAAATTTGATTTAGGATACGTTGATGGCTGGGGCGATGATAATATCCGGATTTCTGACAGATTTTTCCGTGGTGGAGCTTCATTCCGGGGCTTCGAGGTCGCGGGCGTGGGACCGCGCAGAGTATTTCAGGATGGAACCGCTGGTGGCGGTCAAGGTCGCGCCTTAGGGGCGAAAACTTATGCTGTTGGTTCACTCGAGGCTCGAGTACCTTTGCCGATTCCAGACCAGTACGATATTACAACATCATTATTTACGGATTTTGGTACGGTAGGTATCATTGATGAAGAAAGTAAGATCTTGAACGATGACGTTTCGAATTTTGTTGACTTCAATGGCGACGGTATATTTGACGAGCCTATACAGGATGACCTTTCTATCCGCGTATCTGCCGGTATCAGTATTGACTGGCGGTCTCCATTTGGACCGGTGCGGATTGATCTGGCAGAAGTTCTGGTACAGGAGGAGTATGATCAGACTGAAGCATTCCGCTTCAGCGCAGGCGGGCAGTTCTAAAACTGGCACGGATTTTTAATCAGTTAGGGGAAAGTAACCTTTTTGGGACAGGTGGTATTATGAGTGTGAAGACAATTACCAAGACATTCAGTGTTGTTGCACTTGCTGCAGCAGGCATTTTCGCAACGGGACATGGCTTTTTTACAAGTGCAATTGCACAGGAAGAAGCTGCGCCAGTTATTTTGATTGTAGATCAGGCACGCCTTCTGGCGACGTCCAAAGCAGGTAAATCGGTCTCAGAGCAGATGGGTGCATTGCAGACTACTGCTAATAAGGAGTTGGAAGAGACAATTGGCACAATTATAGCTGAAGCCGAAGAGCTCAAAGCCAAGCAGGGCAGCATGGATGAAACTGTCTATCTGGAAGAGGCTAAACGTCTTGCGGTTGCCCAGAACAACATTCCTATGTTGCGCGAGATCAAAGTGCGTGAACTTCAGGTTGCAGAACAGAGAGCGCTGGCAGAAATCAGCGAAGTTATGCGCCCAATTCTAAAAGAGATTGTGGATGCACGTGGTGCCACTCTCTTACTTGATCGCTCAGCAGTCATGTACGCCTCAACAACGACAGACATTACCGAAGATGTTCTCGAAAAACTGGATGGTGAAATATCAACCGTCAAGGTAGAGCGCATTGATCTGATCAAGCAACAACAACTTGCCGCACAACAACGCGCAGCTGCGCAACAGTAATTTGTAGTCAAATTGAAGATGCAAAAAAGGCTCGTCATATGGCGAGCCTTTTTTACTGAGGCATCCCCTCTTGATATGTTTAACCCAATTAAAGTAGGCATGGTGAGCTATGATTGATCCGCGCTTCTTCCATACATCTGAACCACTTCTGGTGAGCCAAGTTATAAATGAGTTGGCTGGACGTGTTTTGGCTGAAGGTTCCCAATCCGAGATCACAAGAGTGGCCGATCTGACAGATGAAAATCTGGATAGTGCAGTAGTGTTTGTGAGCGATCCAAAATTTATCGCAGAAGGATTAAAAAGCCTGCCTTCTGTTTGTATTGTCAGCAAAAAGGTCGCAGAAAAAACTAATCTTACCTCAGTACTTCCTGAAGTAACTATTCTTGAAAGTAATAATCCACGTGCAGATTTCGCAACTTTGGCTGATCTACTTCACAAGAGCATCGCAGAAGAGGTAAGCTACGGAAATACCCAAAAATCAGCCATTGCCGAAACTGCGAAAGTTCACCCAAGTGCAGTCATAGGTGAGAGCGCTATTATAGAGGACGGCGTAACAATCTGCGCTAACAGCGTTATTGGTCCCGGCGTGCATATTGGCGCTGGCTCAACCATCGGGCCCAATGTTTCCATTACCCACGCCCTTCTGGGTAAACACACAAGGATATCGGGCGGTGCCCGCATTGGGGAGGCCGGATTTGGGTTTGTTCAGGTTGATGGAAAGCAGCGTCGTATTCCACAGCTTGGACGGGTAATAGTTGAAGACGAAGTCGAGATTGGCGCTAATACAACGATAGATCGCGGTGCGCTAAACGACACAATTATAGGTGCACAAACAAAAATAGATAACCTTGTTCAGATCGGCCATAATTGTCGCATTGGGCGACGTTGTGCTATTGCCTCACAGACGGGTATATCCGGGAGTACAATACTCGGTGACGATGTCATGGTAGGCGGCCAGGTCGGGTTAGCAGATCATCTCACAATTGGGGATAATGCAGTAATCGTAGCGCGCGCAGGCCTAATGAAAGACATACCCGCGGGTGAAAAATGGGGTGGATACCCCGCGAAACCGGCAAGGCAGTGGTTCAAGGAAGTAGCAGCTGTAACCAAACTTGCTACTCCTGGAAAAGGTTAGTGAGAAAGACTATGACTGAACAAGACAAAGACTATCTTGAACCTCTCGATATTCTGGCACTTATGGAGTTGCTACCGCACAGGTATCCGATGCTTATGGTCGATAAGATCATCAACATCACTCCGGATGATGGTGCAACAGGTATAAAAAATGTCTCAATCAATGAACCTTTCTTTCAGGGGCACTTTCCGGGAAAGCCTGTAATGCCAGGTGTGCTAATTGTTGAGTCAATGGCGCAGACTGCAGCTGCGTATACTGCTTATGCTGAAAAGCTGGACACCAAAGGAAAAGTTGTCCTTTTCATGGGGCTGGATAAAGTTAAATTCCGTCGCCCAGTCGTACCTGGGGACCAACTGGAAATACATGTCAAAACCGCCCAGCGCCGTCCACCAGTGTGGAAATATAAAAGCAAAGCCATCGTAGATGGAAGAGTTGTTGCTGAAGCAAGTTATGCAGCAATGCTTGCAGACCCCGGAAGTGTATAGTCATGGCGGGAACAACCATACACACGACGGCAATTATTGAAGACGGCGCACAGTTAGGAACTGGCATCACAATTGGTCCTTACTGTCATGTTGGCAGTAAGGTTATACTTGGTGATGCAGTCTCGCTCAAAAGCCATGTCGTTGTAGATGGGAATACCGAGATTGGTGCTGGTACAAGCATCGCGCCCTTCGCCTCACTCGGCAGTGCACCCCAGCATCTGGGCTATAGAGGAGAAGATACGAAGCTAATTATCGGTGAAGGAAACAACATCAGGGAATATGTTACCATGAATCCCGGAACTGTTGCGGGACGTGGACAGACTGTCATTGGTGATAATTGCCTATTTATGGCTTCGACGCATGTGGCACATGATTGTATTGTCGGTAATAATGTTATCATGGCAAATAACGCCACATTAGGCGGACACGTCTCAATACAGGACTTCGTTTTTTTGGGGGGGATGTCGGCCGTTCATCAGTATTGCCGTGTCGGCATTTACGCTTTTGTGGGCGCTGCTGCGCTGGTGACAACTGATGTTATTCCTTATGGTTCTGTCATTGGTAATCATGCACGCCTCGAAGGCTTGAATATTGTCGGTATGAAAAGAAGGAATACACCAAGGCCAGTTATCCACCGAATACGTTCGGCCTACAGACTCTTGTTTGCGCAAGAAGGCACCCTACAGGAAAGAATAGAAGACGTATCAGAAATGTTCAGTGATAGCGAAGAAGTGTCACGCATCATCCAATTTATTAAAGCGGAAAGCTCCAGACCGCTTTGCACGCCGAGAACCTGACAAATGCAGCGCTGGACAAGACTGGGCATTATCGCTGGGGGCGGTCAACTTCCGGTAAAACTTGCACAAACATGCAGAGCTGCTGGCAAGCCCTATTACATAATACGTCTTAAGTCCTATGCGGATGATACTCTATCCGATTTCGGTGGTGAGGAGTGTGGTATTGCTGAGCTTGGTAAAATAATTCGCGTTCTTAAAAAGGAAGAATGTGATGCTATAGTTATGGCAGGTCTTGTACCACGTCCTAATTTCTCAGCATTAAAGCCCGATTGGCGGGGAGCTGCTCTCCTGCCCAAAGCGTTATCAGCTGCGCGGAAAGGGGATGGCGCCATATTAAATGTACTGGTGGATACATTTGAAACTGAGGGCTTTCTTGTGATCGGCGCAGAAGAAGTTGCTGAGGACTTACTCGCACCTGTGGGCCATCTCGGTAAAGTTGAACCGACACAAGACGACTTTTTAGACATGCGCAAAGCAGCTGATGTTATCAGGGCGCTAGGGCCATTTGATATTGGTCAGGGAGCAGTCGTGCGAAACGGCTTTGTTCTTGCGATTGAGGCCGCAGAAGGAACTGATCAGATGTTGCGACGGTGTTCCGACCTGCCAGCTGATATGAAAGGGTTTGAGCCTGACGAAAAGCAAGCCCGTAAAGGCGTTCTATTGAAACGTCCGAAACCTGGGCAGGAGCTCAGAGTTGACTTGCCTACAATTGGCGTTGAAACGGTCAATGGTGCCGCAGCCGCAGACCTTGCAGGAATAGCAGTGGAAGCTGACGCCGCATTGGTCATGGACCGGGAGGCACTAACCAAACTGGCAGATGAGTACGGACTTTTTATTTATGGCTTTCAGGACAGCGACTTTAAGAACTGAGATATACTGTTGACCACACCAATTACAGTCTTGCTGGCCGCGGTTGAACCTTCTGGTGACGCACTTGGCGCAAGCCTCTATCGGGTTCTGAAAGAACGACTACCAGATAACACAAACTTTATTGGCTGCGGCGGGATAGCGATGGAGGCGGCTGGTTTTTCCAGCGCTTTTTCAACTGATGCTTTCTCAGTCATCGGATTAACAGGGTTCTTAAAGGCCATTCCTGAAGGGATGAAGAGAGCACGCGAAATCGGCGAACTTGCAGCTTCAAATCATGCGGATATCGGTGTTTATATAGATGGTTGGGCCTTTAGCTGGCGCGCCGCGCGCTACACAAAGCTGTATTCGCCAAACACACTCACTGTTAAGTATGCTACGCCGCAAGTATGGGCTTCACGGCCAAAGCGCGTAGAGCGGGTTAGGGAACACTTCGATTCAGTACTTACGTTACTCCCGTTTGAGCCTGCCTGGTTCGAGGCTGCTGGGGTGCGCGCAGAATTTGTCGGCAATCCAAATTTCCAATCAGTCTATGAACAGAATATGGATGGGGTTAATTTCATTCAGCAACACGGCTTGCAAGACAAGAAAATTCTAATTGTTTTACCTGGAAGCCGAAAATCTGAAGTATCCCAGTTGGCACCCGTATTAAACGAAACCATCTCCAAACTTGTCACAAAGCACCCTGACCTTGCTGTAATCATCCCACCAGCACCGAGTGTAAGGTACTTTGTAAAAGAGCTATTCGCGCCCAGTAAAGATCAGATTACTTACATTGAACCTGAAGAACGTTTTAGTGCATTCAAGGCAGCAACGGCAGCGATCGCAGCATCTGGTACAGTTACGACAGAGCTTGCAATCGCGGGAACACCAATGATTGTTGCTTATAAAACGGATGCGCTTACTGCCTTATGGGCGAAGTCTGTTGTCACAACAGATTACGTGACCATTCTTAATAACGCCGCCGGTCGTGAGGTTATTCCTGAATACTTACAGGAGGACTGCACAACAGAAATGGTTTTGCCTGCAATCGAAGCTTTGCTCTCAGATGAGGTGGAACGCACTCGGCAAAAAGCTGCTTTTGGCAAACTGTTGGAGGAGCTGGAAATAGATCAGGCACCAGCTGCTGAAAAAGCAGCTGACGCTGTGTTAGAACTTTTACGCAGCAACGGCCGCCTTAACGCTGATGGCGATTGATGAAATCTCGTTGTGCGGCACCAGTGTATATCTGACGCGGACGACCAATACGCTGGCTTGGATCTTCGATCATTTCTGACCACTGAGCAATCCAGCCAACGGTACGCGCCAGAGCAAACAGGACAGTGAACATATCCGTCGGGAAGCCGAGTGCACGCAAGGTGATACCTGAGTAGAAATCAATGTTCGGATAGAGCTTTTTCTCGACAAAATACTCGTCCTCAAGAGCAATCTTCTCAAGCTCAAGTGCGATGTCCAGCAGAGGTTCATTCTTGATCTGCAACGCACCAAGTACTTCGTGACACGCTTGCTGCATGACTTTCGCACGTGGATCATAGTTTTTGTAAACACGGTGACCGAAGCCCATGAGGCGGAACGGATCTGACTTGTCCTTGGCTTTTGCAACATATTCGGGGATGCGATCTACAGAGCCAATTTCTGCAAGCATATTCAGCGCCGCTTCGTTTGCACCGCCGTGTGATGGCCCCCAGAGACAGGCGATACCGGCAGCGATACAGGCAAACGGGTTGGCGTTGGAAGAGCCGGCAAGCCTTACTGTAGAAGTGGAAGCATTCTGCTCATGGTCCATATGCAAAATGAAGATTTTGTCGAGGGCATCAGCCAGAACGCGATTGACTTCATAGTCCTCCGCCGAAACCTGAAAGCACATTTGCATGAAATTTTCTGTGTAACCCAGATCATTTCGTGGCGATACGAATGCCTGACCAACACTGTACTTATATGCCATCGCGGCGATTGTTGGCATTTTGGCGATCATGCGGTGGGTCGCGATACGCCGCTGTTCCGGGTCATTAATATCTGTGGAGTCGTGATAGAAGGCTGATAGCGCCCCAACAGCACCGCACATGATGGCCATCGGATGTGCGTCGCGCCGGAAGCCATTGAAGAAATTCTTGAACTGCTCGTGCACCATCGTGTGATAGGTGATGTCGTGCTTGAACTGCTGATACTGATCCTCACTTGGCAATTCGCCATCTAGAAGAAGATAAGCGACCTCTATAAAGTCCGAGTTTTCAGCCAGCTGATCAATTGGATATCCGCGATACAGCAGTGTGCCTTTGTCGCCATCAATAAAAGTAATCTGGGATTCGCAACTGGCGGTTGAAGTAAAACCCGGGTCCAGTGTGAAGAGTCCGGTCTCTTTGTAAAACTTGGAAATATCAACGACGTCAGGCCCATGTGTACCACTGTAAACGTCAAAGTTCACGTCTTTGCCATCCACGCTGATAGAAGCGTTACCTGCAGGTTTGATTTTGCTTTCCATTATATCTCTCCATTGTGCGCTGCAACGTACGATAATTTCGCGCGATAGTAGAAGTCTCGCTGAAATTATCCAGCCTTTCGGCTGTAAAAACTGTCATAAAGTCACTGCTTATAGTGGAATTTGAGCCTTTTATCCGATCTGATGCGCCAGCCTTGCAAGTGCCTCATCTCTACCTAGCGCGAACAGGACCTGACCGAGTGACGGGGAGGGGTTTCCACCAGTTAGCGCCACCCTGACGGGTGGGCCAATCTGTCCGAAGCCAACTCCTTTGGCTTCGGCGTGTTGCTGCAAAGTACTTTCCAGAGCTGCTTCTTGCCAGTCAGGCAAACCGCTGAGCAGTTCTTTTATCTCCTTCAAGGTCTCAAGCGCGCCTTCTTTTTTTAGGGGCTTGGCTGCCTTACCGGTAATTTCGAATGGTTGCGGGGTCAGAATGAAAGCGGCGGCCGGGACAAGATCCACAAGATTACTGGCACGCTCTTTCAAAAAAGGTGCTGCACGCAAAAGTTGCTCACGCTGATTTTCATTTGGCGTGAACCCTTCTTTCTCTAAAAAGGGAAGCGAGAGCTGCAAAAGAGTTTCTGTATCAAGTTCTCTAAGATAATGCGCATTGATATGGTTCAGTTTTTCCAGATCAAGCCGGGCCGGTGACTTGTTGATACCGTCGAAGTCAAACCAGCTTTTGGCATCCGCTTGGGGGATGATCTCATCATTGCCGTGTGCCCAGCCGAGACGCAGCAGATAGTTACTCAAGCCTTCGGGCAGGTAGCCGAGGTCACGATAGGCCTCCACTCCAAGGGCCCCGTGGCGTTTGGAGAGCTTCGCCCCGTCTGAGCCGTGGATCAGTGGAATATGGGCAAAAACGGGCACAGACCACCCAAGTGCATCATACAGCTGCTGCTGCCGAGCACCGTTGATGAGGTGATCGTCCCCGCGAATAATGTGCGTGACCCCCATATCGTGATCGTCGACCACCACTGCCAGCATATAGGTTGGGGTGCCGTCTGATCGCAAAAGCACCATGTCATCCAGTGCCGAAGCAGAGAACTTGACCTCACCCTGCACCTTGTCCTGGAGCAGGACATCGCCTGATGATGGCGCTTTTAGCCGAACGACGAACGGCTCATCCGGCGTTTTGCCCTGATAGTCCCGCCAGGGGCTCTCAAAACGTGAATTATTGTCGCGAGCCTTCTGCCGGGCAGCTTCCAGTTCTTCTCCGGCAAGCCAGCAGCGATAGGCATGACCACTTTCCAGCAGGCCAAGCGCCACTTCTGCATGACGTTCCGCCCGTGAAAACTGTGATACAGGCTCGCCATCCCAGTCGATGCCAAGCCACTGAAGGCCATCAAGGATCGCCGTGACTGCGGCTTCGTTATGGCGGGCCCTGTCCGTGTCTTCTATCCTGAGCAAAAACTGTCCTTTTCCATCTGCGTTAGTTCCTCTGGCATACAGCCAGTTGAATAACGCCGTACGGGCACCGCCAATATGCAAGTAGCCGGTTGGAGAGGGGGCAAAACGAGTGACGATATTGTTCATTATAGTTCGGAATTCCTGTAGGCTCATAAGAAAGCAACCGGGCGCTTAGCATGAACGAGGGAGCAGTGCCACGCAGAAGTCATCGGCTCATCTCTATCGCCTGCCGGACAGGGATTTTCTGCGATCACTGAGAGGCTGGCTGCGCGAAGAACGCGGCGGATGGATACTCTGGGCGCCGGTTTTCACAGGGTTCGGCATTGCATTTTATTTTGGTCTGAAGGAAGAGCCACCCCTTCTGGCCGGGCCGCTGATACTGACTGTCAGCTGCCTCCTGGCCCGTCTGCCACTTCGGAATGGTGCAGCGCTGAGGCGTTTGGCAATTGCCTTGTCCCTGTTTTCTCTGGGCTTCAGCGCAGCTAGTTTTCGTACCGCAATGGTGGCGACCACTTTCTTGAGTGACGATCTGCGGTCTTATGTTGTCGAAGGTCAGATTCTTCTCATCGAGGACCGTTTGGACTCGGCCAGATATACGATCTCTGTATCAAGAACGACAAATATGTCCGATACAGACTTCCCGGATAAGGTTCGCTTGAGTTGGCGAGGAGGGAGACCTGACCTTGTTGCCGGAGACCGGGTGCGTGTGCAGGCGATGCTGTCTTCACCGCCGGAGCCTGTCAGGCCAGGCGGCTATGATTATGCCCGCCAGCTTTACTTCGAAGGCATTGGCGGGGTTGGTTATGCTGTTGCCATGCCTCTCAAGCTGACCACGGATACGGCACCTCAGCGCCTTTCAATCTTTGTTGAAAACATTCGCGACAGGATTGCCACGAGAATATCCGAAGCGCTTATTTCTGTTTCGCCGGAAGCCCGGGCGGTGTGTATTGCTCTTGTTACGGGTAAACGTGACGGGATTGATGACGATACGGAACAGATTCTTCGTGATGCAGGCCTGGCGCATCTTCTCGCCATATCAGGCTTGCACCTTGGCCTAGTCGCGGGAATCCTGTTTGGCACAACCCGCTGGTTGCTTGTCTGGAATGAACATATTGCCCTCCATTATCCCGTCAAAAAGATAGCCGCGCTTGTGGCCCTGGGAGGGGCGTTTATATACCTGTTTATCTCGGGTGCGGCGTGGTCCACGCAACGGGCTTTTATCATGACGGCGGTCGTATTCGTCGCCATACTGATGGACCGGCGTGGAATATCCTTGCGGAATGTCGCCATTGCGGCCCTGCTGATCCTGATAGTAAGACCTGAGGCTCTTCTGCAGGCCGGGTTTCAGATGTCGTTCGCTGCGGTGACAGTCCTGATCGCTGTTTATGAATGGTACAGCCACAACCAACTGACATGGCGACAGAGAATTCAGACTGATTACCTTCAGGCAGGGTGGATCAAAAAAGGCCTTGTCTATTTCGGGGGGCTGACAGCAACAAGTGTTCTGGCGGGTCTTGCCACTGCGCCCTTTGGCATCTTCCATTTCAACAGATATGCCGCATACGGCCTTGCCGGTAATCTGCTGGCCATGCCGGTGATGGCCGCACTCATTATGCCCTGTGCAATAATTGCGATCCTGCTGATTCCTGTAGGGTTGGACTGGCTAATGTGGCGTGCAATGGCTTTCAGTGTCGAGATTGTCCTGTTTTTTGCGGCATCAGTTTCCTCTCTTCCGGGGGCAGTAACAGATGTTGCACAAGTGAGCTCTTTTGCCTTTTACGCTATTATCATTGGCGGCCTGATTCTGTGTCTGCTCAGGTCACCGATACGCCTAGCAGGAGCTTTTGTCATTGCAGCGGGCGGATTGCTGGCATTGGGCTCTGAACAGCCGGATATTCTCGTCAGTCGCAATGGCAAAAACCTTGCTCTCCAACTGCCCATCGGGGAGGACAGAAAATTAACTCCCTTGTCTGTGTCCAGAGAGAAATTCACCCTCGAAAACTGGCTGCGCGCCAACGGGGAAGGAGAGAATCTGACAGGTACGCAAACGCTGCGGTCCGTTTTGCGGGAGATGCCTGCTCATGGCGCATGCAGGCGATCCACATGCCTGATAAATTTTTCAGACGCGCACCGCATATTGATTGATACGCGGCAGAATGTACCTTCACTGGATTGCGCACAGGCAACAATTTTTATTTTGCCCAATGCCGCGCATAATCAAAGCGAAGACATTTGCGAAGCCACAATCATTGATCGCGCTTATATCGCGCGCTCAGGCGCATTGAGTATCAGGCTCCGGGAGGGGTCTCCCGATATCCTGACAAACCGTGTTTTCAGGGGAAACAGACCCTGGGTCCAGCACCCCTGATTTTTTTTCAGCCTGCTCAGTATTGCCGCAACAAACCGACAAGCCTGCCTTGAACCTTGACCCGGTTCGGGCCGAAGATGCGAGTTTCATAGGCCGGGTTGGCTGCTTCAAGAGCAATGGAAGCACCTTTTTTGCGCAGTCGTTTCAAGGTCGCTTCTTCCTCGTCCACGAGGGCCACGACAATGTCACCGGACCCGGCATCATCAGACTGCCGGATCAGAACAATGTCACCGTCATGGATGCCGGCATCAATCATCGAATCGCCTTGCACTTCCAGGGCATAATGCTCGCCAGAGCCGAGCATGGCCTTGGGCACGGCAAAACGATCCTGCTCGTGCTGAATGGCACTGATCGGCGTACCGGCAGCGATTCGCCCCAGAACCGATACATCAACAACGCCATCATTGTTACTGACAGGCATCTCGGTCACGTTGCCGCGCTTGCGACCACCGCTGCCTTCAATCACAGAAGGGGTGAAGCCTTTTTTGTGCTGCTCGATTGATTCTTCTGACGCCAGATCGTCCGGCAAGCGCAAGACTTCAAGCGCCCGCGCCCGATGGGGCAGGCGACGAATAAACCCGCGTTCCTCAAGAGCCGTAATCAAGCGGTGAATGCCTGACTTGGACTTGAGGTCCAGTGCCTCCTTCATCTCATCAAATGAGGGGGAAATGCCGGTTTCCCGGATACGCTTGTCGATAAATACCAGTAGTTCACGTTGCTTTGCTGTGAGCATCATCAATCCTTTTTCTGACTGCCAGCCGTGAGCCTTAAACAGTCTCCGTGAGAACAAATCATGTATGTTCTAGTGATGTTCACAAGGTCGGTCAATACGCTGATCCAAAAAACTTAATCGAATCAATGACTCACATGAAAGGAACGCTGTACCCAAGGGGCAATGAGATGACCCGGGCGGTTTCACGCTGCGCCTGCTACGCTCCGGCAAGGCCTGAGTGGGAGGGGCAGAGCATACAGGAAACGGCTGGTGTCGTCGGAGAGCCGGGGGCGACGTTGGCAGGATCTGCTACGTTTTCAGAATAATTTTCGCGCCCTTCATCCGGCGCTGACTGCTCACCTGGCAACAGGCACACAACCGCGGAGACCTGTGACAAGCTGACAATGGCACCAGTCAACGTGCCTTGGATATATGTCTGATTTGTATTCATCATGCTCATGTCCTTTCAGATGGTTCGCCATGTTCTGGCGGTTTCTTATTTTCTCTTCAGCGAGGACAGCACTATAGGCCCTTAGATAGGGGGGGCACATAGATTCCTGATTTGTGAATAAAAACATGAGTTTAGTTGATTTTCAGGCAGATACGGCTGAAAAAATGTCGAACAGCTGACCCTCAGCAAGCGTCGGAGAGCAGTGCGCGGGTCGCTCCCTCGACATCCTGCTGGCGCATGAGGCTTTCGCCAATCAGAAAAGACCTGATGCCTGCCTTTGCCATTCTTTGAAGATCCGCTGGTGTCGCAAGGCCGCTTTCGCTGACCAGCAACCTATCTGGTGGACAGAGCGCGGATAATCTCTCGCTGGTTTCAAGGCTGGTCTCGAAAGTCTTGAGGTTACGGTTGTTGACGCCAACGAGTTTCGACTGGCAGGCGAGGGCACGCTCGAATTCCTGTTCGTCATGGGTCTCAATCAAAACATCAAGGCCACGCTCCAGCGCAGCAGTTTCCAGTTCTGATAATTGCTGATCTGACAAACAGGCAACGATCAACAGGATGCAGTCTGCCCCCCAAGCAGAGGCTTCCGCGACCTGGTACGGATCAATCATGAAATCCTTGCGCAGAACCGGGATGGTCACGGCGCGACGTGCTGTCTGAAGATAATCAGGGTGCCCCTGAAAGCTGGGTGCATCCGTGAGAACAGACAGGCAGGTTGCACCGCCCGCTGCATAAGCCTGTGCCAGAGCAGGGGGATCAAAATCCGCCCGGATCAGCCCTTTTGACGGGCTGGCTTTCTTGATTTCAGCGATCAAGCCAAATCCGCTTTGGGAAGCCTTGCGCAAGGCATCTTCAAATGGTCTGACCGGATCACGATGCCGGATCTCCTGCTCCAAGACAGAAAGCGGCTTTTGCTGCTTGCTCTTGAGCACCTCTGCTTTTTTGTACGCAACAATATCGTCAAGGATCGTCATGCGTTTGAGCGCTCCACAAGTTGCTGAAGTTTTTCAGCGGCTTTTCCTTCGTCAATAGACTGTGCGGCAAGACTTGCGCCTTCTTTAAGGGTGGTGGCGTGGCCTGAAACAATAAGGCCAGCGGCTGCATTCAACAGGACGATATTTCTGTAGGCGGATTTTTCGCCATCCAGCATGGCGGATAATGCCTTTGCGTTGGTTTTTACATCGCCGCCCTTAATCTCGTCAGCCGTATTAAGATCAAGCCCGGCGTCCTGCGGGGCAACCTCGAAATGCGTGATCTTGCCGTCCGCGAGTGCTGAAACAAAACTCGGCCCTGTGGTGGTCAGTTCATCCAGTCCATCAGAGCCATGCACGACCCAGGCAGAGATGCCGCCCAGTTGTTGCAGCACTTCTGCAACCGGGGCGGTCAGGCTCTTGTCAAAGACGCCAAGCAACTGATGCTTCGCACCAGCGGGGTTCGTCAGAGGCCCGAGCAGGTTAAACAATGTACGCACCCCCATGTCCTGACGCACCGGCGCCACATGCCGAACGGCAGGATGATGCCGCTGGGCAAAGAGAAACGTGATGCCGATTTCGTCGAGGCAGGTTTTAACCACCTCCATCGGGGCCATCAGGTTGACGCCAAGCTCTGCCAGTACATCAGAAGAACCGGAAGAAGAACTGACCGCCTTATTGCCGTGCTTGGCAACAGGAATACCGCAGCCCGCCAGAACGAACGCTACGGCAGTGGAGATATTATACGTGTGCGCCCCATCACCACCTGTGCCGCAGGTGTCAAGGCATCCTTCAGGCCCCTCGAAACGATTTGCCTCTTCGCGCATGGCATGGGCTGCTGCGGCAAGTTCTGCCGGTGTTTCGCCGCGCATTTTCAGGGCGGTCAGAAATGTCGCAATCTGAACAGGCTTTACGTTGCCGCTCAGCATTTCCTGCATGGCTCTGGCCATTTCATCCTGCTGTAGGATCACGCCGGTTGCACTTTTACGGACGATTTCACTAAAAACTGACATGCTGCGCCTCACTCATGCCCCGTTACTTCAAGGAAATTTTTAATCAGCATAACGCCCTGTTCTGTCGCAATACTCTCCGGGTGGAATTGCACGCCATATGCCGGTTTGTTTTTGACTTTCAGCGCCATGATCTCATTGTCGTCAACAGAAGACGCCGTCACTTCCAGAGCCTCGGGCAGTGTGTCTCTGGAAACAGAGAGAGAATGATACCGCGTTGCTGTGAACGGCGATGGCATATTGCGAAAGACATCGGCCCCGGCATGGGAAATGTCACTCGTCTTGCCGTGCATGAGCCGGGGTGCCCTGACGATTTTGGCACCACAGGCCTGGGCGATTGACTGGTGCCCCAAACACACGCCGAACAAAGGCATATTCCTGTTCATCGCCAGTTTGGCCACTTCAAGGCAGATCCCGGCATCATCCGGTGTGCAGGGACCGGGGGACAGAATGATTGCCCGGGCACCAAGAGTCACGGCATCTTCCGCGCTGATGTCATCATTACGATGGACGACAATATCCGGTGTGATCTCGCCAATCAGATGCACGAGATTCCAGGTAAAGCTGTCGTAATTATCGATGACCAGAATCATGAAAGAACTCCAAGGAAGTTTCATAGCGATGATCCGGCGACACGCAAGATGCGTAACCTGTTCCAGCCTTTAAGAAAAACTGCACGGCGGATGAGCAATCTGTCAAAGCGCACGGCCTATGGGCTGGCGCTGGTGTTGGGGAGCGTCACTGGCGCGGTGCTGGCACACTCGTCTGGCCTTGGCGGGCAGTTGCGCGCGACACCTGTGCAGGAGGATGTTGCCGGGCCAGTGGCCGCAATCGAGTCGCTGCCCGAAGCGCTTGCCCCTCTTGCGTCAGGGGAAAGCGCGGCCGCGAGGAAACTGACGGGGCCGGTCATAGTCGCAGGACGGCCGAAAATTGTGGTCATCTTTGATGACATTGGTTTGAACAAGGCCGCCTATGAAACATTGCGCGGACTGCCAGGGCCCTTGACGTTTTCCATTCTGCCTTATGTGACTGCGCCAGATGAACTGGCGGCTGATGCGCTTGGCAGAGGGCACGACGTTTTTCTACACCTGCCCATGCAGCCCACATCAGACGAAAAAGGGGCTGGACCGGGGGCGCTATTGGTCAGTGATACACCCGGCACGATAAGACGAAAGGTCAACCGCAACCTGAACGCATTTTCAGGGTATTCCGGCATCAACAATCACATGGGCAGTCTGTTCACGCGTGATCGGGCCCGGATGAAAATTGTGCTGTCAGAGATAGATCAGCGCGATGTATTCTTTGTTGATTCACTGACCAGTGGCAGCAGCGTTGCCAGAGATGTGGCCGCACAACTGGGCATGACGATCCTGTCCCGTGATGTGTTTCTTGATTCAGATTACGAAAACCTCAGCACACGGGTGATCCGTGAACGGCTGGGCGAGTTGGAGGCCATCGCCCTGAATAAGGGGTACGCCGTAGCGATCGCACATCCTTATACAAAAACGATCGACACGCTCAGGCCCTGGCTGGTCTCGCTGGAAATGCGCGGCTTTGAACTGGTGACTGTCGCTGACCTGCTGGGAGAAGATGAACAGCCGCAGCCGCTCACCGCAGTCTCTTTCAGATAACATCAGTATCCTGTGGCAGTGAGGGCGGCTTTCATCAGGGCGCCTGCCTTGTTGCGGCATTCTTCATTTTCAGCTGCCGGGTCGGAGTCTGCAACGATGCCAGCGCCGGCCTGAACATGCATTTGCCCATCCTTCACGACGGCGGTGCGCAGGGCGATGCAGGTATCGAGATTACCTTCCGCCGAGAAATAGCCGATGCAACCCGCGTAAGGGCCACGACGGTCCTTCTCCAGTTCGGCGATAATCTCCATCGCCCTGATCTTCGGCGCTCCTGAAACGGTGCCCGCTGGGAAACCCGCCATCAAAGCGTCTACCTCATCCATATCATCAGCGAGATCACCGGTGACATGGGAGACAATATGCATGACATGGCTATAGCGCTCGACAGTGAATTCCTCGGTTACGGCGACGCTGCCCAGCCTGGCCGAGCGCCCGACATCATTGCGGCCCAGATCAAGCAGCATGAGATGCTCCGCCAGCTCTTTAGGGTCAGCCAGCAATTCGGCTTCATAGCGCTGGTCCTGCTCCGGGGTTGTGCCTCTAGGTCTCGTCCCCGCAATAGGCCTGATGTGAACTTTCTTGTCCCGTACACGGACCAGAATTTCCGGGCTTGACCCAACCAAAGCACAATCTTCGAAATTCAGGTAAAAGAGGAACGGAGAGGGGTTGTGCCGCCTGAGTGCGCGATAGAGGCTGAACGGATCAGCGTCGAAAGCTGATGAGTATCTCTGACTGAGCACGACCTGAAAGATATCGCCTGCGCGGATATACTCCTTGCTACGCTCCACCATCTCGGCAAATTCGTTTTCCTTTAGATTGGAGATGAACTCAGGCTTTGAAAGCACGGGTGCTAACCCGTTATCTGGCAGGGCATTCCGGGCAAGAGCTCGCGCTGTCTCATCAAGTCGGGCGCAAGCCTGCTCATAGGCGCCTGTGGCACTGTGGTTCGCAGTAGGCCTGACCGGTGTGACCAAAGTCACTTCGCGCAGGACGACATCGAAGACGGCGATGATTGTGGGGCGAATGAAGAGAGCGTCGGGGAGGTTCAGATTATTGTCCGTATTCCCCGGCAGGTTCTCCAGTTCACCAACAACATCATACCCGAAATAGCCGAAGACACCTGCAAACATTGGTGGAAGGTTTTGAGATATTTCTGCAGGCAGGTCGATGCGCGACTCCGCCAGCAGGGCCTTCAAACTCGCAAGGAAAGGACGATCATCCGTCTGGCAATGGAAATTGCCCCCTGCATCAAGCTGGTGACGCTCGATCCGCCCATCACGGAACTTCCAGATCAGATCAGGTTTCAGACCGATGATGGAATAGCGACCAAGCGATTCTCCGCCTTCCACGGACTCCAGCAAAAAGGCGTCTTTCTGCTGACCGGCAATTTTCAGATAGGCGGAAACAGGCGTGTCTGTATCATTGACGAGTTTTCGCCAGACGACCTGTGGCTGACCTTTGTTGTAAGTCTGTGAAAAGTCGTCCGGCAGAGGCAGGGGGCATGAGAAGCCGTCAGATGATGTCATTACTCCTGACCTGAACTGAAGACCTGCGCAATGCGTGTATCGTTTTGCTTGATGCCGATATCTTCCTGAAGGGCACCGATATAGGCTTCCGACAGTTCCTGGGTCAGGACTTGCCCGACATTCACCTGATAAATTTGCGACAGAAACTCGGCCTGCGCCAGTGGTGGGAAAGAGGCATCAGTGACATTCAACACATAAGCAGACTGCGCATCGGCACTGTTCCCGGCCACGGACGTATTCAGGTTTGCCTTGAAGATTTCGTCAAGGAACTCAGGCGGGAAGATGGCAGCAGCTTCCTGCAAGCCAACCGTCAGCGTGGCAACTTCCAGCGCTTCAGACTGGGCAATGGCGGATAAGGATTCGCCACCGCGCAGGCGTGTACTGATGCTCTCTTGCCGATCAGCAATCAGGTCAGCCTGCTGCGCGGCACGCCAGCCGCGGGCAACATCCTCGCGAACTGTTTCAAAAGGCTGGAGGGCAGGAGGGATGATCTGCTGCAGGCTGACAGCGAAATAGCCAAGGTCACTATCGAGAGGCAGAATTTCGGACTCCTCGCCTTCGCGCAGGAGGAAAGCTTCAGCCAGTACCTCTACCGGGAGATCATTCGGGATCGCGCCATCGGCAGTTATCAGGTTGCTGTCTACCGGACCAAACGTCTGCACCGTCGCATCTTCAACTTCGGCGAGGGCATCCGTCAGGACCGCGCCTTCGTCTCTGGCTGTTTCAATGATTTCAATGGCATCAAGCAGAGAGCGTGTTGTTTCCTCGTCCAGCAACTCGCTGACGAGTACGTCACGCTGCTCCTCGAAAGTGCTTTCCTGCCCTTCCGTAATCGAAATAACACGTGCGACAATGTGGTTCCCAAACAGATCTGTGACGGGACCAATAATATCGCCTTGCTCGGCCTCGAAAACAGCGGACGCCACCGCAGCGTCGGCGATGTCAGATTGAGCAACGTCCGTGTAGGTCACCGAGTCAAGCGTGAAAGAACGCTCTTGCGCCAGTTCTGCAACATCTACGCCTGTTTCCAGACGGGCAACAGCGGCCAGGGCTTCACCCTCACTGGGATAAGGAATCTGAACAATCGTTCTCGTTTCGGGTACATCCAGTCTGGCCCGGCGCAATTCAAAGAGTTTCCGGATGTCGTCCTCGGGGACAGTCAGCTCGCCCTGGAAATTTTCCTTGGACAGAAGAACAAGATCGAAAACCCGGTACTCCGGATCGGTATAGCGTTCGGTATTGCCCTGATAGTAGGTGCGCAGTTCTTCTTCCGTCGGCTCGGTGGAGAAGGGTGTGTTTTCAGCCGTAAGCGTCACGTATTCCAGCGTGCGGGATTCTGCGAGGCGCAACAGGCTTGGCTCTACAAATCCTGCGGGGGCCTGCATGGGGGAAGCGATAGAATCAAAAAGCTGACCGCGATTAAGGTCAGTGCGCACATCTTCGCGAAACTCGGTGATGGAGACGTTATTGCGTTGCAGAAGGTTCTGCAAAACAACCTGATCGAACTGGCCTGTGGCCGGGTTCCGCAAGCCTTCAAGGGATTGAAGGAAATCTGCGATCATCTCATTGGTAGAGGTCAATCCGAGGTTTTCGGCTTCTTCATTCACGGCCGCGCGCGCCTTCATCGTGTCGAGGACTTCCGTCACAAGACCGGCATTGATGGCTTCCTCGCGTGTCAGGGGTTGGCCAGACTGGCGTCGCAGATCAAGCTGGCGATCAAACTCCCGCTGAATATCAACCGTGCTGAAGTTGGTGCCTCCCACCTGAAGGGCCGGGCTTTGGGCGAAATTGCGCAAGTCCGGAATACCGAACAGACCGAAAGCCAGAACCAGCAAGGCAATGATAAACCAGGCCACGACGCCTTTGAGTGCACCGCGAAATTGCGTCAGCATGACAGGACTCCGAAAATGTCTACAAACTCAATGCTGAGCGATACGGCATCGTGGCTGATCTTGGCAAGGGACTTGTGTTTCTTGAGCGCTTTGAGCAGAACGCCATGCGAAACAAAATAAAAGGGAATGAAACATGCGTCACCTGATAGCTGGCAACTGGAAGATGAATGGTCTTAACGCCTCCCTTGCGGAAGTGAACAAGCTGAAGTCCCTGCTTCAGGAGAAACCGGCCAATGCCGACATTCTGATTTGCCCGCCAGCAACGCTTCTCCCTTCTTTGGCGCAGGAAGTCGCGGGGAGCCCCATTTCTGCCGGTGGCCAGGATTGCCATACAGCAGAATCCGGCGCCCATACGGGCGACGTGAGTGCCGAGATGCTGAAAGAGGCAGGCGCCGCGTTCATCATCGTCGGACATTCCGAACGCCGCGCTGACCATGGCGAAACAGATGAGCTTGTCAAACAGAAGGCCGAAGCCGCTCAACGGGCCGGGTTGACGCCTATCATTTGTGTTGGCGAGACGCGCGAAGAAAGAGAACTTGGTAATGCCGCAGCCGTTGTTTCTGCGCAGCTTTCAGGCTCGCTGCCTGAAGACACGAACTACGTCGTTGCTTACGAACCTGTCTGGGCGATCGGTACCGGACTGGTACCCAGCCTGGACGATATTCGCGAGATCCACAGCCTTGTTCGCGAGAAGACACAGGAAGAGACCAGACTTCTTTACGGTGGCTCTGTAAAGCCTGCGAACGCGGCAGAAATTCTCTCTATCGAGAACGTAAACGGTGCGCTTGTCGGAGGCGCCAGCCTCAAGGCCGAGGATTTCTTCGGCATCATTCAGGCTGTGTGATCTGACTTTGAGGGCGCTGTGAGCACATGACCCTTGCCATCATTGTAATGCTCATTGTGGCAGGGCTGATCTTGCATGGCGTCAGCTACAAGAGAACAGTAGAGAACCGCTTCCACCCGTCTGGCGATTTTATCACCGTCAACGGGACGCGGTTGCATTACCTTGATCTGAACCCCGAAGCTGACGGCATTCCGCTGCTTCTTATGCATGGAGCCAGTTCCAGTCTTGCAGACATGAAACTCGCGCTGGGCAGTCTTGCAGACGAGCATCGGCTCATCCTGATTGACAGACCCGGCTGTGGATTTTCGCAAAGCTGCGCGCAGGTTGGTGAACTGCGGCAACAGGCAAAACTGCTTGATGCTTTCCTTGCAGATCTGGGTGTCGAAAAAGCGATTCTGATCGGTCAGAGCCTTGGCACTGCGGTCGCTCTATCGATGGCCATTCACTACAGGCAACGCGTTGCCGGGCTTTTATTGCTGGCACCTGTTAGTCACCGCTGGCCGGGAGGCGTTGACTGGTACAATCATGCCGCAAGATTGCCCCTGATTGGGTGGTTTTTCTGCCACGCCATTATTCCACTCTATGGCAGGCTTAATGGTGAGACCGTTACCCGACAGGCATTCTGGCCTAACGAGATGCCGGAAGGATATGTAGAGAATGCCCAAGCCCCTCTGGTTTTTCGCCCCATGACGTTCAGGGCAAACGCCGAAGTCATAGCCAGTCTTTATCCGCAGATCAGCAAGATGGAAAAAGAATACGCTAATCTCAAAGTGCCCGTGCGGATACTGGCCGGCACCCATGATGCGGTTGTGCTCTCGACCATTCATGGCATGTCGTTGAAGGACAAGGTTGCCGGTGCGACGCTTCGATATATTTCAAACACAGGTCATCCGCTGCATCATTTCTGTCTGCCGGAAATTCGCGAGGAACTGGGCCAGCTGCAAACTGATTTGACAGAAAAGAGCCAATAAGGAAGGCTTGGCAAGCTGATCGTGTTTGACTATATGCAGTCCTCTTGAGGCCGGTTGAGCCGCAATCAGAGATTTTCCATGTTCACGATTTTTCTTGTTTTACAGGTATTTGTTGTCATCGCGCTTATTACACTGGTGCTGTTGCAAAAGTCTGATGGCGGTGCGCTGGGCATCGGTGGGGGCGGGGGCGGTGGCCTGATGAGCGGTCGCGGTACAGCCAACACGCTTACCCGCATGACATCCATTCTTGGCGCTGTCTTTATGCTCAACTCCCTCGGTCTCGGCATATATGCGCCTAAAGGCGTGGATCAGGCAGAAATCGCGCGTGAACTGACGGGTGATGATAATTCTCTTCTGGCACCTGACGACGGCAACATCACCGCTGATGATCTTCTTGAAGGATTTGGTGTTGATGCCACGGACGAGGATGCGCCAGCCAGCGATGATCTGCTGAGCCTTCCGGTTGCGCCGGAGGCATCAGACAATGAGGCCGCTGAGCAAGAAGCCGAGGCTGAAGACGATTCCTCTCCTCAATAAAATTTACTGACAGCACAGAAACAGCCTTCCTAACTGGCAGAATCCGGCCTAAGACGGACTTCCATGGCGCGATATATTTTCATTACTGGCGGCGTGGTTTCTTCTCTCGGAAAAGGCGTTGCCGCTGCTGCACTCGGTGCTTTGTTACAAGCACGAGGCTATAAAGTCCGTTTACGGAAACTGGACCCGTATCTGAATGTCGATCCTGGTACAATGAGCCCGTATCAGCATGGCGAGGTTTTCGTGACTGACGACGGCGCGGAAACGGACCTCGATCTTGGTCATTATGAACGCTTCACAGGCGTCTCGGCCTGCAAGACCGATAACATCACCACCGGCCAGCTTTATTCACAGATTATCGAGCGCGAAAGACGCGGCGACTACCTCGGCGCTACCGTTCAGGTCATTCCGCATGTGACGGACGCGATCAAAGAGTTTGTCCTGCATGACCATGGTGGTGCCGACTTCGTGCTGTGCGAGATTGGCGGCACTGTTGGTGACATCGAAGGCCTGCCTTTCTTCGAGGCTATTCGTCAGCTGAAAAACGAATTGCCGCCCGGTGATGCGTTGTTCGTGCATCTGACCCTGATGCCGTATATTCCCTCGGCTGGCGAGATGAAGACCAAGCCGACACAGCACTCCGTGAAAGAGCTGCGGTCTATCGGCATCCAGCCTGATATTCTGCTGGTGCGGGCAGACAGGCCCATTCCGGAAAGTGAGAAGCGCAAGATCGCGCTGTTCTGTAATGTGCGGCAAACATCCGTCATTCAGGCAATGGATTGCCGGACAATCTATGAAGTGCCGCTGGCTTATCACGGGGAGGGGTTTGATCGTGAGGTGCTGGAGCTGTTCGGCGTCAATGATGCGCCGCCACCGGACCTGACCAGTTGGCAGGAGATTGTCCGCCGGATCACGTCACCGGATGGTGAAGTATCTATTGCTATCGTTGGCAAATACACGGTGCTGAAAGACGCTTACAAGTCACTCATTGAGGCCCTGATCCATGGTGGTATTGCCAACAATGTCCGTGTGCGACTGGACTGGATAGACTCCGCTGTTTTCGAGAAAGAGGAAAATGCGCTCGCGCGCCTTGAGAATGTGCATGGCATTCTTGTGCCGGGTGGTTTTGGCGAGCGCGGCACTGAAGGCAAGATCAGGGCAGCGCAATTCGCGCGCGAGCATGACATCCCGTATTTCGGCATATGCTACGGCATGCAAATGGCGATCATCGAGGCGGCGCGTAATCTGCTCGGCATTGATAATGCACGCTCCAGCGAGTTTGAGCAGGGTGGCAGGACCGTGGTCGGTCTGATGACCGAGTGGGAAAAGGACGGTGTGCGCGAGACCCGTCACGAAGAAAGCGATCTGGGTGGCACCATGCGGCTCGGCGCGTATCCTGCGCAATTGAAGGAAGGCAGCCTGGTACGGGAGATTTATGGCGCACCCGACATCAGCGAGCGCCATCGCCATCGCTATGAGGTGGATATGTCACTGGCGGAAGATCTGGCGGGGCAGGGGATCAACTTCTCTGGCGTTTCACCGGACAGCAAACTGCCGGAGATCATGGAGAACACCAACCATCCCTGGTTCGTCGGAGTGCAGTATCACCCTGAGTTGAAGTCGCGCCCGTTTGACCCGCACCCCCTGTTTGCGTCTTTCATCAATGCAGCTTTGGTGCGCAGCAGGCTCGTTTAAGTCTGCTGCTAAACAGCACTTTCACGCGATGTACGATCTACACGCATGGCCGGTCTGAGGCTAAGCTGGTCAATCGCGTAGAGGCGGAAAGGGGCCTTTTGCTCTGCTGTCAGCAGATTATAGGCGCCACCAGCGGAAAGACTGGCGCGGGCTTTCTCGGCCTGTGACTTGGCCTGCCATTCTGCACGCCGTGCTGCCCGAATGCGATCTCGGGTGACGGCTTCTCCGTTCCGATATTTGCGGGCCTGATTGCTGACGATCCGGCTCTTCTGGACATCTGACAACTCATTCTGGAAGAAGTCCTCTGCCAGAAGATCGACCATCTTCTTCTGATCCGGCGTCAGATGTGACCAGATCTGGCCAACCTGAGAGAAGGGGGTCTCGACCTGTCCGCCTGATTGAGCCACTGCTTGCCCTGACAGGGAAACACAAAAACTGAATCCGATCGCGCATCCTGCGACGAAAGCTTTACTAAACGACATACGCAACTCCGTTACGCAATCAGCTTTAGCAGCGTCAGGTTGAAGGCTTTTGAAGTGAAATGTTGCAATTATAGAGGTTGCGATTAACCAAGCGGGAATGCGCGCTAACCATCTTTATTTTCTTGCAAAGCGCAGGATGACTAGGTATGTGCTGCGGTTCAGATCAGATTTTTGACACTCAAACCCGGAATTTCGACGAGGCACTTATGGCTGTCCCCAAGAGTAAAATCACCCGTTCCAAGCGCGGTATGCGCCGCTCGCACGACAAATTGTCTCCTGCTGCATATATTGAAGACAAAAAGTCAGGCAATTTGCGCCGTAACCATCATATCGACCTGAAATCAGGTGAATATAATGGTCGTCAGGTGCTGGAGCCACGCGACTAATCGCGGCTACCGCAGATTTCAACTTTTCGATTTTGAACAGGGCCGTGACCTGGAAACAGGTTCGGCCCTTGCCTTGTTTTGGCCATTTCCACCTGCCAGACTCTCGTTAACGTTGTTCGTTGTTAACGGTTTTCGGCCAGTTAAAGTTAATTGCTTTGCCGGGCGTCCAGAAAAAGGTGAAACAAGGCCATGAAATTTTCCCCTGAACTACACGAGTTTGTGCGTCCCGTTCTGCGGCTCGCAGTGCTGACTGGCATCGTCACCGGGCTTTCTGCCTGTGTGACAACCGAAGATCGCTATGCGCGCCTTTATGATGCGTGTGATGCACGGGCCAATGTCTGCTTCAGCCAATGCAGTGGCTATTCACTGTCGCAAGGGCGTGACCAATGCCAGCGCGATTGTGCGGTGGAAGCGGATCGCTGTTTCGCGGATATCAGCGCGCTGGCCGCCAGAGAGTCAGCTTATTACGCCAGCCGCACGAGTTTTTATGGCCGTTATGGTGCCTGGTATCCGGGGCGCGGTTATCAGTATGGGCCGCATGGCTATCCTTACGGATATGGCTATGGTCGCTCCGGCTATGGATACGGCCGCTCGGGCTATGACCGCGACAGGGATCGGGATCGGGATCGTGGGCGCTCATCCAGTAGCGAATATCCGCTGACAGAAACACGGCGCAGCGACGGCAAACCGAATACAGAGCGTCAGAAGCCACTGCCTGGTACAACGACCAGACCATCAGCAGCGCCATCACGGCCAACTGGCAAGCCCAACAGCAGCAAGCCGACCCTGCCGAATACCCCTAAACCTGCAGCGCCGGTCAAGCCTGCGACACCGAAGCCAGCGCCACCTAAGCCAACCCCAGCGAAACCGGCAACGCCGAAGCCTTCAAGCGAGCGCAAGCCGAGCAAGGAAATTGAACGCGAATAGGCTTTTGTCAGTATCTCCTTACAATATAGCGCCGCCTGAAAGGGCGGCGTTTTTGTGTCTTGCGGATCGTTCCACCACGGGCCTAGAAGGGCGTCAAAATTCTTGCTGAGGAGAGCACTATGACAGCGATTATTGACGTTGCCGCCCGCGAAATTCTGGATAGCCGGGGCAACCCGACCGTTGAGGTGGACATTCTGCTGGAAGACGGCTCACGGGGCCGTGCTGGCGTACCATCCGGCGCGTCAACCGGTGCCCATGAGGCCCATGAACTGCGCGATGGCGATAGCAGCCGTTATGGCGGGAAGGGCGTTCTGGCCGCAGTTGATGCCGTGAATGGCGAAATCATGGAAGCGCTGATTGGTCTTGATGCTGAGGAACAGGTTCTGATTGACGAAACCATCATTGATCTTGACGGCACAGCCAACAAAGCCCGCCTTGGGGCAAATGCCCTGCTCGGCGTTTCTCTGGCCGTCTCCAAGGCCGCTGCTGACGCCATGGGCTTGCCGCTTTATCGCTATGTGGGCGGCACCGCGGCGCGTGTCCTGCCGGCACCGATGATGAACATTATCAATGGTGGTGCCCATGCGGACAATCCGATTGATATTCAGGAATTCATGATCATGCCGCTTGGCGCTGGCAGCTTCTCTGACGCTTTGCGTGCGGGTGCGGAAGTATTCCATGCGCTGAAAAAGGAATTATCCGCCGCCGGACATAATACGAATGTTGGCGACGAGGGCGGCTTTGCACCGGGGATCGGGTCTACGGATGAAGCATTGGCTTTCATCATGAAAGCAATCGAGAAAGCCGGCTACAAGCCTGGCGACGATATTTACATTGCGCTGGATGCAGCAGCGACCGAATTTTACCGTGATGGCAAGTATCATCTGGCGGGCGAAAACAAGACGCTGGGCTCTGACGAAATGGCCAGCTATCTTGCTGATCTTGTCGGCCGGTATCCTATTGTCTCCATCGAGGATGGTATGGACGAAGATGACTGGGCGGGCTGGAACGCGCTGACAGAAATGATCGGCGGCAAATGCCAGATCGTTGGTGACGATCTATTCGTGACGAATGAAGAACGTCTGCTGGAAGGCATCAGCAAAGGTTGCGGCAATTCGATCCTGGTCAAGGTCAACCAGATCGGCACGCTGACAGAAACACTGAACGCCGTCGATACGGCGCACCGTGCCGGCTACACGGCTGTCATGTCACATCGCTCAGGCGAAACTGAAGACACGACGATTGCAGACCTCGCAGTGGCGACAAATTGCGGTCAGATCAAAACCGGCTCGCTGGCGCGCTCAGACCGGCTCGCCAAGTACAACCAGCTGCTGCGGATCGAGGAAGAACTTGATTCAACAGGCATTTATGCTGGCAAAAGCATGCTGCGCATCGGCTAAGCCTCCGGGTGGCCGCCTTGAGCGGCTATCGCAAATGCTGTCAATCAATTCATTTTGGTTTTCCGCTTTTAAGTGCTGGTTGAGAAAAACGGCGGCTTTTTATTTGTAATCGGGGAATTTTTGCGCAAGGGTTTCGGCGCCACGATTTTTGGTGAGGCGAAATTGCGGGCCGAAAAAGCCAGTAATAACAGCGTGTTACAATCTAAAAATTTGCGACAATATAAATTGTGCGAGATTTATTCGCTGGCTGGGGCGGTGTTTCAATATGCCCTTGAAACTTCCCGGCTATACGCCTCGAGTGTCTTAGTGCTCACCCTCGAGTGTCTTAGTGCTCACCAGTGTCTGCAAAACAAACATAAAGCGGCGTATGTAAATTCTTATCGAAGCGACATGCGCAACTTACAGAAGCATCCTGCAAGTCAGCGGAATATATGCTAGCTTTCTCCGGCACAGTATTCCGGAGAAGATATCCGTATGTTCAAGGCAGCTGGTGAGTTCTCTCAGAATATTGGTAATGCATTCCAGTTGTTCGGCACGACGCTTCAAGCTGCCGCAAAATATCCGGTCTTTATTTTTCCTCTCATTCTGGTTTGGTGTATCTACGCTCCCTCAGTAATTTATCTTCACTTCCACCATGATTGGGATAACACCAACGGCTGGGTCAATTTCGCTGTCATATTTGGCTCCTTCGTTGCATTATCCGTTTTAATTTCATCAGCGTGCTTCATTTTACTGGAACAGATTCGTCTTATTGAAACGGGTCACCGCCCTACTATAATCTCATCAATAAGTGTTGCCGCAGGGAACGTCATTCGCGCCCTCCCCGTGACCATGCTCTGGGCTGTGCTTTGGTTTATCATCAGCGTGATTGAAGTCATGCTCAGGAGAAAAAACGAAACCTCTGACAAGGAAGCCTCGCCGGAAAACATTGCCCGGACACTGGCAGGCGAAGGGACATATTCTCTTTCCAGTGCTTTTATGGATATGCTGAGCAAAGGTGTCAGGATGCTGGCTTTTTTGATTTTCCCGGCAATCGCCTGGGAAAAGCATGATCGACCAATGCGACGAGGCATAGAGGTCGCGCGCGCTCACAGAACGGAGTTTGCTGCCGGGTTTGCCCTGACAGAGGTTGCTGCCGCTATTGTATTCCTGCCACCTGCGCTTGTTTTTTGGGCCTCATCTGAAGGCGTTGCCATAAGTGATAATGCGTGGTTCGCCACAATCATCTACATCGGGTTCGCGTGGAGCTTAATGCTCTTGCTGGAACAACTCTTCACGGCAGAACTGTATTTATGGGACATGAAATGGCGAGATGCTTGTGAAGCTGCTGCTCGCCAGGGCCTTCCAAAACCTTCCATGCAAGACGTCCCAAAACCTTCTATCATAGATGGCAATGCGGACCTTGTTGCCCGTTACTAACATAAACTTTCATTATAATATGACGTATATCAACTAATACCCTACAATGTCTTAATTGCTAGAATCGTCATCTGCATTATCTGGAGTGATAGTAATCACAATGGGAACAGAGGTAACAAATGCAGGATCAAATTTTAACCTTGACTGCATAATCATAGATTTCGCCTTCTCATCATATCCAAAGAACTCAGAAGAGCTCATGACTGGAAATTCCGTATGCCCATCGTAAAGACGCGCTGGCACAACACCGACTGAGAAGAAGCCATTTTCGTAATTAAACAGATCGCTTACTGAAAAATCATATCCAGATTGCAAGAGTTGCGGTTGCTGTGTCTCAAGATCGAAATAGAAAAGAGAACCGCTATCATCACAGCTAAGTCTATTATCACTATCAGTATCTTCTCGAATAGCCGCGATTATAAGCCCGCGTACTTTATCTGCTTTGACAATGTCCCATGCGATAATATGCGTACGCTCATTAAACGCGACTTGTGATATATCGTCATAAGCTACAAGCAAATTTGTAGAACTATTTGAGTAACAACCACCATTCAAATAACCTGAGTTCGGTCCTTCATAGGTGCTATTAAGATCATATATGTATCCAACATATAAACTTCGATTAGGAGTTGCATGTACCAGTGTTGGAGGAAGGATTACCGGTGCTGTACTGGGGGCCAAAACTGGAATTCCACTGTCTGGTGTGGAACTGTCGGCATCACTGAGTTCTGCAATAGGGCTAACTAAGTAGTACCCCCTATCATAAGCCAACATATAGACAGCAGACACAGACCCTATGGTCCACAATGCCCTTAGAAGCCACTTCATTTTTCAATCACCTAAGTTAAGAAATTTCAGAATACCTCATATTTTTTTTACTATCTGTAAATTCCGAAAAACAAGCGCCTCAATTCTGCCAGAGGCCGTGCTGGATGCCGCCCAGGAAATAGATTGCGAAGGTTCCCTGCCCCGGGATTTCTGTGGCACGCATGGCGAACTCACCGCCGGCTTCTTCTGCCGCCTTGATGGCAGCCTCAATATCTTCCACCAGGGTATACGGACGGACAACCGGTTCTTCATCTTCACGCATTGGGGCGCGCACACCGATGCGGCCACCGCCAGCAAGATCTGCGACGCGGGCATTGCCGAGCATCGGCTCCGGCTCGCTGAAGGTGACACCATGCTGGGCCGCAAGTGCGGCGCACGTTGCATCAACTTCCGGGGTAACGATTTCAAGATATTGAACCTGCACAGTATTTATCTCCGTGTTGTCTGGGGCTTCGGCAAAGGAGGCCGTTGTGAACGCGATGGTACCAAATGTCATGGTTAGAAAAGCAATCAGGGTTTTCATAAAGGCCTCATAAAAGAACAGAAGTATTGTTAGACAACATTACCACAATGGGTCTGCTTTACCAGTCACCCAAACCTTTCCGGGTGGTGTTCAGAGCGCCTTCCTGAAACCCGCTAGCATGATCTGCTACGTTTTCAGTAAATGTTCACGCCCTCTCCCGCCACAGGCGGATGGACGCCTCGCCTTTCGACAGGCACAAGGTATGGCGTGTTTGCCAGACCTGCTTGCCTCTCGAACCTGCCGCTTTTGCCGCAGGCTTTTCTTCATTCATCTGCCAGCTACATGCGTAAGGCTGCCGCCGAACACAGATGTCACCGCACAGGGAATAATCACCAGAATGTCAAAGAGCCGTCAGCTCATCTGAATGCGTTGACCAGCCTGAGTAGATGAAACCTCCCAGACATGAACATATATAGAACATTATATGCTAAAAGTCAAGGAATATTTCACCAATCCAGGATCACCTGCCTTATGGCCTTGGTTTCTGCTGGCGCGCAGTACGTTTTTAGTGAGTCAAATGCCACGTTCTTCGACACGCCCCAGACAAGCCTGTGGCGGCTCAGAATGAGGCATTTTGACGCGTTCCATTAACACCTGCCACATCCTTAGCCAGCAGCCCTGCGTCAGAGCAATTGTCCGGTACTCCTAGCGCCGTGTGCGCAACAGCAGCAGGGAAATGGCAATGCCGCCAAAGGCAATGAACAGATTTGGCACCAGCACAATGGTGAAGGGTGACAAGCCTAGCGCTTCCAGCACACCCAGAATGGCAGCGAGAGAGCAGAAAATCAGAACGAAGTAGAGGAAGTATCGCAACAGTTTGTCCATATCAGACTCCATTGATGGCTCTTGTCAGATCAGGAGCCTATCAGGACTGCGCCGCCCGGACCATAGACCGGCGATGTCTTCACGGCATGTCAGTCGGCGTGCCCTGATGAAACCTCAGCTGCCAGTTTCCTGACTGCCGGGTCCAGATGGATGTCCTGTTGGCAAACTGCACCTTCTCGCCGTCGACAACTTCGCTGATATAGGTCGTCTGGACCACTTCATAAGACAGATATCTGGCGCTGAAATGCGGCAAAGGGAGTTTTGCCCTGATGTCGGTTTTCCCCTGTGAGCCGAAGAACATCTCTTCCCGGCGATAGCGCTTCCCGGATCGTCCGAACTCGAAGAAATCTTTTGCGAGGATCTGCGCCATATACTGATCGTCAAAGCGGGTTTCGGCCTGCCACAGGCTTTCTTCCAGTTGGCGAAGCGTTTCCAGCAGATCAGGTTCTACGGGTTTGTCCTGGTCGTCCATAGCGTGATGCGGATGCTACCGTGACGGCTGGTCAGGCGCCTTTGGGACACTAAGCGCCCTCGCCTTTCGTTTCAGCAAGTTTCTTCGCGATAATGCGCCAGACCTTCGGGTTCACGCCAAGGCCGAAATGGGAGCCCGATACTTCTATATTATCGGCCTGCGGATTATAGACATCAACGGAAGCGCGCCAGCCGACCACGCCATCGGTTTTGGAGTAGACAGAGGTGACCGGCTGAGCGAAGCCAATGGAGTTGCGCTCATGCACATGGCGCTCAAATTCATCGAGATCGAGCCCGCGAGCGCGGGCATAGAACGAGCCAACGGAAGTATATTTCGGCCCACCGATGATCGGCGTGCCGAGGGTCATTACCTCGCGCACCGAGTCCGCATAAAGACGCGTGACTTCGCGCGCGACAACGCCGCCAAGGCTCCAGCCGATCAGGGTGACCGGCTGGCCAAGGGATGTACACAGGTCTTCAACCCGCGGGCCGAGACGTTCAATGTCGGCGTCCACATCACCGCGATTGGTGCCAAGGCCCCAAGGGTAAACATCATAGCCGAGAAAGCGCAGATACTGGGCCAGCGGCTCCATGGATAATTCCGGTGCAAGATAGCCCGGCAGCAGGACAATCGGGCGCCCGTCGCCGCGCGGGGCGGTGAGCAGGCCAGGTGCGGTATGAATGAAGGAAAGAAACTGGAAAGGCGTGCGCGCTTCCATCAGGAAGGATAATGGCCCGGGCCTTTTGCAATAGTCCGGCATGTCTATCGTGGCAGTCATGGGCGCGGCTCCTTCATGGTTTTCCTATCAGGATATAAGGCAAAAAATTAGAATTGTTATTCTAATTGGCGGTGCGCAGGATTTCACGCTCAAGGATCAGGCCGTCATGGGCCGGGATGACCCCTGCTGGCAGGGTTTTTTCGAGACTGCGATAGTCCATATCCACATGCAGGTTGGTTAAAACCGCCCCTTCAGGCTTAACGCGGGCGATCCAGTCCAGTGCCTTGTCGAGATGGGCGTGGCTGACATGAGGCTTGTGGCGCAGGGCATCGACAATCCAGATGCCGGTCTGATCGAGAAGTTGAAAGCTCTCTTCCGGCAACTCATGGACATCGCTGGAATAGGCAATGCCCCCCTGCCCGCCAAAGATGAAGCCGAGGGAATCCACATTGCCATGATGCTGAAGGAAGGGTGTGAACGGGATCGGGCCGGTGGGGCCGTCGATTTGCGCCGTGCTGCCATTTTCCGGCATTTCCCGGTGTTCCAGAATGGAGGGGTAATAGCTGCCGGGGGCCTGCTCGAAGCAGTAAGAGAAGCGGGTGAGCAGGTTGCCTGTGGTTGCCTTGTCAACATAAGTCGGCACACGGCTCATCATGTTGAGGGCAACCACGCGCAAGTCGTCGATGCCGTGGCACTGGTCGGCGTGGTCATGGGTGTAGAGAACGGCATCCAGACGACCACATTTTGCGATCAGCAGTTGCTCGCGCAAATCTGGCGAGGTATCAACGAGCACCGTTGTCAATTCGCTGGTGTCCCAGCCTTTTGTTTCGTGCGCGCGCTGAACCAGCAGGGAGCAACGCATACGCCGGTTTTTAGGCTCGGAAGGGTCGCAGGCTCCCCAGTTGCCCGTCCCGTCCGGACCGCCGGGCCGGGGTACGCCACCGGAAGAACCACAGCCAAGAATGATGGCACGGAGCTTCATATGGCCGCCACCTGCGCGCGATCTGCTCTGGTGAACAGGCGGAAGAAATTGTCCGTGGTGACCTGTCCCATTTCTTCCGGGCTCACGCCTTTAATCTCGGCAAGTTTCTCCGCCACATGGACAACATGGGCCGGTTCGCAGCGCCGCCCGCGATGCGGCACGGGCGCGAGATACGGGCAGTCTGTTTCCACAAGCAGGCGCTCCAGCGGCACCATCTGCGCGATCTCGCGCACATCATCTGCTTTCTTGAAGGTCAGGATACCGGAGAAAGACACGTAAGCGCCAAGCTCTAGCGCCTTTTCCGCCAGCACCTTGCCGGAAGTGTAGCAATGCATGAGCAGTGGCAAAGGCTGCGCGGCACTTGCTTCGGTCAACATGGCCTGCGTGTACTCGTCCGCACGGCGCGTATGAATGATGAGCGGCAGTTGTGTTGTCTGTGCCGCCTCAATGTGAGCCTGAAAGACCGGCTGCTGATCCTTCAACTCCGAGTACTCATAATACAGATCAAGACCGCACTCGCCGATGCCAATCGCGCCGGACTGTTCTGCAAGTTCGATCAGTTGCGCCGCTGTCAGATCAGAATAGTCCTTGGCGTGATGCGGGTGGACGCCGACGGAATGCCAGATGTTATCGTGCTTGTTGCTGATGGCTTGAATGGCCGCTTGCGAACTGAGGCGGTCCGAAATGGCGAGCATGGCCCCGACGCCGGCCTCCCGGGCGCGCTGGAGAACTTCCGGCAGATCTTCCTCATACTTCTCGCCATGCAGGTTTACGTGACTGTCAATCAGCATCAGAGCGCTTCTTTCAGGATGGCCCGGCTGCGAATGCCCATGGCGAGGACAAGCTGCCCCCTGTCCGTATTCAGGGCGTCGCCGGTTTCGATGAGACGCTTCAGTTCTTCCCAAACGCGCACCAGGGTGGCAGGCGATGCCGTGGCAAGGTGTGATGTATCCGCGACCGTCTCATGACTGGCAATACGCCGCGCCTGCTGGCTGATCTTCTGTAGCAGGATTGTACGGAAACTGCGCCAGAGTGTGTCAGCAGCTTTTGGCGCAAGTTTATCGGCAAATCCGTGCAAGCCTGCCCTGGTTTCAAGCGCTGCGATAAAGTCATCAGCGAGCGCTGCGGCTTCCAGCCCCTCACCCTTTGCGAGATGCAACGCATAGCCGGGCCTGCCGCCGCTGATGCCTGCGATATTGCGCGCTTCATCGGGGGAAAGCCCTACGTCTTCGGCAAGGAAGGTTTCGACAGTCTCCTCCGGCAGTGGCTGGAGCGAGAGCGCGCGGCAGCGTGACTTGATCGTCGGCAACAGCCTGCCCGGCGCATTGACGAGCAGCAGTACCAGCGCGCCTTTCGGTGGCTCTTCGAGTACCTTCAGGAGCGCGTTAGCGGCGTTCCGGTTCAGGTCATCGGCGCAATCAATGATCGCAACGCGCCTGCCTGTCTCGCTCGTGCGGCCCATATCAGCGATAAAGTCACGCACGATTTCTACTGATATTTCAGTGGCATAGCGCTGTTTCTTCTCATCCCACTGACGCTCCAGCACGAACAGGTCCGGATGAGCCTTCTGGTTAACCAGTCTGACAGGCTTTGTGTCAGGGACGACGGCCAGAGTCTCCTCATCGGTGAAACTGCCCGGCCCGGACAGCACCGCCCGCGCAAGACGATAGGCCAGTGTTGCCTTGCCAATGCCTTCGGGTCCGGTAAGCATCCAGCCATTGCTGAGGGTGTTCGAGCCAATCAGTTGACGCAGGAATTTCTCCTGACGATCATGGCCGGTCAGGGTGAGCCGCTCATTTGGTGGCAGTATGTCCTCTTGTTCTTCTGTCATGAGCCCCCTCTTTCGGCCAGCCATGCTTCCAAACAGCGGATCATGTCCCGGGATACATCATCCGGGGACTGATCGGCGTTGATGACATGACAGCGGTCTGGCTCATGCTCTGCAATCTGAAGGAACGCGGCGCGCACTTTCTCGTGGTATTGCGCGCCTTTCTTTTCGAAACGGTCCTCTCCGCCCCGGACACGGGCGCGCTCAAGCCCTGCTGTAACAGGCAGGTCGAAAATCAGCGTCAGATCAGGGACCATCGGCCCGACAACGGCAGCCTCAATCTTCAGAAGCGCTGACATGTCGATGCCGCCTGCACCGCCCTGATAGGCTCGGGTCGAGTCCATGAAGCGGTCACACAAAACCGTCTTTCCGGCATCAAGAGCAGGCCGGATCGTTCGGGCCAGGTGTTCGGCCCGCGCCGCATTCATGAGGAGACACTCGCCCATATCTGTCCAGCTGTCCGTCGACCCGGTAACGAGCAGCTGACGTATTTGCTCTGCCTGCGGTGCACCGCCGGGCTCGCGGGTTGTCAGTACCTCATGGCCTGCATCCGATAGCCAGGACGCCAGATGTGAAATCTGCGTTGACTTTCCAGCCCCCTCTACGCCCTCGAATGTGATGAAAATGCCTGACATAGCTACTCGATATCAGCCGCACTTGGCGGTGTCAGCAGCGCGCGCGCACCTTCGGCCAGCTTGCCAAAGAGGCCGATACCGCGCACCTGTTCGCTCGTGAACAAGGGGTACTCCTGAACTTCCTCGCCGGGCAGTTCAATACGCAAAACCGCCACCTGCTGATTAGCATCCAAAGGCGCTTTCAAGGGGCCAGTGTAAACAAGCTCTGCTCTGGCGCCAGCCAGTTTACGACGGTGCATGGTATAAGAGACATCATTCCTGAGTTTCAGCGGCACTGTGTCGATTTGTCCCATGAAGACTTCAGCTTCGCCCACAATGTCGCCCGCCGAGAAGAATTTGCGCGTATCAAACTCCGAGAAGGCCAGCCCCATGACTCGGTTCGCCTCACTGACGCGTTCATTCATGCTGCCAAGGCCAGCCAGCACCATGATGCGCCGCTGACCATTGACTGTCGCCGACCCGACGACCCCAAAGCCCGCTTCTTCCGTGTGGCCGGTTTTCATACCTTCCGCCCCGTCAAATCCGGCGATCAGCGGATTACGATTCTGCTGGGTGATGTCCGACCAGGTAAATTCAGGGAGGCGGAAGAACTCAAAATACTCCGGATAAGTATGAATGATATGTCTGGCCAGGCGCGCCAGATCCCGCAAGCTCATGCGCTGGCCGGGGTCAGGCAGACCGGTCGGGTTGGCGAAACTGGAATCAGCCAGCCCCCATTCAGCGGCCTTCCGGTTCATCAGGGCGACAAAATCAGCCGGGTCAGCAAGCTGGCTCTCATGATCAATACGCCCAACCATGGGGGCTGTCAGATTTTGGGCAACCACGAGGCAAGCATCATTGCCGGAGGCCACAATCATCCCTTTCAGCAAGTCACGCACCGGGATCGTCGTATCCACCAGCACGAACATCTTGGAGCCGCCAAGGCGCCAGGCCTCTTCGCTGACATAGAACTCTGTATCAAGACTGATTTGGCCGTCTTGCAGGGCATCAAACACAACCGCCACCGTCATCAGCTTGCTCATGGAAGCTGGCGGAATTGGCACATCTGCGTTCTTGTCGTAAAGCACCACGCCGCTTGCATCATCTACGATGATCGCGTGGGTCGCTTTAGTACTGAAATAGCGTTCGCTCGCAGACGCGGGCTGTATTGCAAAGACGCTCAAAAGTGCAAAAAGGATAAAAGTCGCAAAACGCGCGCGCATGGTGCCGGAACTTTACAAGCTAGGTTGAAAATTCCTTATAAATTGCTTGTCAAAGCTGGACAATACGCGCGTCCGTAAAGCCTTCGCTTTTTGCATCATCAAGCGCTGTTTCTGCTTCCTCTCTCGTGGCGAAAGGCCCAAGACGCACGCGATATAGCCAACCACCGCCGGTTTTTGCAGCGCGTTGCGAGCGGACGGGCTGATTGTCCTCAAAAAGCGCAATAGCCTTGTCGGCATTGCTGCGGGCGGAGAAAGAGGCAACCTGAACCACGAAGCGCCCGGCGGCGGGACTGTCTGTCTCCATGACAGATTTCGTATTCTGCACGGAAACAGGACGTTTTGTGGCTACAGGTGGATCAATCGTGCTGACGTCAGCCAGATTTTCTGCCGGGATCGCCGTTTCAACAACCATCTGCTCGGCCTTGGCGACAGCGATCTTGGCATCCTGGATAAGGGCAGCATCAAGATCTGCTTCGGATGCCAGCGGCTTTGTCACGGTGATTTCCGGGCCGGTGGCAATGCGTGTTCTGACGGTATCATATTGCGGGTTGGCCTGGGCGCTGGCTGCGTGGGTGACACGCGCCAGCCTGCCATTATGGAAGGCCTCCGGCTCACCAAGCGCCAAAATAGCGTCGTCAAGGCTGGCCTCACCTAAATATTCAACGCGGACCCGCGCCAGACCATCATGACGGTATCCCAGTTCCTCAGCCGCCGCACGGGACAGATCAATGACCCGGCCATGGGCAAAAGGGCCACGATCATTCAGCCGCAGGTTCAGGGATTTTCCGTTCTCCAGATTCGTCACCCGGACGATGGATGGAAGCGGCAATGTCGGGTGCGCGGCGGTAAGCCGGTTCATGTCGAAGATTTCGCCATTCGCGGTTTTGCGCCCGTGGAATTTTGGTCCGTACCAGGAGGCAACGCCCTGGGCGTCATAATCTTCGTCCACCTCGGGATAATACCAGATGCCGGCAACCTTGTAAGGATTACCGACCTTCCGGTGCGGGTTTGCCTCGCCATAAGGATTCGTGCCCGAAGGCTGCCCACTGGTGCCGGCAATGGAAGATGGCGCTGGCGGCAGCGTATCGTTCGAGGCACAGGCGGCCACAAAAAACAGGCCAGAGAGTGCAAGACAGCCATGGCGAAGACGGGACGAAAGCAGCATCATCAACCTTTCCAGATCATAAAACTGGCTTACTTTTCATTCAGATGCCTTACCAGACCGTTAACCAACCAGCGGCAACACATTTCACGCTTGCCAGAGCGCATTGAGGGCTTGTTTTTAATGCTGGCGAGCGCTAGACACCTCCCTCTGATCGGGCAGGTGGCTGAGTGGTCGAAAGCGGCGGTCTTGAAAACCGTTGGGCGTTTGCGCGTCCCGGGGGTTCGAATCCCTCCCTGCCCGCCA
>JALEGJ010000168.1 GCA_022763115.1 Aquisalinus sp.
TCACAAGGCGCAAGGTCGCAGGAAGTATTGCTACTTTCAAGGGCTTGCAACGATGTGAGAAGGCCATTTGGCCCGATCCCTTCGGGACGCAGCGAGGTTTTACGATGAATGTCGTCGAAGACTTTTGAAAGGGGGCAACCATTCCTGCGTTCAGACAGCTGCGTTTGCTTAGCAATCGGTCTGTCTTCACTCTCCTAATCATCGCAAATCCTCACTGCGCCAAAATGGCGACATTAATGGGTCCTGACCCTAGACTGACGACGTTGCGCCAATCGTTCAGCGTCCTCTGACTGCAACACCCATGCTGTGCTGTCTATATCAAGGTCAGCATAATCTGTGGCGTCAAAGACGGGCTGTTCGCGCCTTTTCAACTGGGCGTCAAAGTCCCGCATGAGGCGTAATCCAATCGGGAATAACAATACCAGCGCAATGAGGTTCACAACCGCCAGCAGCCCCATGGAAACATCGGCAAAGCCAAAGACTGTTCCCAGATCCAGCAACGCCCCAACGAAAACAAAACCGATCGCGATCAAACGATAGATTGTGACGACAGCAGAGTTGTCCTGAATGAAAAAATCCACAGCTGTTTCGCCGAGATAGCAATTGTACATGATCGACGAGAACACAAACAGGAACAGCGCAATCGCAATGAAGCCTTCTGCCCAGTCCCCGACATGATCTGCCAGCGCCGTCTGGGTCAGGACGATACCATCAGACCCGACGGCGGTAATATCGACGCCGGAGAGCAGGATAATAAGCGCCGTACACGTACACAGGATGATCGTGTCAATGAAAACAGAAAGCGCCTGTACCATCCCCTGCTGACCGGGATGGGAAACATAAGCCACAGCGGCCACGTTCGGCGCAGAGCCCAGGCCCGCCTCGTTGGAAAACAGCCCGCGCCGCACCCCCTGTAATATCGCAGCGCCGATCCCGCCTGCGAAAGCCTCGTTCAGGCCGAACGCACTTGTGAAAATCGTCCCGAAAACGGCAGGCACCTCTGTCAGATTTGTAGCAAGCACATACGTAACAAGCAGCACATAGCCAAGCGCCATAACCGGCACCACAATTTCTACCACTTTTGTGATGCGCTTGACGCCGCCAAGGATTACGAAGCCGATCAGTACGGCAAGGGCAATACCCGAGGCTATTCTTGGCACGCCAAACGCGCTCTCGACCGAGGACGTCACCGCAAAACTCTGAAGGACAACAAAGGCAACCCCGAAGGTAATCAGCAGAAGGAAGGAATAAACTGCCGCAAGGCCAACAGCCCCCGGCCCGAGCAATGGCTTCAGGCCACGGGAGATGTAATAAGCGGGCCCTCCCCGAAAGTTGCCGTTCTTCTCCCGCACCTTGAACAACTGCGCCAGAGAACATTCAAAGAAACTGGTGGCCATGCCAACCAGACCCACCAGCCACATCCAGAAAATCGCGCCGGGGCCGCCAAGCGTAATCGCGACAGCCACACCTGCAATGTTACCGGCCCCTACGCGACCAGCGACGGACAGGGCCAGCGCCTGAAAGGACGTGGGCTGGTCACCCTTATGGCCAAATCCCTGCCCCAGTACACTGAACATGCGGCCAAAATGACGAAATTGCACAAACCCGGATCGTATCGTGAAATACAGCCCGATCGGCACAAGTGTGAAGATAAGAACCTTACTCCACAGAAGATCGTTCAGATACTCAATCATGCTGACTCTCTGGTTACTGGTACCGGAGACCTATCGCAGTAAGCGCCAAAAGTAAACGCGCACGGAACAAATCATCAACGCGGCGCTAATTCTGCGAGCTCAGGGTTTCAGCTTGAGCCTGATTTTCGGCAAGGGCAAAAGGACGCACTGTTTCAATCATCTCAACGAGGTATTTCCCCGGTTCCTCATTGAATACGAAATGCGCAGAGTCTTCGAAAGCGATATATTCCTTGTAAGGCGCATTGATCCGCTCGAACCAGTCTTGCGCAAGCGTCGTGGGTGTTTGCCAGTCATGGTCTCCCTGAAACAGGATGATCGGCACATCGAAGTCATATCCAAGCTGTGTACGGAAATCCCGGCCATAGAGATCGGCAGCCAACTCTGCTGCCGCGTCTGTAACAGTCATTAACGCCAGAACTTCCCGCAGGCTGACTTCCGGTGAAGCAAGATTCTCCAGCACGATTTCAGACTGATAAATGTCGTTGCTTTTAGAAGCGTGCAGCGACGTGCCATATCTGACCATATGAGTCTGAATGCTTTGAACACGCTCAAAGAATGCCGCCACATCCTCCTCCGGTGGCCATTCCTTTGGTATCTCCCTCAGTGCTTCAAGCGTTTCCTCGTCGCCAGCCTCTTCGGCAGCCAGCATGAGGAGGCGCTGCGTTTCATCAAAATTCCTGTTCCAGGCTACAGCCTGCCCCACACCAACATAAGCGTGGATCAAATCAGGGCGTTTTTTGATGACACCAATACCAAGCATGGAGCCCCAACTATGACCAACCAGAATAACCTTGTCCGTATTCAGCGTTTCTTGCAGATGCTCGATCACCTCAATTGTGTCGTCCACCATCTGCTCGTAGGTCATGGTGTGCAAAAGTTCATCCGGTACCGGAGAGCGCAAGGTGCCGCGCTGATCCCATTCCACCAGTGTGAAATATTCCGTCAGAGGGCGCAGATAACGATAGGTCCATGGCGACTGAGGGAAGCCGGGACCACCATGCAGATCCAGCATCACCGGATTGTCAGCATCACGACTTCTGATGCGTATATACTGATCGATACCGCCAATGGTAACATGCTCTGCGGCATCAATACCGCGACCATTATCAAACCAGTTTGCGTCATCGCTATAAGATGCTGCACGATCCAGAAGATGTGTGGTGGCAAGGAAAGCGCCAAGCATAAGCGCCACCAGACCAAATACCAGATACTTTACAATGGTCAGGGTAAGTCTCATATGAACACTATCCTCTAGTCAAATTTTCGGATCAGACCGAGTGATAAGAAATACTGATCTTCCGATTGAACAATCGGGCTGTCTGCTGCGTCCTCCTGCAAGATATCCCAACTGGCCTGGCTGGCAATGCGCAGACGGTCATTCAGGTCGTAAAGCGCCTGAAGCTGAAGGCCATAAGAGCGAACACCTCCATCTGGCGTGTACGCTGTAAAGGCAGAAGCAGCGGCCTGTTCCGGTGTCACGCCAAAAAACGCCTGCTGGCGCTCCTCATCCGCCCACGCCACGCGCAATGTGGGGAAAATGCGGAAGTTCTCTGAAGGCTTGATGCGTGTGGCAGCGTAAAGCGTCGCCTCTGTGCCGGTGTCGTCACCGGTTACCTGATGCGTCACAAACCCACCGAGCACAAAATATGTCATGTCGAATTGAGCCGCCGCGCGCGCCGCGATGCCGCCATCAAGATCACCCAGACCGTTGAGGAAACCGGCTTCGTCTTCCTGACGCCCCGGCAGATAGGTCAGCGACGTTGAAATAAACTCGTTGCCGTCATTTTTGAAATAATACCCTACCCCGCTGGTCGGGTGCGCGAACCAGCGATCCTTGTACTCGAGATAGAAATAGGGCAATGCCATTCCCTGCAGGGCTTTCGAACCGGGAAAGTCCTGGATTGCCGCGGCCAGAAGGCCTGCCTCAACTTCCCAGTCGTCACGATCAAGGTCCCTGTCGGCATCTTCGCGAATGACCGTTTCCAGATCCTGCGCTGCGACGGGTAAAAAACCACACGCCAGCAGCCCTACAAATACTCTACTTAATAGCCGCATCATCCCGCCACCTCGCCATGTTGCGCTCGCTTATAGCCGGAATAGCGCTCTGCGGCGACTGTTTCGTGTATTTTGGCCTCAGGCGACATTGCCAGCCCTTCGGTTCCAGCTTATCTGTCATGCCCATGACAAATAATTCGCAAAATAATCCGCAAGACATCCTCGATACATTGATTAAAAGCGCCAAAGCCGCCGGAGCCGAGGCGGTAGATGCATTGATGTATGAAAGCATCTCCAACTCGGTCTCTGTCCGGCTCGGTGCTGTCGAGGAAGTGGAGCGCTCGGAGAACCGGGACCTCGGCTTGCGCGTCATCATTGGCCAAAAACAGGCATCTGTCTCTACGACCGATTTCTCCCCGGCTTCGCTCAAGGAGGCCGCAGAGCGCTGCGTCGCCATGGCGCGGGCAGCGCCGGAAGACAAATGGTGCGGCCTTGCGCCGGAAGACCGTCTGGCAAAAGGCCCCTTCGAGGATCTCGACCTTTTCGATCATCAGGAACCTGCCACAGAAAAGCTGAAAGAAACGGCGATAGCCTGTGAAGACGCTGCGCGCGCTGTCGAGGGCGTTACCAATTCTTCCGGGGCTGGCGCAAGTTATGGCTCTGGCACCTCCTGGTTTGCCACCAGCCATGGCTTTTATGGCGAGAGCACTGGCGGCAGTCACTCTTTCTCAGTTTCAGTGCTGGCAGGAGAAGGCACCGGCATGGAGCGCGACTACGATTATGACGCCGCCACGCATCTGTCAGACCTGAAATCACCTGAAGAAATTGGCCGCTCGGCGGGAGAGCGCGCCGTCAAACGGCTGAATCCGCAAAAGCTGGAAAGCCAGTCGGCGCCGGTTATCTTCGAACAGCGCCTTGCACGCTCGCTACTGGGCAAGCTGGCAGGCGCGATCCATGGCGGTGCGATTGCCCGCGGTGTCAGTTTTCTGAAAGACAAGATGGGTGAACAGATTTTCCCCGAGGGCATCAACGTCATCGACGATCCGTTCCGAAAGCGTGGCTTTGGCTCCAGCCATTTTGATGGTGAGGGCGTTGTAAACGAAAAACTGAACATCATCGAAAATGGTCGCCTCACCTGCTGGCTTTTGAACTCCGCACACGCCAGACAACTGGAACTGGAAACGAATGGTCGGGCCACGCGCGGCACCAGCGGCCCGCCAGGTGCCGGGACAACGAACTTCTTCATGCAACCCGGCCAACTGTCCCTCGAAGAGCTTCTGCGTGAAACGGGAAACGGCCTTTATCTGACCGATATGTTCGGACCACAGGTCAACCAGAACACCGGCGATTATTCCGTGGGCTGTTCCGGTTTCTGGATCGAGAACGGCGAGATTACGCATCCGGTGAGTGAGATAACCATTGCAGGTAACCTGCATGAGATGTTTGCCCGCCTGACCCCGGCCAATGATCTTGTCTTCAAGGGCAGCACTTCGTCGCCCACCCTGCGTGTAGAGAACATGACCATTGCCGGCAGCTGACCTTGCCAGAGACAGGGAAATTCTGAACAGGGCCGTTCGGGAGGCTGGCGCGGAAGTGCTGGCGCGCTTTGGCCTTGCCAGCCATCACTGGCACAAGGATGATGAAAGCCCTGTCAGTGAGGCTGATCATGCAGCAAATGACATTCTGTATGAAGAACTGATTGTCAGACATGGCGGACATTATGGGTTTCTTTCAGAAGAAAGCGCAGATAATCGGCACAGGTTAAAGGCACGCCGCACGTGGATTGTTGATCCGATAGACGGTACGCGCGCCTTCCTGAACGGTACCCCCCATTTCACCGTTTGTGTTGCCCTGATCGAAGAGGGAAAGGCGATCCTGTCCGCCGTGTACAATCCTGTGACAGACGAGTTTTTTGCTGCAGAACGTGGCAAGGGCGCGACGCTGAACGACCTGCCCATTACCGCCAGCCGACGATCAAACCTCGAGGGGTGCACCGTCCTTGCCCACAAACAACTGTTTGCCCTGCCGGGGTGGCCCGCGCCATGGCCGCCCATGAACATCGATCAGGTCAACTCGACCAGCTACCGCCTTGCGCTGGTGGCGGCGGGCAAATTCGACGCCATGATCACCCTGTTACCAAAATGCGACTGGGATGCAGCTCCCGGTGCCCTGATCGCCGAGGAGGCCGGTGCGATCGTCAGCGACCATATTGGCCAGAAATTTTCCTATAACAGGATTGATCCCCGCCAGAGAAGCCTTGTCTGTGCGGGGCCAAACCTCTACAGCCACCTACTCGGGCGGGTGTCGCACCTGCCGGGTGATTTTTCCGTGCTGGCTGAGTATCTGAAAGGACGAACATGAGTGAAACCCTGAACAAGCAACTGCTGCATCTGGTTTTCGGTGGTGAACTGGAAAATCTGGAAGATGCAAAATTCCGCAATGTGGACGAACTGGATGTTGTCGGCATATTCCCGAACTACCAGGCCGCCGAAAAGGCATGGCGCAATAAAGCTCAGTCTACCGTAGATAATGCGCATATGCGCTACTTTATCGTGCACCTGCATCGCTTCCTTGACCCGGATGGCGACGGCAAGCTCGGCTGAGGCGGACCCCATCCATGCCGCGACGCATGACCCGTGAAGAGTTTCAGACACCGCAAGGGCGCAGCCGCGCCTGGCGCTCGCTGATGCTCGACGACCATGGGCTGTTGCGCAAAGTTTACGACAACACGCATCAGATCTCTGACAAGATGTGGCGTACATTTCAGCCCTCCCCGGCGGACCTTGAGACATGGGCCGCCAAGGGCATCAGGACTGTCATCAATCTGCGTGGCCTGCGCCGGGAAGACGAACAGGAAGGTTTTTACTTTCTGGAAGAAGACACCTGTCAGCGCCTTGGTCTGGAACTGATAAACTTTCGGGCCTATTCCCGGGAAGCGCCGACAAAAGAATTTGTCTTCGGCATCAAGGAACTCTTTGAGCGGATCGACTATCCGGCCATTCTGCACTGCAAGTCCGGCGCTGACCGGGCGGGTATCGCCTCGGCGCTATATCTCTTTCTCTATGAAGGCAGGCCGCTGGATGAAGCGCTCGAACAGCTTTCCTTCAAATATGGCCATGTCAAACAGGGCAAGACCGGCATACTGGATTACTTTTTTGATCTGTATCGGGAAGCCGCCACACAGGCCGGCGTCGAGCCATCAGAAGAACACTTCCTTCACTGGGTTTCCACTGATTACGATCAGGAAAGTGTCAGGCCGAATTTCAAGCCGACAGCTCTTGGCAGTTTCATTACCGAGACTGTCCTGCGCCGGGAGTAACAATCATGTAACTGGAGCGGGTAGCGGGAATCGAACCCGCATATTCAGCTTGGAAGGCTGCTGCACTACCATTGTGCTATACCCGCATAATCAGGAAAATCATCAATATATAGATTATGTGATTTCATCAATGCCTGTTCTACCGCTAAAAGCGTTTTTTGGCAAAAGCACGACCTGAGCCAGACTTCAGGTAGCGCTCAAAGTCCGCTGCTTTTTGACCGTCTGTAAAAGCAATGTACGTCTCTAGCCGCCATGGTCGGTATTTCGAAGTATGAGGCACTTCGCCAGCATTATGCTTTCTTAAACGCTTGGGTAGATCACCAGTGATACCCGTGTAGTATCGGTTATTCTCGTTCTGCAGAATATAAACATATTTCAAGGCCCGCCTCCACTAGCGTTACGGCGTGGCAGCCTTCGCCGACTCAGGACTTCATTGTCAATCGTGCGCCTATTGGCTTGCCAAGCCGTAGCTTGTCAAAGACAAGCGAAGGCTGGTGGAGGGGGCTGGATTCGAACCAGCGTACGCATAGCGGCCAGATTTACAGTCTGGTGGATTTAACCACTCTCCCACCCCTCCATATCCGTGCGA